>NZ_SJOP01000004.1 GCF_004331415.1 Kosakonia quasisacchari
AGCCCATCGGGTGTGGTTGATAGCTTTAATGGTGCCGCCTCCACCGCCGCCCTCTGCCTGAGCGGCAGGCTGTGAGCAGCCGGTTAACAGCAGCAGACCCGCCAGCAGCGGGCTTAACAGTGAATTTTTCATCTGACTTCCTTGTTGAGGCGGGACTAAAGAGAGAACAGCGGTAGAACCCAGGCTAAGCTGGTTACTTTTACTACTGGCATACTTTTGGCTTCTTCCCCCTGATAACCATCAGGCTGTTTTTTCTGCAGCAAGCCATTTTTTCATTACCCACGACTCACGTGCATCATCCAGAATAATGCCCTGATCGGTTGCCTCCACCATGCCTTGGTAACAATCCAAAAAAAGCGCCTGCTGCGATACATAGACACCCGCTGGTGGTGCAGAGTGCGACAGGAGCACCATGACATCACAGACACACATCAGATATTCCAGTTGGCGATCGCTGAGATCGATTTTGAGAGGTTTTTCATCGTATACCTGCGGTGTACAGGAACCTTTTATGCCTCTTGAGTTACCGTCCCTATCCTGCCATGCCCAGAACAAGGCCGGGCGTAACAAAGGCTGCTGTTGCTCTTCGCTGAGAATGTGCGTAAAAAGCAGGGGAAAAATACGCGTATCATAAAATCGCAAAATCCCCCCCCTCCCCTCCTGCAGAATATCCATACACTGCGTCAGCCAGCCAGACAGGGCAGAAAAAGGCCAGTGTGAGCACAACAGTAACAACGGAGCCTGGACGACGACCCTCTGACTAGTGTCCTGCAACCACTGCATCTGCTGAACATCATCAAGGATAATACGAGCAATGAGCGGCGCATCATCGACGATAAACGCTTCCGGGAGCCCGTGATAAAGCGATTGCCACTCCACCGACAACGCGTTCAACGCCGGGATAACGCTGAAATCCAACCCGGCCTGATCGACAATAATGTCCAGATAATGAGCCCCGGATGCACGGCAGATAGCCGCCACTTCCTCAATCCATTGGGTCGTCATTTATGCCTCCCTTGGCACAAAGCCCTGCGCCAGCCGCTGCGCATTTTTCAGGCACTCTTTACACACCGATGCTGGTAGTTCAGGTAGGGGAAAATCTTCACTGGCTGGCCCCTGCAGATCGTGCTGGCCTTTAAGGCTGATTAGTCCCGGACCGTGAATTTGCACCTCTCCCTGCGGCGTGAGACGAATATAAGCCCCGCCACAGCCCAGAGTGATGCCATTTTTAGCAGTTAACTGCAGGTGCCCTTGTGTTGACTGGACGGTGACATCTTTAAGGGAAGTTAGCGACAGAACATCTGCATGTGACTCAATCTCCAGTGGGCCTTTGGCAGATATCAGCCGCATACCTTCTTGTTGAGCAAGTATTGAAACAACCTGGCTCGCGTTCACCGAATAACGCTGTGCTGTGCTGATATTTACTTCACCCAAGCTCTGCAGGTACAGCCCCTTCCCGCTGTGCACTAAGGCGGTTTCCGGCGTGACGCTGGCAATACCTTTCGGTGCAGACATCAGCAGTGCCGGTTCTTTAAGTGTACTGGCCCCTGAAACAAATGCTCTCAGTGGCTCAGCATCCGGGGCAACGTTATGGTGCGCTTGCGTAATAGTTCCCCATCCGCTTACCTGATTCACGGCCCCTTTAAGTAAACTGACCGCCGACTGCATCTCCAGTTGCTGGCCTTGTGCTTTCGTCTGGCCATCAGCGCTGATAAACATCCCTTTCTGCGCGCGTATGGCTCCCCAGCTGTCTGTTCTGAGTTCAAAACCCTCTCCGCGTTTCTGTTTCTCGCTATCAACAAGGTGACCGAGATTCAGTTGACTCTTACCGCCGAACTCCGTGCTGACCTTGATGTGCTCTTTCCCGCGCTCATCGTCGAGGCGAATTTTGTTATTTGCCGGTGTGCGCAGGACATTGCGTTTGTAGTTGCGGATAGTGACGTGGTCCGGATGCGCGGAGTCATGCAGCGCACCTGCAATGTACGGTCTGTCCGGGTTACCCCCCTCAAAACCAATTGCGACTTCGGTACCAGCCAGTAGGGGCAGGTGCAGACCGTAGGTATCCCCGGCATACGGGCGGGTCTGACGTACCCACAAGCTCTCGAATCCAGTTTCCCAGTTGTCACGGTCAAACAGCATGTTGACACGGTAGCGCCCGTCTTTATCGATATGGCTGTAAGTATCATTGTCAGTGGTACTGGTAATGCGTGCCGGCAGCGTACCGGCCATCAGCGGACGATCTCCTGGCTCAGGGCGGAAGCCAAAATCGGTGCTAGCCGGAATGCCGTTAAAGTGGATACAAAAATCTTCATCACGACGAGCATGGCAGTGCATTGCCGTGATGACCACGCCATGAGCAAACACCTCTGCCACTTCATAGCCCCCGGTGACTTTCAGCACCTGCCCTGGAGAAAGCGTCGGACAACTGGTGATAGCATGGGTCTGTGTCTGTCCATTCAGGTAGCGCTCATGGCGCAGATGGGCATAGAACGTGCCGGACTCCGGTGCCGGGTTGCGGTCATAATTACCGCCGGGCGTCAGATAGTTATCGGCATAATGGTAAGCATCGCCGTAGGTCGTGGAATCCCCGCGGGTCACATCGACTTGTGTGTTCATCTCCTGCGTGGCCTGACGGTAGTTGTAGTCTCGAGTACTGACCTGCTTTTGCACTACGTTGTGATGGCTCTCCATCCCCCAGACCGAGTCCACGCCTTTCGAATGCTGCCCTGACGGCGGAACCGATGGCAGAAACAGGCCTTTTTCATACCCTTGCTGGCTGTCGTAAAACTCCACCACATCAATATTAAGGCGGGTGTCGGTGGTGAAACGAAACCAGATGCCAACCTCGCCCATAAGGCGGCTGATAAAATGCAGATCATCCTCACCGTACTGCATCACCTGCTCACGACGCGGGTACTCCTGGCTCATTGAGAACAGAAAATCCTGCCCACGCATATTATGGCGTTCACGCAGAATTTTTTCGACGATGTGCGGGACGGACATGTCCTGATAGATGGCATTCTGATGCGAGCGATCAAGCAGCGACAGGCGCGGCTGGAGTGTCACGGCATAGTGGGTTTCATCTTTCGAGGAACTGAGGCGTTCAAAGCCACTGATCACTCCCTGAATCACCCGCACCGGCTGCTGCATTTTAATACCATAGCCCTGATCAACCGGTGTCTGAAGCGTCAGAGAGCTGGCTTTCATCAGCATCGTCTCTTTGCTGATGGCGTGGTCGGTGCTGGTGAACTCAATGCGGTAACTGAACGATTTGCTCAAGGCTTCGTCGCCCTCAAAAGCCAGTACGTCGAGCTCAGATTCACATCCTTTCACCGCCAACAGGTGATGGTTATGACTGAATCTTAACGGGAGGTTAGCACTCATATGTTTACTCCTTGTGGTCGGTCAAATTCCAGTCCAACCCCCTCTTCTTCACTCCAGCTAAGGCGTAACGACTGCGGCTTCTGCTTCGCGGCTATATGGGTAAGCAACTGCTGGCTCAGCACTGGCAGAATTTGCTGGTTGAGTAAGCTGTCGACGTTTCGCGCGCCGGTATCAGGTAGCAAGCAGGCGGACGTCAGAGCGTCATACAGGCTCTCGTCGATATATGTGGTCAGACCGTAATGGCGGTGCAGGCGTTTGCTCACCTGGATGAGTTTCATTTCCACAATGGTGCGCATCGCGGCTTGCGCCAGCGGACGGTAAATCACCGTCTGGAAGCGGGCGAGCAGCGCAGGCTGGAAATGGTCGCGCAGGGTCGGGCGCAACAACTCATGCAGATCGCCTTCGCTGGCTTCCGGCTGTTCATCAAGCCGTTGCATCAGGTGGTCGCTGCCGAGGTTTGAGGTCATCAGAATGACGGTGTTGCGAAAGTCGATTTCGCGACCTTCGCCGTCGCGCATAAACCCGCGGTCGAAAACCTGATAGAACAGGTTCATCACATCACGGTGGGCTTTCTCCACTTCATCCAGCAGCACCACGCCGTAAGGACGCTTACGCACTGCTTCGGTCAGAATGCCGCCCTGACCATAGCCGACATAGCCCGGAGGCGAACCTTTCAACTGGGAAACCGTGTGCGGCTCCTGGTATTCGGACAGGTTGATGGTAACTAGCGACTTTTCGCCACCGTACAGCACATCGGCGAGCGCCAGTGCCGTTTCGGTTTTCCCCACGCCGCTTGGGCCAACCAGCAGGAACACGCCCTGCGGACCGTTCTCGGAAGTGAGGCCTGTTTTCGCCGCACGCAGGCGTTGCGCGATGGCGGTGAGCGCAACATCCTGCCCGACCACACGTTTGCCGATTTCATTTTCCAGGGTCAGCAGTTCGGTCTGCTCGTCTTTCATCAGCGAAGAGAGCAGCACACCGGTCCAGTCGGCAATGACGTTAGCAACAGTGCGCACGTCCACATCCACGGAGAGAAGCGGGTTGCTGTGCTGCATGCCGCTCAGTTCCTGTTGCATCTTGTGAGTTTCACTCTGGCGGGAAATGTCCTGGCGGTTCGCCAGCAGTTGTTCGGTGAGCGTGAGTTCCTGGCCGTATCGGGCTTCCAGTTCATCGAATTCAACAGTCAGGCGCACTTCTTCCGGCTCAATCACCATCAGGCGTTCACCGAGACTCTGATTCCCGATGGCAATGTCTTCCAGCAGCGCCTGCTTCTCCATCTCCAGAGCGGTGATTTGTGCGCGAAGGCGAGTCAGTTGTTCCGGCACGGTATCGAGACTCATGCGTACGCGGGCGCTAGCGGTATCGAGCAGGTCAACGGCTTTGTCCGGCAACTGACGGCCCGTCAGATAGCGACGCGACAGCGTGACGGCGGCACGCACGGCATCGTCAGTGATATGCACGTTATGGTATTCGGCGTAGCGGGATTTCAGGCCGCGCAGCATCAGACAGGCAGTGTCGTCATCCGGTTCGTCCACTTTCACCATCTGGAAGCGGCGTTCCAGCGCCGCATCGCGCTCGAAGTATTGTTTGTATTCAGACCAGGTTGTCGCGGCAATGGTACGCAATTCACCACGCGCCAGCGCCGGTTTCAGCAGATTTGCCGCATCCGCGCCACCTGCCTGGTTGCCCGCGCCAATGATGGTATGTGCCTCGTCGATAAACAGCAGAATTGGCACCGGCGACTGCTGCACGGCGTCAATGACATTTTTCAGGCGCTGTTCAAATTCGCCTTTCACGCCTGCGCCCGCCTGCAACAACCCAAGATCGAGGGTACGCAGAACGACGGGTTTGAGTGATTCAGGCACGTTGCCTTCGGCAATCCGCAGCGCAAGGCCCTCCACCAGCGCGGTTTTACCGACACCCGGTTCCCCCACCAGAATCGGGTTGTTCTTGCGACGGCGTGACAGAATGTCCACCATCTGGCGGATTTCAGTATCACGACCAAACACCGGATCGATTTTGCCCTCTTTCGCTTTAGCGGTGACGTCGAGGGTGAATTTATCCAGTGCGTTCTGCAACGCCGCGCTCAGTTCACCCTCTTTTGCCTCTGCGCCGTCAGGACGCCCGACAAGCTCCACATCGCCGCCATGGCTCTGGGCCAGCGCTGCATCCTGCTGCACTTCCGGGCGTTCGTCAGACTGTGCATCCAGCAGCGGGCGCAGGCGCTCTAGCTGGCTCTGGCCCAGCGTCAGCAGAGGCCACAGGCCATCGCAATGAATCAGCGTCGGGCTTTCAACCAGCGCAATCAGCAGATGCAGGCTGCGGATTTTTTCTTCGCCCTGCAACGACGCTATCATCCATGCCTGTTTCAGCAACGTGTTGAGAGAGTTCGCCAGCTGTGGCCGGCTGCGTACCGAGCGCGGAAGCTGGTCCAGCCAGCCCAGCAGCGCCTGCCACATACTGTCCATATCCCACTCGTAGCGCCGCGCCAGCACCGTGAGATCACCTTCGCCCTGCTCCAGCAGTTTCAGCAGCCAGTGTTCGGGCAAAATTTCCGCATGGGCACGGGACTGACATAGGGAAGCAGCCCCCTCCAGCGCACGGGCGCAGTAAGGATTAAGGCGACGTAACAGGGCGGCTGAGTTTTCCATTTGTCTCTCTCTTAGGTTGTGCCGGGTACGCTACCGCCCATCGCTTTCCCTTTTGACAAGGAACCCAAAGCGCATCAGGTCAGGCAGGCAAATTGTGTGATTCTTTGCTGAAAGCCCGCGGCGGCAGACATTCAGCAAAAAAGAAAAAGCGGACAGGGGGGACTGTCCGCTTGCGACTTATGCAGTGGCGCGTTCGTTCCAGGAATCGGAATGAATGATGTTGCCGTCTTTGTAGGTCCAGGTGATTTTTTCGTAGCGCAGTTCGATCTGCTCGAGGTGGTTGTGCTTCTCGTAAGAAGGATCTTTGATGTCGTGCATCACCGGATTCACTTTCACCACTTTCACGTTTTCCAGTTTGGTGTTGAAGTACTCCACTTCCTGGCCTGCGTCGTTGATTTTGTACCACTTGAATTCCGCAGACTTCAGGGTCTGGCCGGTCGTCACCGCCTTGTAGAGATACGGGCTGGAAGAATCGATTTCCTTAGTGAACAGGAACGGGGTGTGGATACGTGTACCGGTCAACTTGCCGGTGTTGTTGTCCGTCGGGATGTACAGGTTGTGCTGCTGTGCAACGACTTCGATGCTGCCTTCGCGATCCTTGACGTCCACAGACCCTTTGATGTCCGCACCGCCATCGTCTTTCAGCCAAAGATAAACAGGAATTGCCATGGAATTACTCTCCATTGTGTTGTGATGCGCCATCATCCTGTGATGACGCTGAGGGTTTGCCCGGTAATTGGCAGGCATCAACCTGCGGTACCAGACTGATTTCGACACGGCGGTTGAGCGCGCGGCCTTCCGGGGTGTCATTGGTTGCAATGGGGCGACGTTGACCGTAGCCCTGCACCGCAAAACAGCTTTCCGGTACGTCACCGGTGTCACGCATCCAGTCACGTACCGCTTCGGCGCGTTTCATCGAGAGCATCTGGTTAAGCCCTGGATTGCCGGTGTTATCGGTATGCCCCGCCACCACAATCAGCCAGCCCGGTTTGGCCTTGATGTCCACCAGAGAGTTGACCAGCAGTTTGGTAGAGCCAGGCTTGAGGTCAGACTTACCCGAGTCGAAAAGCGACATGCTGTCGAGGCGGATAATCTTCGGTACCGGTTCTGCTTTCGGTTGAGATTCAGGGGGTGATGGCGGCGGGACATACGAGCGAATTGCTTCCAGCACCGTAATGCGCAGTCGCTCTCCCTGATACAAACCAAGGCTCATCCGGGCTGGTACGCCATTACGCGCCCAGCCATCCAGTTGGGCCGCGTCATCACGCAGGACCGCAACGGCATCAGCTTTCGGGCCGTAATCAGCCATGGAGAGTTGGTTGTAATGGGCTATATCGAAGCTCACACGGTGGAGCAACTGACAATTATTCCAGCCGCTGCTGAGCAGGGCGGCAATAGCCGCAAAAGTGAAAAGGTTCAGCGCGCACCGCAAGACCTTATCCCGCGGGGTTAATCCACACCCTTCCGGCAACAGCGGCAGAACGAAATCCGGGAACAGTGATGTCACCGTACTGTCAGCCTCCACCGGCTGCCAGCCCACCACTTGCTGCATGGCGGTATGACGAGATAACCACGCGGTCCAGGCTGAAGAGGCCAGGTTCCCGGTAAGAATGGGCCCCATGCCCCACAGAACAGCGGTGGGCGAAATGGGCGAGACATCGGGGTTTTCATCCATAAACACCGCTGTAACGTGCTGATGAAACCAGCTCATCAGGCTGTTCATCAGCACCTGCTGCTGCATCGCAGGCGCGCCGCAGGTGCTGGCCCATGCAATAATCGAACGGGGCCCGGAGGACGCATGCCAGCCCCTCACCTCTTCACCCGCAATCGCCACCTGCCACAGCGTGTCACTCATCATCGCGCTGCCAATCTGGCCATTCAGCACCAGCGGCACGGAATGCCCGGTCTCCTTACGCAATTGGCTGATTTGCCAGCGCAGGGCAAGCAGACGACTAGTCAGCACTTCGCTGTCAGCGTGTTTCTGCGGGCAGACACAGACCATCACCGACAGTTGGCGCCCCCAGGTCGGGCGCTGCCATAGCACCAGGCGGGCCATCTGTCCCAGTTCCTGGTCATCCTCCACGCGGATCCAGCAGCCCTGCGTTACGGTTAGTACCTGTGATTGCTGTGGCCAGGCCAGCGGTAGATCGCCACAAACCAGTACCACAGGCTGGCGGTATGTAGCTTCCGGCAGGTTATCCAGATACGAGGTGACGTCATATTCAGCACGACGGCTGGCGACGTACCAGAACGCCGCGATACCCCCCAGAATCGCCAGCAGAGCGAGTACAGAAACCATCCGGGACATCGGTAAAAAAAAGAGGCAAACCACAGCGCTTAGCAAGGCGGCCCACAACGCAAGCCCGCACCGTTGAGCAGGACTCATTTCACGGCTCCCGGCAACAGGGAGATCAGCAGTTGATCGAGCCAGTGGCTCAGCCCCCACCACATGGCCACGACCACAATCACACTCAGGCAAATGTACACAGGCCACGAAGCCAGCCAGCCGCCCCTTCTCCAGCCGGTAAAACTTTCCGCCAATACAGGATGGGTTTGTGGATAACTGAAGGGCGTGACAAGTTTGCTGAGTGCTCTGACGAGCTTCTGGCGATCCGGATCGTTTAGTGAGCGAAAACTGCCGAGGAATCCCAGCATCATTACACGCTGGAAGCAGGTCACGACGGCATGGTTGGGTGTCTGTTCACGCAGCACATCGCGCATCCGGTCACACAACGTGTCGCCAGCATCCATGGTGCCGAGAAAATACCCCTGCAAAGGAATGTCATACCACTGCACGCAAGCGTCATCATCCACACCGCGGCTTTTGACTGCCTCATCAAGCAGCGCACATTGCGCGGTGAGAATATGCAGACAGCTGGCCTCATCAAGTTCGCTCGCTTTAAGCTGACGCTGTACATGCTCCACATCAGCGATACAGTGCTCCCACAGCATCCGGCCTTCACCTTCCTGAAACTGCGGGCCGTGACGCAGGCTAATGGCTTGCAGCCAGGTGTCCTGAAATAAGGCGTCAATATCAATGGACGCGGCGCCACCGCATTTACGCTCATTCATGTTCTCAGTACCGCAAAGAGTTCAAGTTCAGGTTCGCCGAGCATTCCTGGGACGTAAAACATGCAGGAGCCACTCTGGAGCATTTCCACCGCCAGAGGATGAGAGATATCAAGGCTGAAATACTGATTTTCCAGGCGCAACGGAATGGCAGCAGGAACATGACGCAAAGGTGTCAGAGGAACCCCTATACGGGATGAATTAACGATGCCCCGGACATGATCCGGGCTGCCCACTTTGCACTGGCGCGGGAACTGTTCCTGCAATTGCGCCACCGGCATCGGTGAACGCACAGAGAGGTAGTAATCAGCACCTTCGCGCAGACGTGGGTCATGCAGACGGGCCTGCCAGAAGCGCAGACGTGCGTCATACTCAAGTTCAAGCGAGACCACCCGCGAGGGCAGACTGGCTTCCAGCAGATCACTCAGTAAGTCAAACAGCGGCGGGAAAACCGTATTCAGTTGCTCGTGCTGCCAGACTGGAATAGCGCTCACCTGATGCTCCAGCGAGAACGTCAACAGGCTTCCAGCCAGGCGGGCAAGCTCCGGATACAGACGCTCTGGTGGGCTTTGCGGGTTGCGCTGAAACTGTCCCAGCACGGGCTCGGCACTGTTCAGAGCATTGAGCAACCAGAATAGAGATACGTCGGCCACCGCGAAATCAGCCATCCGTTCATTACTTTCACGACGCATGGCCATCAGACGGCTCAGACGAGCACGCAACTGGGTTATCAACTGTTCCAGCTGCTTCACCAGCCAGCGGCAGCCCTGAATGGCCAGGAGTGGGGGGAGAAAGGTTTCGTCCAGTACCCAGACGCCCTGAGAATCCAGCCGAAGACGCGCGACCGGGCAGGTCAAGTAATCGCTGTTGTTCTGGTGGTCAAAACGCAGCGTCAGTTCTGGCTGCATCACCGCAATCTGACGAGTGTCGTCCCCGAAAGTATCGCGGACATCTCGCCAACGCTGGCGATAGCGCACCGGGCACTCTGCCACGCCATCAGGTTTCAGGCAATTGCCACCATTGGCCCGCACCAACGGGAGTGCGAGCACCACCACCACCTCATGTGATTCGCCCTCAAGCGACAGTGCAGACGGCAGAGCATCAGCATTGTCTGTATCAATCAGCGTACCGTCCTGAAAGCGGACATGCAGGTGGCGGCTCTGCAGACGACCCAGTTTTAGTGCTTCCAGTTCAAAAGTGGCATCAATCACCCCCCAGGGGTGAGCGAGGCCGAGTTTTGCGATACATTCCGCAGCCCAGGCCGTATACGCGGCCTGTTGCTGGAAGTGCTGGGGAGAAACCATAATGCCCCTGCCCCATAACGGTTGTTCCGTTTTCATCAGCTTCCTGGCTTACCTTATGATTTCGCTTTCGGCATCTGGGATACCAGTGACAGGTTGACGTCCATACCTTCTACCTGGAAATGAGGAATGGCATAGAGTTTGACGCGGAAGAACCCCGGGTTGTCTTCAATGTCCTCCACCACAACTTTGGCATCGCGCAGCGGGTGTGATGCCTGCAACTCATCACCCGGATCGGTCATTTCGGTGACCAGGCTACGCACCCAAGTGTTCAGCTCCAGTTCCAGTAATCGGCGATCTTTGGTGGTGCCGATGTTTTCGCGCTGAATAAGCTTCAGGTAATGCGCTATACGCGAGAGTAGGAAGATATATGGTAGGCGCGCATTGATACGGCTATTGGCGGTTGCGTCAGCGGTATCGTACAGCGCGGGTTTCTGCGTGGAGTTCGCGGAGAAGAAACAGGCATAATCGCGATTTTTGTAGTACGACAGCGGAATAAAACCGAGATTTGCGAACTCAAATTCACGGGTTTCCGGGATCATCACTTCAGAGGGGATTTTTACCTGGTTGCCCGTACCGAGATCATAAAGGTGAATAGGCAGATCCTGAACCGCACCGCCCGCCTGCGGACCGCGAATTTGTACGCACCAACCGTTATTGATAAAGCTGCGTACCATATTGGCGGCAAAGGCGAACGAGGCGTTGGTCCACAGGTATTTATCGTGATCCGGCCCTTTCACTTCTTCCACATAGTTAAAGCTTCGTACCGGTACGGTGTCCGGTCCATATGGCAGGCGGCCAAGTACGCGTGGCATCACCAGACCGATATAGCGGGAGTCGTCCGTCTCGCGAAAGGATTTCCACTTGATGTACTCAGCACGGTCAAAGTAGTTGCCAATATCTTTAATCGCTGCCACGTCCTCCATCGCATCCTTGAGGAAGAATTTCGGGCCTGCCGAACCGATAAACGGCATGTGGGCTGCGGCAGATACTTTCGAAATATTGCGTAGCAAAGCAACATCCTGCGCAGACGCATCAAACTCGTAAGCGGAAATGAGCGCTGCGATGGGCTCGCCACCCGGCGTATCATATTCGTCGATGTAAGTATGTTTGTATAAACCACTCTGGATAATTTCGGGGCTATCTTCAAAGTCCTGACGCAAGTCGTCTTTGGAAAGATCGAGCAGTTCGACTTTGACGTTCTGGCGAAAATCGGTTTTATCCACCAGTGATTTCAGACCACACCACAGACTTTCTACTGCCTGAAACGCCTCATGGTGCATCACCGCATCCAGTTGACGGCTAATCTGGTCATCCAGCTCTGCGATATGGTGGTCAATTAAATTCCGGTCAAGTTTTTCGACTTTCGAACCAGATTTTTTCAGGCATTCCAGGAATACCTGCATCCCTGCGGTCAGGCGCTCATCGGCAGTTGCATCCGACATCGCCTGCGCATCCTGCCAGATATCCAGCGCGCTTAGCGTTGATACCGGGTTCAGATTGATCTTTTCAAATAAAGAGGCATAGACACCTCCCGCTTGCGTGCCTTGTAAAACCACACTTTCGCCTGTGGCGACACTTTCATTTTGTACAGACATCAACATTCCTTATTCATCTGTTAAAACTTCACCAGCATTCATGGCTGTTTGGGCGCAAGGGAAGAGAGCTCATCACGCAGTTCTGCGCTGAGAGAGGGATTAAGAAGAATTTTTTCTAATTCCTTTCGGAAAGTCTGATTATCGAGTAAGTTCGCCTTCAGATCGCGAAGTAGATTGCGCATTGCCAGCATAGCTTTGAGCTGTGGAATTTGGCGGGCGACCTCTTCCGGCGTGAAATCTTTCATATCGCGGAACGTCAAGCTGATATTCTCTTCGCTACCATTACCCGCCAGTGTATTTTCGACCACAAGGTTAATTTTTGGGGAATAATCAGAAAGAACACTATTAAAGTTATTCTTATTAATATTGACTTTAACGCGTTCGCTTAAAGACGCAGTTTCCTGCCCGTTACTAAAATCACCCGTAACCAGTAGTTTCAAAGGTAATTCTGTTTTTTTCTGTGCTCCGCCCGTATGCAGGTCGAGTTTCAGGTTGATACGCGCTTTCGGTATCTCCCGCTGGAAGCTATCGCTCATCGTTCCCTCTCTATTTATTACTTTGTGATATTTGCGCGTAACTGTCCCTGCGCATAACACGGAAACAATAAACCAAAACGTTTCATTTTTTACATCAAATACTAAAGATTAGGAATAAATAAAGGATTTTAATTAATCATTAATACGCGAGGTTATTAATTGATAAGTTAATTAGCACATAACACTTTCCAGATAATATTGTTGCCGGTAATAAGGCCGCACAATATTTTCAGAAAGCATTCCAGAATGTATTTAAATTTATCGCTAAAGTTTCTTTAACGCCGTTCAAGTTGATAATACGGTACCCGCCGCGTTGTACCCGTCAGGCTATCGAATACATCCATTTCTGCAGTGCTGATTCTCATCCCTTTCTTTCTGATCCTCGCCACATCTGCCGCCAGCCGCTGAATGCCGAACCAAAACAACGCATCAAGCGCGGTGACCTGAAGGCCGCTCTCCAGTGCCAATTTAAGACGTTCGCGCGGGGCTTTAACCTCTTTGGCGATTTGCTGGTACGGCGCAGCCGTAACGTTAGTGGGATCAAGGCGACGAATGCGATTGGAAAAGCGGTAGCTAAAGGCATCCGGGATAGCGCTTAAATCGCTTTTCAAACTGTAGGTACACCCCCAGCGGCTGCCGCTGATAACGGCGGGTTTGCGGCTGATTTGTAGCTCGTCGCGCAGACTGTCGATAAGCTGCGGCGCACGAACCAGCAACAAACGAAAAGGCAGCTCCAGGCTGGTAATGTAATCCACATTCAACAATGCAATGCGTAAACGCTCCTGCGCCCCGGCCTGCGTCTGGCGGCACTCCTCCATGACATCGGCCCACTGGCGCGCTAGACGCGGCGTTTCATCAACCGCAGTGAAACTATATTTTTCAATTTGATAGTCGATGCGCCCGCTCATCTTCGCCTGCCTCTATTCCCTCGCCTTTACCCGCGAATCACTTTACCAGCGTGCAAATATAACCGGAAGCAGGAGACAGCGCTGATCTTTGCTTTATATACGCACAAATAAAAAACCACCTCATCAGAGGTGGTTTAGGTTTGTTATGAGGTTATGAGAAACGGGCTCGGCTAAGGCTTACTCATCACGGTCGTAATATGACTGGCAAGCGCGCCTGCATGCGGCGTGCTCAGCATGGTCATATGATTTCCCGGGCTCAGCAGGGTGGAGCAGTGTGTCGCATGTTCACGCCAAACTGCTTCGCACTGTTCCCGTTCTGCGACATTAGCCTCTTGGGCATTAATCATATGCAATACACCCTGATAATGCGTGCGGGGGATATAGGACGTGTTCAGATTGGCGAACATCACATGGAAAACACCCGCCAGCAACGAAAGCGGCGTGTTGCGGGTGTAAATCCCCGCCTCAATCAAAAGTTGATGCAAACAGATAAGCCGCTGGTGTGGCTCCATCTCCAATAACGCTTCCTGCGTAATGGGCAGTTCCCGGTTGAGCATCAAATTATAAATGCTGATTAATTTCATCAATGCCTCAAGGTGATTGATCAGCGGTTTAGCCCCAGGTGAGCGGCTATCAATGAGAATAAGATCCGCAACCGTCTCCCCTTGCGCCTGTAATTGCAGCGCAATTTCAAAGGCTATCCAACCGCCAAAGGAGTGCCCAATAAGGTGATATGGCCCGGAAGGCTGCCGTTCATGCATTGCGCAGATGTAATCACGGGCCGTCTCTTCAACCGTCAGGTGCGGCATTGCATTTACATTGGTGAGCCCGCGAGCCTGTAGCGCATAAACAGGAAGATTTGCGGGCAAAAGCGCCACCAGGTCGAGAAAACTGAATGCGGATGCGCCAGCACCTGGGATGCAAAATACCGGCGTTTCGCGATCAGTCCCCTCCTGCATAACAATCACCGGGTGACAGGACGATCGGGGACGCAGGTCTGCCGTCATTTGCGTCGCCAGTTGCGCCAGTAACGGCGGTTGCATAATCGACAAGTGCGTTCCACCTATGACATGCCGCGACGAATCGCTGCTTACCGTGCCGCGCCAGCCGCGCCACATGTCATCGCTTTCATCCGGGTTGGCCGTATAAAGCGTAATGGTTAGTTCTGCCGGAGCTGGCTGGTACCGAAGCCCCAGCGGCCTGATGTACAACACCGTTTCCAGACGTAGCAACAGATCCTCATAGCGAATATCCTTCGGCAACCAGTTATGTTCGGTACAAAGATCAAACACGGCTAGCATATCAATGGGGGATGGCAGCTGTGCCAGTAACGATCTTTCGCTCTCCGGCACATGCATGGATAAGAAATTTAAGATCATTTCGTCACGCACTGCCCGCTCGCTGCTCGCGCGGAAATCACGCTTCTGATGCGCAGCCGGATGATAGCTGTCAATCATGCCGATAAAAGCGATCTCTTCGCCGCTTTGTTGCAACTGCAGCGCAATTTCATAACTGATAACACCGCCCAAAGACCAGCCAGCAAGATGGTAAGGCCCATGCGGCTGTACGCGGCGGATGGCCTCAATATGACAGGCAGCCAGCGCTTCCAGCGATGTCGGCGGATTGTCTGCTGCATGCAGACCAAGCGCTGAAAGTGCATATACAGGTCGATCAACTCGCAGCATTGTAGCCAGAGGCGAATAGACCAGCGGATCGCCGGAAGGCTCGTGCACCAGAAAGAGCGGCGGCTGCGCACCTTCTCCCCGCAGCACAACGGGATTATCGGCAAAAGGTGAAGCGAGTGATTTCTCCCTGTCCTGAATGACGCCAGCAAGCTGCGCCAGGGATGGATTGGCAAAAAGTGTTGCCAGCGAGATAGACAGACCCGTTTTTACCATGCGGTTTAACAGTTGAACGGCAAGTAAGGAGTGGCCGCCAAGCTCAAAAAAGTTGTCATGCCGCCCGACCTGCGACAGCCCCAGCAGTTCACACCAGATAGCGGCAAGCGCGTTTTCTATCTCACCCGCCGGAGCCTCATCCCCGCGGGTGACCAACGCGGCACGATCCGGCGCAGGCAGCGCCTGGCGATCCAGCTTGCCGTTCGGGGTATGTGGAAAGGTTGTCAGCGTGACGAACGCGGCGGGCAGCATATGCTCGGCCAGCGACTGCGCCAGTTGCTGGCGCAACCACGCAGGCTCCGGCATGTGACCGGGCTCTGCCAGCAGGTAGGCGACCAGCCGTTTGTCGCCCGGCGTGTCTTCCCGCGCAATCACCACCGCGTCGCGCACGCCGTCGCACGCCGTCAGGCAGGCCTCGATTTCCCCCAGCTCGATGCGGAACCCGCGCAGTTTGACCTGAAAATCGTTGCGTCCGAGAAACTCAATGTTGCCGTCCGGCAGCCAGCGACCAAGGTCGCCGGTTCTGTACATCCGCTGACCGGGCGTGAAAGGGTCCGGCAGAAAACGCTCTGCGGTCAACTCCGGGCGGTTCAGGTAACCGCGCGCCACGCCATTGCCAGCGATATAAAGCTCGCCGCAGATCCCCAGCGGTACTGGCTGACCGTGATTATCCAGCAGATAGATCTGCGTGTTGGCGATCGGTTTGCCAATGCCCGGCGTCGCCAGCGTTTTATCAATCATGCACATACTGGCATCTACGGTACACTCCGTCGGCCCATAGGCATTAACAAAACGGATCGGCTCAATGTTTTGCATGGTCGACCATGCTGATGAAGGAATTGCATCGCCACCGATAATGACAGTACAGGGATAGCCCTCATACGCTTTCTGTAAACCTGCGGCTAGCATTCCTTGTAACTGAAGGGGTGTGCAATCAATCACATCAACATTATGGCGACGTAAGAAAGATAACAGCGCTCCGCTCTCTTTACGCACTTCTTCCGGCACCATGACCATCGTATGTCCCGACAGCAAATGCACCCAGCTCTGCACGGATGCATCGAACACGATGCTGGCATTCATGCTCACGCGTGAGGGATGTTGTATATCCAGCATCACCTGTAAGGCCCTTTGCATGTTAACTACGTTGCGGTGTTCGACCATCACCCCTTTGGGTTTCCCGGTGGAGCCGGAGGTGTAAATCACATATGCCAGGTGTTCCGGCGTCAGCCCCTGCGGATCCGGGTTGTGCTCTGCCGCACCGTCCTCCGGCTCCGCATCCGTCAGCACCACCGGCAGCGTGGCATTCAGCGTCTGCGCCAGCCCCCGCTGCGTCACCAGCGCCACCGGTGCCGCATCTGCCAGCATATAGTTCAGCCGTCCCGCCGGGTACGCCGGGTCCAGCGGCACATACGCGCCGCCCGCTTTCAGAATGCCCAGTATCGCCACCAGCACATCGGCGCTGCGCGCCAGGCACACCGCCACCCGGTCGTCCGGGCGCACGCCCCGCGCTATCAGCCGGTGCGCCAGCCGGTTGGCCCGGCGGTTCAGCGCGTCGTAGCTGAGCGTGATATTTTCGCAGGCCACCGCCACCGCCTCCGGGGTGCGCACCACCTGCGCCTCAAACAGACGGTGTATCAGTCCCTCAGCCGGGAGGGCCGCCCGCGTGGCGTTAAACTCCGCCAGCACCTGACGCCGCTCTGGCGCCGGCAGCACGGCGAGGCTCAGTACCGGGCGCTGCGGCTCATGCGCCAGCGCCGCGCTCAGCGCCGCCAGCGTGGTCACCAGATAACCGAGCTGGCGCTGCGGGTCAATCCCCGCCACCGTCTGCGCCGTCAGGATGAACCCCTCCCCGGTGTCATCCACCGAGAAGGCTATCGGGTAGTTGGTCCGCTCTTCGGCTTCCAGCAGCCGGATACCCTCGCGGACAAGGCCGCTGCGCGCCGGGCTGTGGCGGTAGTTCAGCAGCGTGCTGAACAGCGGCAGCGCCAGCGGCGCCTGTTCATGCTCCAGCAGCGCCGCCAGCGCATCCCGCGTGGACAGCACGGCCTCCTGCACGCTCTGTCCGGCCAGCGACATCCGCAGCGGCAGCGTGTTGATGAACATGCCGGGGCCGGATTCGCCGCTGTCCCCGGCCTGCAGGCGGCCCATCAGCACGGTGCCGAACACCACGTCATCCCGGCCACACAGCTGCGCCAGCAGGCGGGCCTGCGCGGTGTGGAACAGCACGCCGGGACTGACGCCCAGCCGCCGCGCCTGCGTACGGATGTGCCCCGCCAGCGCGGTATCCAGCGTCTGCCGGGCTTCCCCGCATGCCCCGCCGCTTTCCCGCGTGTCGGCAATGTCATACGGTGCGGTCGGGGTGCTGATATCCGCCAGCCGGGCGCGGAACCACGCCTCGTGCTCCGTCTCCGGCACCCGCAGCGTGCGGGCAATAAAGTTGCGGTAGGGCACCGCCGCCGGCAGCGCTGCGGTGTTCCCCTCCAGAATCTGCGTGATTTCATCGCAGACCAGCGCCATCGAGATGTGGTCGCAGACCAGGTGATGAAAATTAAGCGCCAGCAGCCACTGCCGCTGTGCCGGGTCATACACCGTCTGTGCGCTGAACAGCGGGGCGCGGCTGACGTCCATGCGCCGCCGGTGCGGGCTGGCCTGCGCCCGCAGCTGTGCGGCGACATCCTGCCCGTCCTGCGCCACAAACGCCGTCACCGGCAGGGCTGCGCGACGCCAGACCACCTGCACCGGGCGGGACACCCCCTGCCAGCACACTGCGCTGCGCAGGATGTCGTGGCGGTCAATCACCTGCTGCAGCGCCGCCAGGAACGTCTCCATCAGCGCGCGGGAGTCAAAGGCCAGCAGGCTGTTGAGCAGGTAGGCATCCCCCTGCGCCTGCAGCAGATGGTGGAACAGAATGCCCTCCTGCAGCGGTGACAGCGGGTAAATGTCCTGCACGTTCACCGCACCGCCGTCCACCGTGGCCACCACCGCATCAGTCTCCGCCTGTGTCAGGCTGACCAGCGGCAGCATCCCGGGCGTGAGGGTCTGACAGTGCGCCGGGATACGCGACGGCGGAACCGGCGCTTCCGCGCCCGCGTCCCGGACGGTGATGCTCAGGGCCATGTCGGCCAGCACCGGGGCGGAGAACGCCCCGCGGATATCCAGCGTCATCCCCTGGCCGCGCAACCGCTCCAGCAGGCTGACCACCATCAGCGAATGGCCGCCGAGTTCGAAGAAGTTATCGTGCCGCCCGACCTGCGTCAGCCCCAGCAGTCCGCACCAGATGGCAGCCAGCGCGTTTTCCACCTCACCCGCCGGGGCCTCATCCCCGCGGGTGACCGCCGCCGTGCGATCCGGCGCGGGCAGCGCCTGCCTGTCCAGCTTGCCGGTTGGTGTGAGCGGAAAGGATTCCAGCGTGACGAACGCGGCGGGCAGCATGTACTCCGCCAGCGACTGCGCCAGTTGCTGACGCAGCCGCGCAGGCTCCGGCGTGTGGCCGGGCGCTGCCAGCAGGTAGGCAACCAGCCGCCTGTCGCCCGGCGTGTCTTCCCGCGCCATCACCACCGCGTCACGCACACCGTCGCACGCTGTCAGGCAGGCGCTGATTTCCCCGAGTTCAATGCGAAACCCGCGCAGTTTGACCTGGAAATCATTGCGCCCGAGGAACTCAATGTTGCCGTCCGGCAGCCAGCGCCCGAGGTCACCGGTCCGGTACATCCGCTGACCGGACGTGAAAGGATCCGGCAGAAAACGCTCTGCGGTCAGTTCCGGGCGGTTCAGGTAACCACGCGCCACGCCATTGCCAGCGACATAGAGTTCACCGGTCACGCCAAACGGCACCAACTGGCGGTGACTGTCCAGAATGTAAATCTGTAGATCGGAGAGCGGGCCGCCAATCAAACTGGCACCCTGCGAAGTGATATCTGAAAGCGCTATTTCATACCAGGTCGCATGCACGGTGATCTCCGTGATGCCATACATATTAATAAGGCGCGTATTCCGGTTTGATGCGTTGTTAATCCACGGCACCAGGGAACGCATTTCAAGCGCTTCGCCGCCAAAGATAACGCAACGCAGGGTGTGGGGAGCTGAGTCCTGTGCAGCAATCAACTGGCGGAATGCGCTGGGGGTTTGATTGAGCACCGTAACCTGTTCACGGCATAGCAGGGTATAGAGCGTTTGTGGTGAGCGGGCGCATGCGGTTGACACAACAATCAATCGGCCGCCTGAGCACAATGCGCCGAATAACTCCCAGACGGAAAAATCAAAAGAGAAAGAGTGGCACAGTGACCAGGTATCTTTGCTACTAAAACTAAAAATAGGCTGGCTGACGGTTAAAAGACGGTTGATATTCCGGTGTTCAACCATCACGCCTTTCGGCTGACCAGTGGAGCCGGACGTATAAATAACGTAGGCCAGATGATATGCCGCCAGGCCGAGAGATAATGGCACAGGGTTGTGCTCATCCTCCTCGTCAGCACCGGCAGGAAACGGCGCATCCATTAACACGGTTGGAATAGCGCTATTCAGCGCCTGCACAAGAGCAGAATGGGTTACCAGTGCGGTGGGGTTGGAATCTTGCAGCATGTAATGCAGTCGTTCGCTCGGATAGACCGGATCCAAAGGAACATAGGCTCCGCCAGCCTTGAGGATACCGAGGATGCCGATCACCATGTCGAGGCCACGTTCCAGACAAATTGCGACCCGGTCATTTGGATGTACACCCATTCTGATGAGCTGATGAGCCAGCGTGTTTGCCCGGCGGTTCAGCGCGTCATAGGTTAATGAATTCCCCTCGAAAACGGCAGCGATAGCCTGTGGCGAGCGACGGACTTGGGCTTCAAACATTTCGTGGACTAATAGGTCAGAAGCCTCACTTTCTATAGCGTGAACAGGCTGTAGAAATTGCTGGCGTTCATGTGTCGATAAAACAGGTAAGTGAGACACTGGCGTATCAATATTCTGCAACGCGCCTTCCAGTAATACAGCAAGGCGAGATTGCATAGCCTGAATATCTGCAGGTGTGAAATAATCGAAGGAGAAATTAAATTCAACGGATACCGATTGGTTCTGTTTATTATTACTGGTGATGGCGTACTGATTAATGGTTATCGCTAAAGGGTATTGCGCCCGGTGATGAGGTTCAATGGTATTAATTGTCGCCCCTTCCAGATGAACGTTAACATCGTAAGGTTCATAGGATAACGACATATCAAATAAATTCGTTCTATTGGTATTTTGTTGTCTTTTTATTTTCCGATGAATTTCTGCAACAGGTAGCCTCTGGTGTTTATAGCAAATACGTAATTCATCGGCTGCTTTTTGCATTACATCAGAAAAGGTGTCCTCTTCCGTTAATTTAATACGAACCGGGATAACAGAGGCATACATTCCCACCGCCGCTTTTTGCCGTGCATTTCTTCGATTATGGAGTGGGATACCAAAGACAATATCATCAACGTTTTTAACTCTTTTAAAATAACAGGCAAAAAGGGCATACATAAAATGCAATACAGACAACCCATATAAAGAAGCCGCCTGTTCAATACGCTGAAAAAGGGTTTCCTCAAGCATCCAGGTAACAGGCTCAGGCAGACATGTTGCCGGCATCCGGGCTGTCACCAAAGGATGGAATAATTGCGGCGGCAATGCCGTATATCGCTCAAGCCAGAAAGCCTGGTCTTTTATACACTGCCGCGCTCTTAGATAAGCCGCATCATTGGCGACAAAATCGGCATAGGATAACGATGCGCCTTCAAATAAACTCTCTTTGCGGATCAGTCGGCTATAATTTTCGCTCAACTCAGCATTAATAAGGCTTAGGCTCGTTCCGTCGGCAATAATATGATGGCAGCACAGTTGCCAATACCAACGGTTATTGCCCGCAGAGATTAACGAGCTGCGCCATAATGTTTCAGCCAAATTAAATGGCTGAGTAAAGTTTAACTTCACATATTGTTCAGCTTCATTTATTGGGTTATCCGTTGCCGTGAAATCTTTAAATTCCATTAATGGCAACGAGGAGGAATCAAAATATTGTGCTGGCGACGTACCGGCAACCATACGCAAACGAAATGCATCATGCCGCTTAATGACAGAATCAAACGCTTTAACCATGATATCGGGAACGATATTGCCATCAATGATTATAACGCTCCCTATATTGTAGTTTGTTAATTCAGGATTGAGCGTCTGCGCGAACCAAATCGCTTGCTGATCTGCACTCAATGGGAACGAGGATGCCGGGAGTGCTGTACTTTCTTTCGTCACTAATGCACTGTTTAAGAGTCTATTATTGGGAGATATATCCATATATTCCAACCTAATTAATGAGAACCAAATCGTCGTAATTAATTGACAGCACGCTTATTTCCAGAAAGCAGAACGCCATCAAATAATATTCCTGATGAATATTTTTATCTTTTAAATGAACGAACAATTATCCACTGCAACCCCAGGATGCCTTGTCGTCAACGTCGCGAACCGTATGAGGTAAAACTCAACATGTCTAAACGATAAACCAATCAATTAGTGCAACCGTCCATTCTCCACACCGGATATATCCAGTTTAAAAAAGCACGTAATAATACCGGGAGAAATCATTACGTAAGATTCACATCATATAAAAAACACCATAAATCAGTCCCATATACTTACTCACAGGGTTATTCACTGCGGATTACACGATCCGTAGCGAGTAATAGCCTTTGCAAGTTAACAATAATAAATACCTTTTGAGTCTCTATGGCAAGAAAATATATAACCTTAACAACATAACAGTGATATACGCAGCACCATGCGATTGATAATAAAGATTTTATTATTTTTAATTTGACAAAAAAACATTTTTATATTTACGTTTGCCGCTACAGTGAAAAACTCCGAGGAGAGTTTATTTTATTATTCTGCGCAATTATTCATGAAATGGATAAATAAATGAGAACATAAAAAACCTTCGCGTTGATGAGCGATAACCGTGTGATTTAAACAAGACGATTCTCCACCACCGCGCTCTTGCTGAGAAAGAAATGCATGATGACGACACCACCTGCGGTACACTGATTGTGTTTTCTGGCAATACGTTTACCGATGTACTTACTCATTAACTTAATGATAGATAAATATGTTTACGTCACAACTAAGCCATTCTACCGCTGCTTTCGTGATGCAGTCGGAAACGGGGTTCATAACGCAATTCCCTGCAGTGGCCTACTGCCAGGTCGCATTCGACGCAACCTCTTACCGGGATTCGCTTTTTAGCGAATATGCCATCCCCTTTCCTTCGATGCTTGATAAAGCGGTAGTAAAACGACGCGCGGAGTACCTTGCGGCTCGCTATGCCGCCAGGCAATTATTACAAAACGCAGGCTGTGATGGCCACGTTGATACATCTTCCAGCCGGGAGCCCGTCTGGCCTGCGGGCTGGTGCGGCAGCCTTTCTCATACCCGTGGTCACGCTATTGCGATTATTGCACCGTGTAATTCAGGGTTAACGCCTGGCATTGATATTGAAATGTTCGACGCAAAGACCATGAGAGAGACGGCGGAGATGTTCACCAGCGTTGATGAACGACGATTACTTGCCGCCTGCGGCTTAGCGTATGAAACGGCGTTACTGATAGTATTTTCCGCCAAAGAGAGTCTGTTCAAAGCGCTCTATCCTGAGGTGAAATGTTTTTTCGGTTTTGAAGCGGCGCGAATAGGTAGCATCGATACGGCGGCACATAGCATTATCCTTGAGCTAACGCAGCCGCTGACGCCTGAGCGTAAACAAGGATGCCAATTTAATGGCCAGTATCTTATCGAGGAAAATCGCGTGATTACGCTGATCGCGTAAGGCACTGGCCAGGTAACCAATTGGGAAAGGCAGCAGCAATTGCCGCTGCCTTTTTTTGCAACTTACAGACCCACAATGGTTCCGGTATTTGTTATCGCATTCGTTTCGAGCTCAAGGCCGTAAAAACCGCCCAGAACCGCGTCTTTACCGCTGTTCGTGACTTTATTTGCGTTCACTTTCGCGGTGCCATAACTCAGCATATTGAGGTAGTTATACACGTTACCGTCTGTTTTCACGGTTAATGCATAATCACTGACAATATTGCCTCGGTTATTAATATCTTTTACCGCATTAACCTCAATGTTTTGCCCAAGCATATTGCTGTTGCTGTTGTTGGTAACGTGCCGTTGGGTAGTAAGGGTAAGGCTGGTTCCCGCCAGGATATCTTTGAAGTTCTCGATACCGTTCAGGGCATTAATCGCCAGCGCGTTATTAGCGGCGATGGTGTTGCGGTTATACAGCACACCTTTTAACACGCTGAAATTCACATCGCCTTTACCGCTGATCCAGCCGTAGTTGGTGGTGCTGTTATCCACGCTCAGGTTCAGGTTCTTATCAGAAGCGATAACCCCTGTTGCCGTTCCATCTTCCAGCTTACCGTTGCTGTAGTTCTCAAGGTAAGCAGAGGTGATGTCGAGGTTACCTGCGCTATATGTCATCGCATAGTTATTATAGAAAACACCGGCCGCTTTAATAATGGCGTTGGCTCCGCTCATCAGCATACTGCGGGTGTTATCGAATACGCCCCGGGACAGCACGTTAAGCGGGCCGTTTTCTGCCAGAATACGGCTGTTAGTGTTGTAGATATTTTGAGCGGAAAGCGAGACGCCCGCGTTTCCAACCATGCCACCAACATCACCTTCGACACCAAAATACTCGCCGTTGTAATAACTGAAGTTATTACCGTCTCTGTTTTCAATATTGCCGATAGCATTTACGGTAAGCGTTTTATTCGCGGCAATCAGCGCCGTGTTGTTATAGACACCTGATTTGGAGTCAATAGAGATATTTTCACCTGCGATTAACCCGTTGTTGTTATCCACCGAGTTGGCAACCAGAGTAATATCCCCACGCAAAGAGGTTACCGAGCCTTTATAACTATCGAAATTACCGGTCAGGATCAGGTTAATATCACTGGCACCAGCAATCTGCCCATAGTCATTGAGCAACCAGTTCCCGCTAATTCCGATATCGCCCGCAGAGGTAATCTTGCCGCTATAGTTATCAACCGTTCCTTTTGCCGCCACATTTACATCGCCAGTCAGGGAACGCAGCGTGCCACGGTTATTACCCACATTACTATTAGAGGTAATCGTCAGATCACCGCCTGCCTCAATAAGGGAATTATTGTTGATGACGTTGTTTGCGGTAATAGCGACATCCCCACCGCCCAGCATATAGAGGTAGTTATACAGATTACCTTTGGTCACAACACTCATATCGCCATCGCTGACAATATTGCCGCGGTTATTAATGTCGTTTACCGCGTTAATAGTAATCCCGTTACCGACCATATTACTGTTGCTATTGTTTGTCACATGACGTTGCGTATCCAGCGTCAGGCTGCCACCGGCGGAGATATCTTTGAAGTTCTCGATACCGTTCAGGGCAGCGATCGCAAGCGACTTATCAGCCGCAATGGTATTACGGTTATAAAACGCCCCTTTCACGACATTCAGCGCCACAGCGCCTGTACCACTGATCCAGCCGTAGTTAGTGAAATTGTTGTCCACATTCAGCGTGATATCTTTATCTGCGGTGATAAATCCTGTGGCGTTATTATCGATAAGCGTGCCGCTGCTGTAGTTTTCCAGGGAGACGGTATCGAGTGTGAGGTTGCCTCCGCTGGAAATCGTTGCGTAGTTATTGTAGAAAGCCCCGCCGGTTTTGATTGCGGTATCGGCCCCGCTGACCATCAGCGCACGCGTGTTATCAATATTCCCTTTCGCTTGCAGGCTCATTGGCCCATTTTCAGCAATGATGCGGCTGTTGTTGTTGTAAATATTCTGCCCGGAAATCTCAACGCCACCTTTACCGATCAAGCCACCGGTCTGTTGCGGCATGCCGAAATAGAGGCCAAAGTCATTGCCAAAGCGATTACCATCACGGTTATCAACATTCCCGCCCGCATGGATAGTCAGCTTTTTACTGGCTAAGACCAGTGATCTGGTGGTGTTTACTCCAGCTTTCGCGTCGATGGAGATATTTTGCCCCATCATGAAACCACCGTGAGTATCTACCGCATTCGCACTCAGTGAGATATCACCTTCTTCCGCACTGACAACGCCAATATAGTTGCTCAGGTTGCCGTTAACCGACACCTCCACGCCCTTCTTGCCGCCAATGCCACCGTAGTCATTACGATAGGAGTCCCCCTTCACAATTACTTTGCTATTGGAAAGAAGATTGCCGGAATCGTTATTGACCAGGCCCTTGCTGTTTAGCAAAACATCGCCGTTTGATGCGATCTGACCACCGCTGTTATTGATGCTGTTTGCGTTGATTACTACACCGGTATCGGCTGCGATGCCTAAGGAATCGGAACTGACGGTATCCGCTGTTTTGGTACTGCCGTTGTTGATAGTGCCACCAGACAGTATGTTGATATGACCGCTGGCGGAGCGGATCAGGCCCTTGTTGTTGTCGACGTTGCCAAGGCTGACGATGTCCATGTCGCCTGACGTTTCTAGGATACCGCTGTTGTTGTTAATCGCGCCGGACTCAAGCCCAAGATAGCCGCCATGGATCTGGCCGTTACTGTTATTTAGCGTACCGGTTTTTAAGGTGACAATACCCGCTTCGATACCGACATCGTTCCCTTTACCGGTGTTGGTAAAGGTATTGTTATTGGTGTCGACAGCCAGCACACCACTGGCGGCAATTTTGCCATTAGTGTTATCAAACGCACCGCTATTAACGTAGATATCTGCCGTAGTCGAAATCGTACCTGAACGGGCATTAACAATAGCGTTCTTATTGGTATCGAGATAAATAGCACCCGCAGACGTAATAACGCCCGTTGTATTATCCAATTTGCCGTTGGTATTAATTTTTGTCGAACCGATCGATTGAATCTGAGCATTATTGTTCAATAGCTGACCATTGGCATCAATGCTGATCCCGCCTGTGCCACCGGCAATAACGCCCTGGTTACGCACGCCCACGCCGCTTTCGGTACTGATAAGGTTAATTTTGTTCGCGTACATTCCGCCAACTTGCGCAACGTCAACGCTATAGCTGTTACGCGAGCCTGACGCAGTGACAGTTCCGGTCACCTGGCCGTCAGCATTAACGTAGTTATTACCCGCAACAATATTCAGTTCGTCAGCAGTAACTTTCCCGCTGAGCACTACGTTGCGTGACAAAATTTCAGTTGGGCTGGCGTTATCCAGCTTGCTGATATTAATGGTTCCACCGTTTACGGAATAACCAGCGAGTTTGCCGTTTTGAATATCTGGCGTGCCGGTGGTCAGGGTGAGTTTATCGGTATTAATCGTCCCGCCACCATTAACCGTAATACCATTGGGGTTGGCGATAATCAGCGCGGCTTTATCACCCGCAACTTCCATCATGCCATTGATCGTCGACGCATTTTTGGAGGTAACTTCATTGAGAATAACTTTTGCCGATCCGGATGTCAGATTGCTGTTACCCTGGATGGTACCACCCAATACTGTATCGGATGCTGAACCGCTGTTATTAAAAATAACGCCATTTTTATCGACGTTCAGGTTGTCCCAAACGTTATGTGACAAGCCATTGCTGTTAGGTTTATTAATATCGACTACCGGCACACCATTCGCATTATATAGCGTGCCATTTTTCATACTTAAACCAGCGGAATGCGCAACAGCAGGTAATGCAAATATCATTGCTACCGTCAACGGGGCCAGCTGAGTTCTCACAAGGCGTTGGACTTTCTTTTCCGAATTAATCACGCTTTTGCTTCCCTTTAATTAACCTTCAGAACCAATTTGAAATAAAACGTTCTCAGTCTTGTTTCCTGAGCCTGGGATCGATTTTGTTTATTCGAATGAATTTGTCGGTAAACTTCACCAGGCATATCGGTTCAGAATAAAAAATTGAAACCTGGCACCTCACGAGACGTCTGATTTTTTGACAAAGCCTGTGAAAGAATTAACATCAGGATTGAACATCGCAGTGCCCCGCGAGCGGGGAATAAATCAAGACCGGGTTAAAAACTAACAGGGGTTAAGTAATAGAACAATATGCCATACTTGAAAATCAGATGATTCATCTGGCCTGAAGAGTGAAAAATAAACACTCGAAGCGCATTATTTGAAATTTGCTTTAAAAGCATTAAGAAAGTGGAAATATAGACACAGAATCATCTTTTAAGGCAATATAACAGAATTAAATATTATTAACCCCCTTAATATAATCATTCGCCGATCAACTTAATAAAATAGAAATACGCTGCGTAAGAAAATAGCTTTAGGTTAATAACGAAAAAACCCGGTAGCGCACCGGGTTTATTTTTAAGAGATAGCGAGATTAGAACAGCGACTTACCAGAAGCGTCCTGTACGTTGGCTTTCCATGCAGCGCGAACCTGAGCGGTAACAGAATCCGGCAGCGGCGCGTAATCCAGATCGGTAGCGATGGTGTTGCCATTTTTGTAAGACCAGTCGAAGAATTTCAGCACTTCGGCGCCTTTCGCCGCATCATCCTGTTTTTTATACACCAGGATAAAGGTAGTGGACGAAATCGGCCATGCATCTTTGCCTTTCTGGAAAGTCAGATCCTGAGCGAAAGATTTGCTCCAGTCAGCCCCTTTGGCGCTGTTGCTGAAGCTCTGCTGCGACGGCTCAACGACTTTGCCATCGGCGTCAAACAGTTTTGTCCAGGTCAGGTTGTTCTGTTTGGCGTAGGCGTATTCGACATAGCCAATGGAGCCCGGCAGGCGCTGTACAAACGCGGCAACGCCATCGTTACCTTTACCGCCTAAGCCAACCGGCCAGTTCACCGTTGAGCCTTTACCCACTTTGCTTGCCCAGTCAGCATTCACTTTAGATAAGTAGCTGGTGAAAACAAACGAGGTGCCGGAACCATCTGCGCGGCGTACCACGTTGATATTCGTGTCCGGCAGTTTGACTTTCGGGTTCAGTTTAGTGATTTCCGGGTCGTTCCATTTTTTAACGGTACCCAGGTAGATATCACCCAGGGTTTTGCCGTCCAGCGTCAGTTCACCGGATTTTACGCCCGGGATATTAACCGCCAGCACCACGCCGCCAATAACGGTCGGAAACTGGAACAGGCCGTTTTTCGCCAGATCATCATCACTCATCGGGGCATCGGATGCGCCGAAATCAACGGTTTTCGCAATAATCTGTTTGATGCCACCGGAAGAACCAATCCCCTGGTAGTTCACCTGAGATCCCGTCTGTTTCTGGTATTCAGCTGCCCATTTTGCATACACAGGCGCCGGGAAAGTACCACCAGCACCCGTCACATTCGTTGCCGCGAAAACAGTAGTCGTCGAAAGTGCAAGAGCAGCAGCCATCAGGCGAACTGACGCATTAAGCATTGCCATAGTCTCTCCGAATCGAAATAGTGATTAAATTTTTGAATAATATTAAGAGCCAGGGCAGCATAGAGCGAATTTATGACAATTTTGTGTCAGCCGTGAAAAATAAAAAATGCCAGCACAACAAGCAAAAAAAAGACCTCCGGATCGTAATCTGGAGGTCTAAGCAAACCTAAAAAAAGATGAATTAACCTAACGGTTAAAATTTGCAACTCTGCACGCTCTGAAGGAGCGCACTAAGTTACAGTAGCCACGGCTATTAAACACGAAAACCGCAGCCCTCATATGACAGATGTGCAACATTATGTAAGCTATTTTTTCCGTCCGCGAAATTACCCGGATAAAGATTATCCTGCAAACTCGAAACGGTATTCTTTCATCAATGAATGTCATTGAAAAATAGCCAATCAATTTTTAAAAACCTCAGCATGATATATACCGGATAATTAATCCTATTTCGGCATATAACTTTTACTTAATCCGGCAGTTGTTATCACCGTACTGTCCACCGCTGCGTCAGACCAAAGCGTGTCGTAACGGTAACCTGTCAAATCTTCGACAACCTTACGCGCTTCTGGCGTCACACTCTGTTTATTTCCGTTGGCTTTCAGGCGGTCAAGCTCATCAACAAAAATACGGTGCGTACGCTTATTGAGATGGAAGGTCAGCGCTTGCCACATAGCCACCAGCAGAAGCCCGGCAGTGCCGATAAACAGCAGCATCACAATGGTAGTGATTGCTTCCTGAGGCTGCTGCAGGCTGCCTTTCACAAAGCCACCGCTCTGCAATAACAACCCCACAGCAAACGTCGCAATTGCTACCGTGGTTTTGCGCGAAAACGTCATCACGGCGGCAAATAGGCCTTCACGGCGCTGGCGCGTAACCATTTCGTCAATGTCCGGAATAAACGGGAACACGTTCCACGGCGTGAATTCCAGAACGCAGCGCCCAACCTGGTAAAACCCAGCAAGGATCACCAGCAGCAGCA
Organism: Kosakonia quasisacchari; assembly: GCF_004331415.1. Taxonomy (GTDB): domain Bacteria; phylum Pseudomonadota; class Gammaproteobacteria; order Enterobacterales; family Enterobacteriaceae; genus Kosakonia; species Kosakonia quasisacchari. The sequence goes on from NZ_SJOP01000004.1 coordinate 29,715, forward strand.
CTTTGTTTTCCGTGGGGAATTGGTACACCAGGAAGAATCCGCCCAGGCACAGCAGCATCATGCTGTAGGCAAAAACATAAAGCCGGGATGGGCCGTATTTGATAATGGCGAATCCCGCGACGAGTGTTACCGGCAGCCCGACAATGCTCATCGACAGCAAGGTTCCCGCCAGTGAAGAGGAGACATGCAAGCAATAGACACAGAAAAAGACAAACACTGTGTTATAAATGTCTTTCGCCGTGAAAGAAAAAAGATAAATAGCCAGATGCTTGCGAAACGCACGTATTTTCAGCGTCGAGGCATAATCCTTAAATAACTTGATTACGCTGGTGAGCGTTTGCGCCGCATTGCCGGTTTGACGCGTTTTTTCCATCTCCTGCATCATTTCCGCTGTTATTTCACGCTCCCAGCTTACTTTCCAGGAAATAAATACACAGACCATAAACAACACTGCGAAAACAACACCGTTAATCAAATAAGCATCGGCGTTTTTTTCACCCAGCCAGCCAATTAGCACACCGGGGATAAAGGTCGCAAGAAACGTACCGGAAGCAGAAAGAAACATGCGGCAAGTGGAAAGCTTGGTGCGATCGTTAAAATCTTTGGTCATTTCCGATGGTAATGTTTCCCACGGGATTAAAACCATGGCAGCAATGATTTCAAAAGCCAGGTACACGGCAAGATAAAACCAAAAATTCATGCCATTAAGCCATAACAGAATATAAACCAGCATCAGCGGCGCGCCGATAAGTAAAAAGAAACGACGGCGGCCGAATTTCTTGCCTAAAAAACTCTTATAAAAGTGATCGGTAAAACTGCCCATAAACAGACTCACGATAGCATCTACAATCCTTGCAATCGCGACAATGGACGCCGCCTGAATCGGTGATAATCCGACAAACGTGGTGTAATAAAACAGCAGCCAGGCACCAATTACCGTAAAAGCACCACCGCCCATTATGTCCGTCATGCCATAGCCAATGCTGACGGGAATCGTCACTTTTCGGTTTTTACGGGTCATAGCCAGCCCCCGCAATTGCCCAGCTTTATTAGCATCTTAAGCTGTGATTGTTGTTTATTTATCATGGACATAAAAACTCCATAAGAGAATTATTCGTGCCAGAACCGGCGCCGTTAATAACGGACGCCTGTTGTCACCGGAAAACATCACAGTCTTCACGTTATATCCCTTGTGGAATTTATGTCTACTACCATACAAGTATCATTGTCGAAAATGTGACTTCAGGCATACGTCAGAAAAAATCGCCTTCGTAAATTCAAAAAAAGTGAGAAATGAGATCGAAAGAACAGTTAAAAAACGGCAGTTGTGAAGCCAGGAAAACCCTGCGCCGCACAAACAAAAAACCCGCCTGGTATCAGACGGGTTTCACGCTTCGGCGCACAGCTCATTCCAGTAGCTATAGCGCATCACCAAATGAAAGCGCTCATTTTTCATCGTAAATCCATACAGAAGGATGATAATCAAGACCATAAAGCAGGCCGAACGGGATCAGCAGCGCCACATGGCGCCCCGAATCATATTCCCCTGCGTCCGTCTGTAATGGCAGCGTCGGGGTAAGGCGATTAAGCCACTGTTGCAGCAATGTCTTCATCAGCACGTTCTCCAGCAAAGGTTGACACGCTCAGTTAAACGCAAAGCGCGCCACAACCAAAACGATCATTTTTGCACTGGTTTGCCGAAAAAAGCATATGACTTGCGCCACTCCACCTCATGTAATATTTTAAGTTACATGAAAAACAACAATCCAGGAGATAACGTGGCACAGAATACTAACGACATTTTTAATAGCGAATTCTCCCGCCAGTACGATGCTTACAACGAGCGACTGGGCGAAATTGCCAACAATCTGCACTTGCTCATCTCTCTGTTGCTGAAAAAAATACCGCAACAAGCGCGAATTCTTTGCGTTGGTGTCGGCACCGGCAGTGAAATCATTCGCCTTGCGCAGCAGCATACGCAGTGGCGTTTTACCGGCGTTGATCCCTCGCCAGATATGCTGGAGGTTTGCCAGCAAAAGCTCGACCAGGCAGGCATTGCCAACCGCTGCACATTGCATGAAGGCTATCTTAGTGAGCTTCCCGCCAACGGCGATTTTGATGCGGTGCTCTGCCTGCTGGTAACTCACTTCATTCAGCATCCGCAGCGCGATGGTATCTATTCACAAATGGCGAGCCAGTTAAAACGTGGTGGGCGTATGGTCACAGCGGAGATCGCCGGGGATATGCTCAGCCCGGCGTTTGATGAACAGCTTGAAGTGTGGGCAATCATGCATGAAACCGCCAGCCAGGCACCGCGCGATATAACTGAAATCAAAGCGCAACTGTCGCAGCGCCTGCTGTTGCTGCCCGCAGAAACCACGGAAGCGCTGATTGAACAGGCTGGTTTTACCCCGCCGCAGCACTTTTTCCAGTCGCTACTGATCCACGGCTGGACGGCGCGCAAACTCTGACGCGTTACGCCTTGCGCGAACAGCAGGCAATGTAGTTTAACTGGCGACGATTTGCGCGGAAAAAGCGGAACATACCCAGAAATCGCGTCCGGTTATCGCGAGTGCGCAAGCCGTTAAAAACAATGCGCACTGCCCGTGCGAAACCTTCATCACGGATAAGCCCAACGGGCGACATCAACGACATTGCCCCGTGGCGCGTATCTACCGCGGCAAAGCCATTGTCGATAAAGAGTGTTTTCCATGCCGCTTCTGTCATCGGGCTGACATTCGATTTTACAACCTGCTCCAGTTTTGACTGGTTATTTGTCGCCAGCCTGCTGCGCGTAAACATAATGTCGTGTGTGAGTAAACGTCCACCGGGTTTCAGCACGCGGTAATATTCGCTGATAAGCTTCGCTTTCGCTTTGTCCACATACATGGTCAGCATTGCTTCGTTAATCACCACATCAAAAGTGTTATCGTCGAACGGCAGCTTATTCGCATTGGCTTCGCTAAGATGAATGTTGCTGTCGAGACCGGCAGAAATCACATTCTGGCGCGCCTGTGCGAGCGCGTTTTTATCCATGTCGATGGCATCGACCGTACAGCCAAAACGCTGCACCAGTTCAATCGAGGTGGTGCCCATATTGCAGGCGACTTCCAGCACCCGGCTCTGCTTATTTAGCTGCGCCTGGCTAAACAACCATTCAGTCGCTTCCAACCCGCCAGGGCGCAAACGCCTTTTCCCGAGGCTCGCCAAAAAGGTATGCCCCGCTTTATCACTGTCGGCCATTGGACTCCCCTCACCATAACATGCATTTAATATGAAACTTATCACAATGGTGTGGAGATGAGAATGGCTTTCATCAACAAAAAAGCCCCTGCATTTTCGCAAGGGCAAGGCTGTGTCCGAGCCATAAAAAATTAGTTAAACACCATACCGCCGTCGATCAGCAATGATTGCCCGGTCATATAGTCGGAATCCGGCCCGGCGAGATAAGAGACGCAGGCGGCAACATCTTCTGGTTCCGAAAGACGCCCAAGCGTTATGCGTTTAGCGAACTGCTCCGTGCCATAACCCAACGGTTTACCGGCGGCTTCCGAGACCTGGCGGTCTATTTCCGCCCACATCGGTGTTTTCACAATGCCGGGGCAGTAGCCATTAACGGTAATACCAAGCGGCGCGAGATCCCGCGCGGCTGTTTGCGTTAGCCCCCGCACCGCGAACTTGCTGGAGCTGTACACGGCCAGTTCCGGGTTGCCGACATGTCCGGCTTGTGAACAGGCGTTGATAATTTTGCCGCCGTGTTTTTCCGCTTTGAAGGCTTTTACCGCCGCCTGGATACCCCAAATCACGCCTTTCACGTTGATGTTATAAACCTTATCCACCACTTCCGGCGTGATGGACTCAATCGGCGTCGAAGGTGCAACACCAGCGTTATTTACAATCACGTCGAAACCGTTCAGTTCGGTTCTGGCCTCCTCTACCGCGGCAAACACTTTATCGCGGTCAGAAACATCCACCGTCACCGCAATCGCGCTGCCATTGTGGTTATTAATTTCGTCGGCCACCGCTTTCGCCGTTGTGGCGTTGTAATCGGCAACAGCCACCGCAAAGCCATCTTTCGCCAGACGCAACGCAATGGCTTTACCAATGCCCTGACCCGCACCGGTCACGAATGCAACTTTTTTCATCATATCTCCTTGGTTTTCAAAGAATCTGGTTAAGGTTGAGCTGGCCCATCAGCAGAGGGTTATCGCTGTAATCAACCGGGATGGCGACCACCGCCGGGCCGTCCGTATCCATTGCCGCACGCAGTGTTGGCTCCAGTTCTGCCGTACTTTCAACAGCGAAACCTTTGGCACCAAACGCTTCGGCATAGGCTTTAAAATCGACCGGGCCAAAATTCACGCCAGAAAGGCGCTGGTATTTTTTCTCTTCCTGAATGGCCACCATGTTGTAGGCGTTATCCACCCAGATGATATGCAGCACATTCGCCCCGAGGCGCACAGCGGTTTCCAGTTCCATGCTCGATTGTAAAAAACCGCCATCGCCGGAAACCGACACCACTTTGCGGCCTGGGTTGACCAGCCAGGCACCAATCGCCCACGGCAGCGCGACACCCATGGTTTGCTGACCGTTGGAAATCATCACCTGGCGGGCGCGGAAGCTATAGAGATAGCGCGCAATCCAAATATGGAAACTGCCCATATCAACCGTCAGCGTGACATCGTTATTCACGATGTCCTGCATCGCCCGCACAATGCGCAACGGGTGAATGGCGAACTGGCTGAGCTGCGCCCCCTTACGGCTGAGTAGTTCTCGCTGGTTGCGGCGCTCAATCAGGATCTCAGAGGCGCGCGGCGTGAGGATCAGCGGTTTTTCGATTTTCGCTGCCAGTTTGTCGAGCGTGCTGGCAATATCGCCAACCAGTTCACAATCCGGCACGTAATTGCGCTCTTCATAAGCGGGTAGAACGTCGATATGTACCAGTTTCGCGTCACCGGTGTTCCACATCGATGGCTCATATTCCACCGGGCTGTAACCAATACAGATAATCAGATCCGCCAGGTGCAGCAGCCGATCCCCGGCCTGGTTATTAAATAACCCCACGCGCCCGGCAAAGCGGGTGAAATGCTGCGGGTTAACCGCGCCCGCCGCCTGATACGTGCTGGTGACCGGAATATGGCTTTTTTCCAGCAACTGATGCAGCGCCGAAATATTCTCCTCACGGCTTGCCATCAGCCCGAGCAAAAACACCGGGTTTTGCGCCTGCGCGATAAGTTTCGCCACCTCGTCAATCGCCGCATCCGGTGCGGCACCTAACTGCGGCACACTGCTGGCGGGCAAGATATTGCCGCTCGCGGGTTGGTCGGCAATATCTTGCGGCAAACTGACAAACGCACTGCCCGGCCGACCTTGCTCAGCGGCGCGGAAAGCATTGGATACCACTTCAGCGATCGCGTCGGATGAGGTTATCTCTACCGCATACTTAGTGACGGGGTTGAACATTGCCACCGTATCCATGCTCTGATGCACCAGCTTGGCTTTATCCGCCCTTTTCACGGCTCCGCCCAGCGCCACTACCGGGTCGCCTTCGCTGTTGGCGGTCGCCATACCGGTTATCAGGTTGGAACAGCCGGGGCCGGACGTGACCAGCGCGACGCCAGCTTTACCGGTGATGCGCCCGACGGCTGCCGCCATAAATGCCGCGTTCGCTTCGTGACGCACCGGAATCGTTTGAATGGTTGAATCAATAAGTGAATCAAACACTTTGTCGATTTTGGCACCGGGAATGCCAAACACATGTTTCACGCCCTGTGCTTCCAGTTGTTTTACCACCATATCGGCGCCATGCGCCCACTGGTGTGTACGGCTCTCTTTACTCATCATTTACTCCTTTAAATGTTTATCAGTTCTCGACGGAACGAATGGCGGCGTCCAGGTTATCCGGGTGTAAATCAGCGTTGAGAAACGCAGCATCCGCAGGCAGGTCAATCATCAAATGGTGGATTTCACCAAACGTCAGCGTGCCGCTTTCGAGTTGGTAATCCAGCAAGTGTCCGCCGCCATGACGGTCGTCCGTAATAAAGTGTTCGTGGTAGCCCGCCACGTTGATCCCCTGCATATGCTGTGGTGTGCGGAACCCAACCAGCACGCCATCACGTCCGTTGAAACGAAACACGGGTTGGTCGTCAAGCACGTCAGTCATGGCGCGATAAGGCGGCGTCTGGCGCGGAACAGTGCGTGTGTGCGCATGACGAAAATGGCCATCAATACGCAGGGCGCAAAAGACGTTATCGGAGGGGATCGTCTTATCGATAATGTCGTGCAGTTGTTGGCGGCTGGCCGGTTTATCCAGCTGAAATTCATGCTCTGGTTTGAACCAAGTCATTACCGCGAAGGGGGTTTTTTGCTGTGGGTTGGCTTCCCGTGCGCTGCCATCAGCACGCAGTTGGTAAACCTCACTATTGAACGCAATTAACTCGCCATCCAGCTCGTTAAATGTGCCGAGCCCAAAGTCGCCGTGATTGAGTAAATCCTCAATCGTGGTATTTCCTTCATAAACACCAGTTAATAGCGCACTCATTAGCGATGTTTGATATATCACACATTCTGGACGGGTTTTTGAAAAAGCACGAAATGTTTCCCGTAGACTTTCCTCGCAAGAACAACCGGTTACATGACTCATTATCCTTTACCTCGCTGAGCAGTCGTTTAGAAAAGCTGATAAATTATTGACTCGTTTCAGCGAGAGATTCCAATATACAAAGCATCAGGGTTTGAGATGTTTTTAATATGGAACTCCGTTATCTACGCTATTTTGTCGCCGTTGCGCAGACGCAACATTTCACGCGAGCCGCTGAAATGCTGGGGATGTCACAACCACCGCTAAGCCAGCAAATTCGCCGTCTTGAGCGGGAAGTGGGCACTCCGCTTTTTTACCGGCAAACTCGCGGTGTTGAGCTAACCGAAGCGGGCGAAGCGTTTTATGAAGATGCCTGCCAAATCATCGCGTTGAGCGATGCGGCAATGGAAAAAGCGAAAGGGATTGCGCGGGGGATGAATGGAAAATTGTACCTTGGCGTGACCAGCTCCAATGCGTTTCACACGCAAATTTTTTCATCGCTTCGCCAGTTTCAGCAACGCTATCCGCAGGTGGCGCTATATCAAAAAGAGGACAATATGGCGACGTTAATGCAGGAGTTGGAAGAGGGGCTGATTGACGTTGCCTTTGTGCGCCTGCCGTGTGAGAACAGCAAAATGTTCAACCTGAAATTGATCGACGAAGAGCCAATGGTCCTGGCGTTACACCGCTCGCATCCACTTTCCGCAAAAACGGATATCTCGCTTAACGAATTGCAGCAAACGCCGCTGATTATTTTCCCCCAGCAGGTCGCGCCGGGCCTGTACGAACTGGTGTACAACGCCTGCCTGCGCGCGGGTATTGATATGGAAAACCAACAGCAAGCCTCGCAGTTCTCCTCTTCGCTGAGCATGGTGGCCGCCGGTTTCGGTTTTGCCATCGTTCCGCAATCCATGGCCTGTTTCAGCCACCCGCAAGTGACATTTCATCGGATGCCGGAACAGATATTAAAAACGGATGTAGCGCTGGCGTGGCGCAAGTTCGAGCGCTCGCCTGCTGTAAAACGGTTTATTGAGAACTTTTAAAAACGCCCGCCGCAAAGCGGGCGTGAAGTGTTTAGGTACGGTGGGTATTCACCACCTGGCCAATCCCCTTCCCTTCCAGCGCTTCGTCCGGGTCGGCAAAGAAATCGATATTGAAGTAGGTATCATCGGTTAGCAGTTCAATATGGTGCCAGTATTGCGGCGGGCTAATGCCAAAATGCCCGGCTTCAATCACCACTTCCACTTCCGGCGTGGTGTCGTGCTCACTGGCAAAACCAACGTATTTCACCGCCCCCTGCATCACCGATAAACGGCCATAGACACCTTTTTTGGTGTTGTGATGAGTGAGCAGCGCCTGTGGAACCGTCTCTTTCGTCCAGAAAGGTGTTGATCGGGTATGACGGAAATGAACAGGAATTTGATGCGCCATAAAACCTCCTCAGGCCGCTTCGATTACCAGCCGCACACGTTAGTTTCTTCGTCCGATTCATAGCCCCGGACAATATTAATCAACTCTTTCACCGCTTCTGCGGCATTAAGCGGATCTTTCAGTTCATTAAGACAGGAAAACTCTTTATCCACAGAAACACCGTTATTATTGTTGGTCACCGTCAGAATAAACTCACTGGAACTTTCTTTGGCACCAACCAGGCTGGCAATCAGTTCCGAAACCGCCTGCGCGGCAACATCAGGGACATATAACGACATTGGCTTGAGATAGACCTTTTCTTGCGTTTCATTGTTCGCACGGTTAGAAACTGCTAAAGAATAACCTTTATTTTCAGTTGTCATCAGAATTACCTCAGCCTTCAATCAAAATTTTCGGGTCAACATAGAAATCGACGCTAAATATCGTATCGTCGCTTAATGCTTCAATGTTGTGCCATTTTTCCGGCGGAAAAATGCCAAATTCACCGGCATTAATCGTTAACGTCTCGACCGGTTGCGGGCTGGTTTCATCGGCGTAACTGTAATAACGGATCGCCCCTTGCAGCACACTCAAACGCGGGTAAACACCCTGGCGTGTTCCGGCGTCGAGATGGCGCTTCCAGATGGACGCCGGGGCGGTTTCTTTGGTCCAGAACGGCGTTGAGCGGGTGTGAACATAGTTCGCGGGTATCGCAATACGTTGCATGTTTCATCCTCTTTGTGTCTCAGCAAAGCAGGTTTGCCGGGAGGGGGAAAAGCATTTGTTGCATATGATATACCTGTTTTATAATTTGTGGACTACTTTTTTTAGTGGCTATTTCACGACGCTTTTTATTACTCAAAAAGGGTTATTGTAAAATACATATCGAAGAGAGAAAAATGGGGGGAAATTATTTATAACGTAGGGTTAATGCACAATGAAAAACAAATCAAAACTCAATTCTTTTTATTATGGCTTTCCGGTTTTTTTAGTCACCACACAAGACAAAGACGGCAACACGAATGTTTCAGCGGCATCATCCTCTATTTCTCTGGGAGAGAAACTGATTATTGGCATCAGTAAAGGCGGTAAAACTTACCATAATTTATTGGCCGGTTCCGACGCCGTTATCAATATTCCCGATCACACACTTTGGGAAAAAGTGGAGCAAATAGGCAAACTTACCGGCGGCGATACCTTGTCGGAAAACCAGACCAAATGGGGCGTAGAAATCTGCCACGATAAATTTGCCAAAGCCGGGTTACACACAGAAGCCTCTGTCGATGTTGCACCGCCGCGCGTCGCGGAGTGCCCAATCCAGGCCGAATGCCGTTTAATCTCCACCAGCGATAAAGGCCGCTTTATGCTGGCCGAGCTGGATATCGTGAACTTATGGGTTGAAAAGGCGCTGTTAAATGAAAATGGCATTGTTGATTCAAGCAAATGGAAACCGCTGATTTTCAATTTCCGTGAATACACTACCGTTGGCGATACGCTCGGGTTTAACGTGAAATACGGCAACTGATCCTCATAAATTGCCCCCGCTCACGGGGGCAAAATTCTTTACTCCAGCAACGCTTTATCCCAGCCGCTGAAAATCGCCGCCAGATTGTATTGCCCGGCATCCGCCTTGCTTAACTGATATTTTGCACCGCCCTGCCCTGCACCCGGCCCACGGTTATCAAACTCATAAAAACGGCTATCTTCCGGATAAAACCAGATTTTCTCCCCGGCTTTATCTTTGCCGGACATTTTATCCCAGCCGTAAATATGGTCGTCGATCTCACAGTTGATAAACGCAGCAAGGCCAATGGCGTTTGGATCGGCATAGCGCCCGTCGCTGAACTGTGTTGTCGGGTGCCACGGGCGACCCAGCGCGAAACTTTTCGCCGGAACGCCCGCTTCTTTGCTGAGCTTGCTGTTGATGATCAACAAGCCAAACTTCTCATCCGCCTGCGTCGCCGGCGCGGTGGTGTAGCCATACGGCGGGGCAATATCATTGCGGTTACGGGCGATAATCTCGCAGCGGTCAAACACCGCAATACCTGGACCAAAGATAAAATCGACGTGCCCGCTCACTTCGCAGTCGGTGAAATAACTGCGGCTCCCACTCTTGCTGTAAAACGTGTCCTGGTAGCCTTCGAGCCGGACATGGCGGAAACGCGCTTTATCGACATTTTCTGACACCATCAGCGCCACCGCCTGCGTGTCTTTCAGCTTTTTCGCATCGCCATCCGGCAACGCGGCATTAGCCGGGAAATCAAAACTATTGCGAATGGTCAGGTTCTCAATGGTCACGCCCGATACACGCACTTCTACCGTGCTGGTGCGCCCGGTGCCGAGCTTTTGCCCGTCGCTGCCTAATGCACCTGCGGGCGTATTCGCTTCAATCTGCGTTTGATCTTTGGATTGCCCCACCAGCGTGACCGGTTTTTCAATCACCAACCGTTCATTCCAGCGCCCTTCTTTGACCAGAATCCGCCACGGCGTGCCGCTTTCAGGCGCGGCGGCCAGCGCCTGGCTAATGGTGGCAAACTCACCGGCTTTCGGCGCGGTGGAGACAACGGCATTCCACTCACTCGCCTGAGCGGAAATGCTGATACAAGCCAGCAACAGCGCGGAATAATGCAGTGTTTTCATCGATCTCTCCTTAGGGTTTTAATTTGTCAGCAAGCGTGGTCAATTCAGGTGTGTTACGGATCTGCTCAGCAACTATCGAAGCAACAGCTTCGGCACCTTTTTGCTGGAAATGGGTGGTATCAGGGTTGCTGCGAATACCAGAGGTTTGCGTTTTATACCAGGGGTAGCGCGGGTCGTTGGTATCCACGGCCAGCCAGTAATCCATCCAGTCGCTGGCATGCGCATTGGCGAAATCAATGGTCGCTTTTTCCAGATCGATAAGCGGTACATGGTTGCGTTGGGCGGTCTGTTTGATGGTGTCGATGTAGTTCCCGGCAAAGCGGTAACTGGGCTTTTTCACCGTATAATGGCTGCTGACCACCACATCGTCGGCTCCCTGCTGAAAGGCCGTTTTCCCGGCGCGATTTTTTACCCGCGTGGTCGGCGTAAACAGTACCGGCGTGGCGCCCGCTGCTCGCGCCAGCGTGATATAGCGCTCCAGTGAGTGCTGAAACGACAGCAACGACTCCCCTGGCGGAAACTGCGGATTACCGCTGGCATCATTGGGATAGGTGCAGAGGTTTTTCACGTCCGCCGCACCGCGCACCGCTTTGTCACCATCGCAGTTTTGATCGTTATGACCGTGGGCGATAAAGACATAGTCACCAGGGCGCAAATCACGCGCCATTTGCTGGTACCAGCCTTCATTGTAGAAATCCCGGCTGGAGCGACCGGAACGCGCGCCGTTAAGCACCACTACGCTACTATCGGCGCGGAAAAACGGCTGAAAAACCTGCCCCCACCCCATGCGCGGTAAACGGGCGACTTCATACGTGGCGGCGGTGGAGTCGCTGACCAACAAAATGCGCGTTTTCGCGCTGCTAATGGCCTGGCGATCGCGCAGTGCTCGCGGCAAATCTAACGGTTCCCACGGCCCGCTGTTCTGTAAACCGACAATCGGGCGAAAGGCGCTGTCGGTCAGCACGGCACCACCCGCCTCGCCGCTGTTGTTGTCATAGTTTCGATTGTGATTAATCACCGACAGGATCCGCGCCATACCATTGCCGGTACGAATGGGCGTCTGCACCGGATCGGCGGTTTTCGCATCCAGGCCAGATAAACGCAGTGCGTCGGCCATACCTTGACGAAAGTTAGCCAGTGGTTCGGTCAGCAGGCCGGCATTCAGCTTGCTGTTATTACCGCGCTCGACCCACTGCTGTGGGCCGATATAGCCCAACTGGCTGGCGACTTCGGAAACCAGTCTGTCGGTAAAAGGGGTGATGTTAGCGGTATTGCGGCGCTCTTTTTGCAGCGTAATCAGCAGCGAGGCCATGCAGCGCGCACGCGGTTCATCGCTTCGCAAACATGACTGCGCGGTTCCCGTGCTTTGGATGGTGGAAAGGGTTAACGGCGGTGTAAGCGAATCAACAGCCAGAGAGTAGCGTCCGTCGCTGCGCGTTTTGGTGGTGAGGCGTTTGCCGGAACTGTCGGTCACCGTCACCGATGCTCCCGCCAGCGGCGCGTCGGCAAAAACCGCGCCTTCAAGTATCGTTGCCGCATTCGCCATCACGGGCAGGCAACAAAACAGCACACTAAGTCCCAGAGGGTATTGCATGGGTCATTCTCCTGAAACAGGTTCTCCCGGCAGGCTGCACCGGTGTAATCGCGCGTTTCTGTTTCTGGAAAATGTGGCCAAGAGTGAATGCCAGCAGGTATTACAAGTCAATAAAGGCTTTTATTTTTATGGTGATACAAAACGAAATGAAGTTTTACACATGTAAAAACATTGTTTTGAGATCGGACTCAAGAATATGACAATTGATAAATCAGCCCGGCGTTAACCGGGCATCGCATTCAGCAGGGAAATACGCGGGCGCTACCGTTAACCTGAAGATTCACTTTCATACCGGGTCGCCAGTCCGGGTGGGTAATGGCTTGTAATGTCAGGCGTTCGCCACTTTGCGAAAACAGCAGCGTCAACGACGAAAGGTATCCGGCAAAATCCATATCGATAATTTGTGCCTGCGGGTAAGTTTGATGCTCATCGCACGGCAGCACACTCACCTGCTCCGGGCGCAACATAATACGACGAGCACCAGAAAGCGCGGGGTTATCCACCGCCACATCACCCAGCAGGCAGTGCGCACGCCCTTGTGCAACCTCAGCAGATAGAATCAGCGCGTCGCCCAAAAACAGCGCCGTCTCCTCATCAACCGGCTGTGAATAAACGGCGAATGGCGATCCTACTTGTGCAAATCGGCCGTGGCGGATCACCACAATCTGGCTGGCGAAGGAGAGCGCCTCTTTCTGATCGTGAGTCACCAGAATAGAAGCAACGCCTGCTTCGGTCAGCAAATCCGCCGTGGCTTTACGAGTGGCGGCGCGCAAGCCAGTGTCCAGCGCCGAAAACGGTTCGTCGAGCAACATCAGCGCCGGTTTCTGTGCCAGCGCTCTGGCCAGCGCCACCCGCTGCTGCTGACCACCCGAGATCTCATGCGGCCAGCGCGCCGCCAGTTTACTGTCCAGCGACACCATAGCCATCAACTCGTCTACACGGCGTTGCTTCTCGTGGCGCGAACCTTTGAGCCCCCAGGCAATATTGTCCCCCACGCGAAGGTGCGGAAATAACGCCCCTTCTTGCGGCACAAAGCCAATGTTGCGTTGGTGGGCCGGGACAAACTGGCCGTCGCCAAACAACGTTTTTCCCTGCAAGACGATCCGCCCGCTGTCCGGCATTTCAAACCCGGCGATCAAACGCAGCAATGTGGTTTTCCCCGACCCGGACGGGCCGACAATCGCCGTGCGGCTACCCGCAGGGATCACCAGATTCACATCATCCAGCACGCGCGCGGCGGCAAAGCTTTTCGAAATTGTTGCCAGTTCTAACATCTTAAAGACCCGAAAGTTTTTGTGATTGCTTATACAGCAGGCCGGTCAACGGCAAGGAAATCAAAATCATCAGCAACGCATAAGGCGCAGCCGCCACGTAGTCGATCTCGCTGGTCAGCGCCCAGAACCCTGTGGCGAGCGTGCGCGTGCCAAGTGGGGAAAGCAGCAGCGTGGCGGTCAGTTCCGTGCTCACGCCCAAAAAGACTAATGCCGCAGCGGTAGAGGCGCCCGGTGCAGCCAGCCGCAGCGTGACAGTCACCAGCGCTCTGCCTGGCGATGTGCCAAGGCTTTGCGCCACCTGCTCAAGCTCGACCGGCGCTTGCGCAATCCCGGCGCGTAAGTTGATCAACGCTCTGGGCATAAACATCAGCAGCCAGGCGAGAAACAGCGTCACTTCAGTCTGGTAAATCGGGCGAGCGTAATGAATGGTCACAGTGACCAGCGCCAGCGCCACCACAATGCCAGGCAATGCGCTGGTGATGTAATTACAGCCTTCGAGAAAGCGAAATACGCGGCGCGGATGGCGCACCGAGAGCCACGCCGTCGGAATGGCGAACGCGGTAGTGATCAGCGCCCCGCAAACGGCCAGAAAAAGGGTCTGGCGCAGTGAAAGCCAGAGATCGGCGCTGTGCCAGTTATCCAGCCCGCCGAGCCACAACCAACGGCCAAGCACGGCAAGCGGCGTACCGAATGACAGCACAACCGCGCACGCCGCCAGTAATAGCCCCAGCCCGCAACTCCAGCGCCCAAGCGCGCGGCGCTGTTGCTTACGCGCGGAACCAGAGCCTACCCGCGCATAGCGCGCTTTACCACGCACCGTCGTCTCCAGCAGCAGCAACGCCAGGCAGCAGAGCGCCAGCACACCGGCGAGCATATTGGCGGCCGGGCCGCTGAACGTTGACTGAAATTGATCGTAAATCGCGGTGGTAAAGGTATCGAAGCGGATCATCACAAACAGGCCATATTCCGCCAGCAAGTGCAGCGCCACCAGTAGCGCACCACCGCAAAGCGCCAGCCGGAGCTGAGGTAAGATCACGCAAAAGAAGATCCGCCACGGCGGAGTGCCAAGCGATGCCGCAACATCCTCAAGGCTGGGATCGAGGCGGCGCAACACGGCAGCGACCGGCATATAAATAAACGGGAAATAAGCCAGCACCGCGATAAACACCGCGGCAGGTAGCCCATTAAACGCGGGCAAAACGCTAACCCAGGCATAGCTTTGCACAAAAGCAGGGATCGCCAGCGGTGCAACCGCCAGCATGGCCCATATGCGTCTGCCGGGCAGCGACGTCCGTTCAGTGAGCCACGCAAGCGATGTGCCAAGCGCGACGCTTGCGGGTACAGCAAGGGCGATCAACCAAAAGGTGTTGACGAGCAACTCACCCACACGCGGGCGAAAAATGAGCGCCTGCACCGTCGCCCAACCGGTATCAATACCGACACCGATGACAAAACCAACGGGCAGTAAAGCAAGCGCCGCGACGAAAAGGGCAAATACCACCAGCACCCGCGAAGGGCGGTGCCGGGCGGCCTGGCTGGCCGCGTTGCTTGCCGCCGGGAGACTTAAACTGGACATCAGGCACTCATTCCTGCGTGATTACAAAAGACCGGCTTCGGTCATTAATTCGCTGACTTTTTTACTGTTAAGCGCAGAGGGTTCCACTTTTGGTGCATCTAATTGCGCCAGCGGAACCAGTTTTTCGTTAGACGCCGCGCCGTTGCCTACGGCATATTCAAACGCGGTATTGGTGCGCAGCATTTCCTGGCCCTGCTTGCCAGTGACCCATTTGATAAACGCCTGCGCCTGTTTCTGGTGTTTGCTGGATGCTAAAACGCCGCCGCCAGAGATGCTAACGAACGCGCCCGGATCCTGATGTTTAAAGTAGTGAAGCTGAGTATTTTTGCTGTTCTCGCCGGTTTTGGCCTGATCGACAAAGTAGTAGTAGTGATAAATCACGCCGCCGTCGATCTGCCCGGCATTGACCGCTTTCATCACCGTGCTATTGCCTTTGTAAGGCACAAAGTTGGTTTTCATCGCTTTCAACCAGTCGAGCGTGGCTTTTTCGCCTTTCAGTGTCAGCATCGCGCTGACAATCGCCTGGAAATCGGCGCCTGAAGGCGACGCCGCCCAGCGGCCTTTCCATTCCGGCTTGGCTAAATCCATGATCGACGCAGGTAACTGCGAAGCAGAAAGTTTCGCCGGGTTATAGACAAAAACGGTGCTGCGCGCGGCAATGCCAATCCAGCGGCCATGCGCCGGGCGGAACTGAGCCGGGACCTGTTTCAGCGTATCCGCATTGAGCGGCGCAAAAAGCCCGGCGTTATCGACCAACGTCATCGCCGGGGAGTTTTCCGTCAGAAACACATCCGCTGGCGAAACTTTGCCTTCCTGCACCAGCTGGTTACCCAGCTCCGTGTCGCCGCCGTTACGCAGCGTAACTTTGATGCCGGTTTCTTTGGTGAATTCGTCGACCCAGGATTTAGTCAGGTTTTCGTGCTGCGCGTTATAGACCACAATACCGTCGTCGTTGTCGGCGAACGCTGCGGGAGCAGCAAAAACTGAAGAGATGACCAGTGCAAGTGAACAGAGCGGCAAAAAGCGGTTCTTCATCATCATTCCTTTTAAATTATGTGTAATAGTCAGCACATGCGAGCCCGGCTGGATTTTAATCGTAGCGGAAATGAAATGAGAATCAAAATTATTATCAAAATAGTGAGTTTGAAATTAAATATCATCAAAATTTAAAAAATGAATTATTCCTCCAGTAAACAACTGCAAGGCGCTCAGAACATTAAGATAACCTTAAATCAAGAGAAATAGGCTAACGATTATTAATCCGGCGTATCTGACACCCGTGGCTTTCTTTTCCGGGGATAACAAATTAACATCAGATTGAGTGGGTTTAATACCAAACATCGCAAAACAACCTGCACAGGTAAGACAATAATTATGAAAAATAAAAAGATAGATACAATGGCAAAAGTGGCTATGCGCAGCAGGGGGTTGTCTGTAAAAGAAAAACGCGTGCGTTATCAGGGTAAGATATTTACCTTTAAATATGTTTCTGATCGCTATGAGGTCTTTTTTGAAGGCGAAAAAGTGGATGCCATCGAAACAGAGAACATCAATCAGGCGATCGCGAATTTTAAAGAAAAGCACAACAAAACGAAGCGCTAAGCAACGCTAAATACCTTTTCATCCGCCAGTATTGCGTCAGCCAATAAATATCAGCCACCTTATTATACCGGGCGGTATTATTATCGAACCCGGTGCCTTCCCCGATCTCCGTCTGCTCAGACACAAGAATAAAACCCTAAAAACCCAATGGAAATCACCGGGTTATTACAACATTTTTTTACATAAATCGTTTACATGGTAACGATAACTCATATCATCTTGATAATCGCTATCAATAAGTAGCGATATCGCTTGCGGCACAGGAGGATCAGCGCCGCCGTACTTCTGATAAATCAGGATCACCATAACAATGAAATCTCGTTACCTTTGGGCATTAAACCCTTGTTTATTGATGATGTTTTGCGCTCACGCCTCGGCGGAAAGTCAAAAAGAAGAGACGCTAGTCGTTGCTGCCAGCCGTGCAAACCACAGCGTTACGGATATGGCGCAAACCACCTGGGTCATTGAGCAGGCTGAAATAGAGCAACAGGTTCAGGGCGGCAAAGAGTTAAAAGAGGTCCTGGCACAGTTAATTCCTGGCATGGACGTCAGCAGCCAGGGACGCACCAATTACGGCATGAATTTGCGCGGTCGCTCAATGATGGTGATGGTCGACGGTGTACGTCTGAACTCGTCCCGCAGCGACAGCCGCCAGCTCGATGCTATCGATCCTTTTAACATTGAGCGCATCGAAGTGATTTCCGGCGCGACATCGCTTTACGGCGGCGGCAGTACCGGCGGTTTAATCAATATCGTCACCAAAAAAGGCCAGCCGGAAACGCAGGTTGAGTTTCAGACCGGCGCGAAAAGCGGTTTTAACAGCCATAACGATCACGACGAGAACATCGCGGCCGCGGTCAGCGGTGGTAACGATAACGCCTCGGGTCGTCTTTCCGTGGCGTACCAGCGTTATGGCGGCTGGTATGACGGCAAAGGCAATGAAGTGAATATCGATAACACGCAAACCGGTTTGCAGTACTCAGACCGCCTGGATGTCATGGGTACTGGCACACTGAATATCGACGATCATCAGCAGTTGCAGCTCACCACGCAGTATTACAAAAGTCAGTCTGACGGTAAGCACGGTCTCTTCCTTGGCGAGAACTTCTCGGCAGTGCGCGGCTCAGGCAACGCTTATAACAAAAGTAATCTTGATTCCGACCGCATCCCCGGCACCGAACGCCACTTAATCAACCTGCAATACGCCAATAGCGATTTCTGGGGCCAGGATTTACTGGCACAGATTTACTACCGTGACGAAAGCCTGACTTATTACCCGTTCCCGACGCTTTCCGGCGGCTCGGTGACCAGCATTGGCGCATCGCAGCAGAAAACCGATTTCTACGGCGGCAAACTCACCCTGAATAGCAAACCACTGGAAGACCTGACATTAACCTGGGGCGTGGATGCCGAACATGAAACGTTCGATGCCAACCAGCAGTTTTTCAATCTCAGCAAAGCCGCCGCCAGCGGCGGGATGAAACTGGATAACGCTTACAACGTCGGACGCTATCCCGGTTACAGCATCACTAACCTCGCGCCGTTCCTGCAAAGCAGCTATGACATCTCGGCCATCACTCTGAGCGGCGGTGTGCGCTACCAGTACACGGAAAACAGAGTCGATGACTTTGTGGGCTACGCGCAGCAACAGGCTATCGCCACCGGCAAAGCGACCTCGGCGGACGCCGTGCCAGGCGGCAAAACGGATTACAACAATCTGTTGTTCAACGCGGGCATCCTCGGCCACCTGAGCGAACGCCAGCAGTTGTGGTTTAACTTCTCGCAAGGCTTCGAAATCCCGGACCTGGCGAAATATTACGGTTCCGGAACGTACAAACTGGAAAACGGCCACTACCGTCTGGTTAACAGCGTCAACGTTAACGATTCGAAACTGGACGGCATCAAAGTAAATGCCTACGAGCTGGGCTGGCGCTACACCGGTGACAGTCTGCGTACGCAGATCGCTGCTTACTACTCGCTTTCAAATAAAACCATCAACATCAACAAAAGCGACATGACCATCAATACTGAAGATGATCAGCGTCGTATTTACGGTGTGGAAGGCCAGGTCGATTACTTCTTTAGCAACAGCGAGTGGAGCACCGGCGCGAACTTTAACGCCATCAAGTCGCAAACCCGCGTCGATGGCAAGTGGCAGAAATTAACGGTGGATAGCGCCAGCCCGTCGAAAATGAGCGCGTGGGTCAACTGGGCACCAGGCGACTGGACGCTACGCCTGCAAGGCACACAGACATTTGATCTTTCTGACGCCGATGGGAAGCATATTGACGGGTACAACACTGTTGATCTGCTCGGCAGTTATCTTCTGCCTGTCGGTAAGTTGAGTTTTAGCGTTGAAAACCTGCTGGATGAAGATTACACCACCGCCTGGGGACAACGCGCACCGGGTTTATACAGCCCAACTTACGGCGCTGCGGGTTTATATACCTATAAAGGTCGCGGTCGTACTTTTGGCCTGAATTATTCCGTTCTGTTCTGATGACATGTGCCGCCTGTATATCAGGCGGCACACTCTTCTTTATTCACGCCCCATAAAACGCGAAAAAGCCGATATCCTCAGCCATTATTTTACTGAAAATATATCGTATTATTTTTGCCTTAAGCCAAATAGATGACTGTGGCTACTCTATTTCCCGGACAGCGAATGACAAATATAAGATATATTGAATCAACAACCGCCAAATATAAGATCAAGATATAGATACTGAATTAATACAGTGAACAACAATAACCCTAAAATAAGACAGGATTTACTTGAGATCTTTATTGCATATCCGTCGGTTCAGATTCGCCCGCCGTTATCTGCGTTTGCTGCACTACCGCTTTCGCGTCCAGTTCTTGTTGCTCAGCTACGCGTTTCTCTTTCTGTAGCTGCGCAGTGGCTAACTCTTGTTGCGTCACTTTTTTACCTGAAAACGCATCAACCATTTCCGTTCTGCCGTCCGGATATTTAACGATGGTCACCAGCCGTCCGCCAAATTGCGGAATACCGGTCATCGCCAGTGAATAATCAATTTCATGATTATCTACCTTTTTCTTTTCCTGAACCTGCTGCTCGGCTTTTATCTCATTGCTGTGTTTGTGTTTTTCTGCACGGCTGGAGAGCGTCACTTTGGTGCTCTCATCATGCGAAGCGCTATTTGCCGCACCGTTGTCCGCATGAGCCGCCGATTTAGGATTTGTGTTTTCTTTTGTTGTGGCAAGGTGCGGGCTTGCCTGAATCGCCTGAATCTCCTGCATCATTATCTCCGCTATCAATGACCAGATATTCCGCCAAATGACTCTGCCTGAGCCGAAAAAAAGATCCTCATAACGATTATCGACAGGCGAAAGAAACAGATTAATAACAAATAGCGCTGAAACAGGATGATTTACATACAAAAATTAAATAAGCACCCGATATTTAATAAAACAATAATTTTACTTAAATCAGTTGGATATTAAAAAATATATGTTAAGTCAGGGTATATAATTAAAAGCAGAAGCGAAGCCCATGTTTATCACTAAATTTTAACAAACAGATTTCCCTGCCAGCGCGCAACACTTTAACGCCCGTACCAGAAAAATAACGCAACCGCGTTACTGCTTAACCGCATCGGCGGCAAAGCGTCTTTCCCCTGCCTGCGGCATGCTGCTACTCTTTGAAACGCGAAAAAATATTAAATATCAGGAGTGAAAATGAGCCAACAACCGCTACATGCCGCCCCGCTCAGTTGGGGTCACGGCCCACGTACGTTCGAGGTATTTATCGAACCTACTTGCCCTTTTTCTGTACGCGCGTTTAACAAACTGGACACGCTGCTACAACACGTCGGCGAGGATAACGTCACGGTGAAAATCCGCCTGCAATCACAGCCGTGGCACCTGTTTTCCGGTGTGATTGTCCGTTGTATCCTCGCGGCATCGACGCTTGCAGACGGCAAAAACGCCGCGCATAAAGTGCTGCAAGCGGTTGCCGATCATCGCGAAGAGTTTGAATTTACTGACCACTGCAGCGGCCCGAATATGCACACCACGCCGCAGCAAATCATTGAACGCATCGAACAGTACAGCGGGGTGCAACTGGCTGAGGCCTTTGCCCGTCCTGAGCTGCAAACCGAGATCAAATGGCACAGCAAATACGCACGCCAGAATGGCATCCATGTTTCGCCAACCTTTATGGTTAACGGGCTGGTGCAGGCCGATCTCGGTAGCGGCGACGACATTGAGGTCTGGGCGCAACGTATCCTCGCCTGAGACGACTGCTACACTGCTTTGCAAGCGCTTAACTTCTTCAACACATCAACGAAAAGGCAGGCCAAAATGTCAGACAACTATCAGCCCCCCAAAGTCTGGACGTGGGATAAATCCGGCGGCGGTGCGTTTGCCAATATCAACCGCCCGGTTTCCGGTCCAACGCATGACAAAGCATTGCCGGTTGGCAAACATCCGTTACAGCTCTATTCGCTCGGTACGCCGAACGGCCAGAAAGTGACCATTATGCTGGAAGAGTTACTGGCGAAAGATGTCAGTGCCGCAGAGTACGACGCGTGGCTGATTCGCATCGGCGAAGGCGATCAGTTCTCAAGTGGGTTTGTCGACGTTAACCCGAACTCCAAAATCCCGGCGCTGCGCGACCACAGCACCACACCGCCGACGCGGGTGTTCGAATCCGGGGCAATCCTGCTCTATCTGGCGGAAAAATTCGGTCACTTCCTGCCAAAAGATCCGGCTAAACGCACCGAAACGCTGAACTGGCTGTTCTGGCTGCAAGGTTCCGCGCCTTTCCTCGGCGGCGGTTTTGGCCACTTCTATAACTATGCGCCGGTGAAGATCGAGTACGCGATCAACCGCTTTACGATGGAAGCCAAACGTCAGTTGGACGTGCTGGATAAGCAACTGGCGCAGCACACGTTTGTTGCCGGGGATGAGTACACCATCGCCGATATGGCGATCTGGCCGTGGTACGGCAATGTGGTGCTGGGCAACACCTATAACGCAGCGGAATTCCTCGACGCGGGCAGCTACCAAAATGTCCAGCGCTGGGCGAAAGCGATTGCAGACCGCCCGGCGGTGAAACGTGGGCGCATGGTTAACCGCACGTTCGGCGAACCAAGTGAGCAACTGCATGAACGCCACGACGCCAGCGATTTCGACACGCAAACCGAAGATAAACGCAACGCCTGATCTTGCACACCGGGCGGCATTCCGCCCGGTTTCTCCCGCCATACTCCACACCTTCTGCTCTTTTTTTCACACCATATTTACATAACCGAAATAACTGGTAAGAATGCCTTTTATTTACCCGTAGCCCGCCAAATGTCTGAAAACGCGCTAAAACAGCAGATCCAGAATCTAAAAAAGCACAACGCCCGGCTGGTGCGGATTGCGCGCGATGCGCGCAATAAACTCAGCGCCGCGCTCGACGGCACCGGGCTATGTTTGTGGCAACTGGATGTGCCCAGCGGCAAGCTCATCATCTTTAACCGCCGCTGGGGATCAATGCTTGGCTATCAGCCAAAAGCGCTGAGCGCCCATTTTGATGTCTGGCGCGATCACCTGCATGAAGAGGATCGCCAACAGGTGCTGGATGCGTTTTATGATCATTTGCATGGCAAAACGCCGTTTTACGAAGCGTTGCACCGCATGCGGCATAAAAACGGTACCGTGACCTGGGTGCTCGATCGCGGCCGTGTAACCGACAGGGACGACAACGGCGCGCCGCTGAAAGTGACCGGCACGCATATCGATATGACCAAAGAGAAGCAGTACGAAGAGCAACTGGCTCTGCTTGCAAACCACGATCCACTGACCGGCCTTGCGAATCGTCACGCGCTACTGCAACACTTCGCTGAACTCAGTCTCGCCGGACCGCTGTGTGTGGCATTTATCGATCTGGATGATTTCAAAGCAGTAAACGATACCTTCGGCCACCGCAGCGGCGATGAGTTGCTGATTCAACTCAGCCAGCGTCTGCGCGATGCCTGCCCACAGGGAGCTGTTGTTGGGCGGCTCGGTGGCGATGAGTTTGTCTTGCTGCTGCCCTTTGCACTCAGCAGCCTGCTGATTAATAGCACCGCGCATAGCTGTTTACGCACCATACTCTGTCCCTTCGAGCTGGATAATGGCGAAGCATCGGTAGGCGCGTCGATAGGAATTGATGAAGTGCAAACCGGGGATGATTTTGTCAATGCGCTGAAACGCGCCGATCGCGCGATGTATCACATCAAGCACACCGGTAAAAACGGCGCGGCTATTGGCAAAATCCTGATTTCACTCTCGCCACGGCATGAGGAAACGCCATGAAGCACGCGCGCCAGCAAGCGATTCTGCAGCTTCTCACCAACCAGCACAGCATCACAACCCTGGCGCTGGCGGCGCAGTTGAATGTCAGTGTTGAAACCATTCGCCGCGATCTGAATGCGCTGCAAACAGAGGGGAAAATTGTGCGTCGCCACGGTCGGGCAAGCACGCTGCATGATGGGGGTGAACCCTTTCGCACTCGGCTGAAAAGTCACTATGCGGATAAAGCCGACATCGCCCGCCACGCACTTAACTGGGTAGAACCCGGCATGGCGCTGGCGCTGGACGCCAGCTCGACCTGTTTTCATCTGGCGCGGCAGTTACCGGATATCCCACTGACGGTATTGACCAACAGCCTGCCGGTCTGCCAGGAGATGGCGCGCCGCGAACACATTGAGCTTATCTGCTCGGGCGGCTGGCTGGCGCGCACGGAGCGTTGCTACGTGAACCCCGCACTTGCAAGCCTGCTGAAATCGCTGGAGATTGATCTGTTTATCTTCTCCTGCGAAGGCGTGGATGCGCGCGGCGATATGTGGGATTCCACCCGCCATAATGCGGCGTTCAAAGCCCAGCTGTTACGCCGGGCGCAGCAATCATTACTGTTGATTGATAAGAGTAAATTCTATCGCGCCAGCGAAGCAAAGATCGGCAATTTGTCGCAGGTTACGCAGATGGTGACCGACGCCAACATCGACGCGCTTCAGCGCTGAGGCGCAAACGCTTCGATTTCCATGTTTCGCAATGCTTCCAGCGTCGCCAGCGCTTCATGTTCATCTATCACGCTCATCGCAAAACCGACATGCACCAGTACCCATTGTCCCAGCAATTCACGCGGTGAATCCTCGCACACCAGCGCGATATTGACGTCGCGGCGTACGCCGCACACATCCACCTGCGCCAGTTGATGAAAATCATCGCCAACGGCCACCACCTGACCCGGTACGCCTATACACATCTTCGCCTTACTCCACTTCGATACTTTTGATCTGCACGCCGTCGCTGCGCTCAATATGCAGCGTCGGGCAGTGGCAGAGCGGGCACTCATCATGCCGCTCGGCTTCCACAGTCTGGCTGCAATTCCAGCACCAGGCTTGCGCCGGTTTATGGATGAGATGCAGTTCACAACCCTGCGCCAGTGTCTCACGGCAGGCAATATCAAAACCAAACCGTAATGCGCTCTCTTCCACGCACGCCAGCGCGCCGATCTCCAGCCATACGCCAGTTACACGCTTCGCGCCGTTTTGCCGTGCCTGCTGTTCAATGATCTCCACCGCGTTTTGGCACAGGGATAACTCATGCATGCACTTTGTCCCGCAACCCTTGCAGCAGCGCGCGACGGCTTACTGCTGCATCGGTCACTGGCAATGAAAGCGCCATTTTCAGGCAGTTTTCGGCAAGTGCGATGCCAGCATCAGCGGATAATCCCCGATCGAGTGGCGACATTAGCGAGCAGCTCAGGTATTGCCCCACCGCCGGTAATTCCCCGACGGTAAAGGTCATTTCGCCATAGGGCAGTTGCAGCCCCAGCCGCTGACTCATCGGTCGACGAGGCCAAAGCTGCTGCGGGCCGGGGTAGATTTGCACACTCAGCATCCACGGCGTAAGCACGCAGCCCAACCACTGCCCTTCAAACAGGGTGAACGGTGTGACATACACCGGCATCGTTGCATGGACAAACGGCAGACCGTGCATCTCCTGTTCTGCAATCGCCATAAAGGCCGCCTGCACTTCGCGGTGCGGCGAAACATCAAACCCCATCACCTCATCTTGCATGTTCAGCCTCCCGTAAAACAGGCACCACGCCAGATTCACGCAGCGCCTCCAGCACCGCCTGTAGCGCGGTTTCCAGGCTCGCTTCCACCACCGGCGTCATGCCGATATGCGGCTCCAGCGAGGCGGGAATAATACCAATCAGCGTCAGTTTTTTCGGAAACTCTCCGGTAAAACGCAACGCCGACAGCACATCCGATAATCCCAACTGATGCGGCGAAATTTTATTGCTGAACAACGTCGGCACTTCGTCATCGCGCAGGCAGATAACGGCGCCTGGCTCGCTTTTGCGGCTGACCACCGCATCGGCGATGATCAAGTGATCGCGGTTAGCCATTGCCTCAAGCAGTTCCATACCCGCCGTGCCGCCGTCCAGCACCTCGACATGCTCAGGCAGACGGTAACGCTGCTCAAGCGCTTCCACCACCCGCACACCAATTGCCTCGTCGGTGAGCAAAATATTGCCCACGCCTAACACTAAAATCGACATCACAGCACCTTCACCGACACCACATCATTGCCATCGGCATCGACCACATGCACCGCACACGACATACAGGGGTCAAACGAATGAACGGTGCGCACCACTTCCAGCGGTTTTTGTGGATCGGCAATTGGCGTACCCACCAGCGACAGTTCATAAGGGCCAGCATCGTCGTTGAAGTTGCGTGGCCCGGCGTTCCAGGTTGACGGCACTACCGCCTGGTAGTTATCGATCTTGCCATCTTTGATAACAATCCAGTGGGAGAGCATACCGCGCGGTGCTTCAAGGAAGCTGACGCCTTTAAACTCTCCGCTGGCGGGGATCTCCGTATGGGCAATGGTTTGCACATCGCCTTTGCCAATGTTGTCTATCAACGCCTGATACTGCTGCTGCAAGACCTGGTGTAACTCGCAGGCATGCACGGTGCGCCCGATAATGCGCCCCAGTGTAGAGTGCAGCTGTTCCACCGCCACCGTTTTACCGGTGAGCTTCTGGTAAATGGCGGTGATGTCATGCAATTTTTCCGTCGTTGCCGGGTGTTTCGCCGCCAGCTTACAGAGCATATTGGCGAGCGGCCCCACTTCGACCGTTTTGCCGTAAAAAGTGGGCGATTTAACCCAGGAATATTTGCCCTCTTCCTGCCAGCCGGTGTACTGCGGCAGCGTGGTGCCCTGCCACGGTTCCTGCGGTGCTTCGTCTTTATACCAGGCGTGTTTGGCGCTCTCCTGAATGCCTTTAATCAGGAAAGGATCGGTGTGGGTGTTGATTTCACGGTAGGTCGCAAGATCGGCGTTTTCGATGTACCCACCGGCAAACAGGAAGCTGCCATTGCTGGCATCGGTGGGGAATTCCGGCGCGCTCAGGTAGTTCACCGCGCCTTTACCGAGCGTGAGCCATTCAGGGTAAAACGCCGCAATAACCGCCGTATCGACTTTGTAAACCTGTTCAATAAACCCTTCCAGCTTGTCGATAAACGACTTGAGATACATCAGGCGTTCGAGGTTCAACACTTCAATGCCATCAAGGTTTATCGGGTTGGCAACGCCACCAACCGCCAGGTTCTGAATGTGCGGCGATTTACCGCCGAGCAGCGCCACAATGCGGTTAGCGTCACGCTGGCACTCCAGCGCTTGCAGGTAGTGCGCCACGGCAATCAGGTTCACTTCCGGCGGCAACTTCATCGCCGGATGCCCCCAGTAGCCATTGGCAAAAATGCCCAGTTGACCGCTGGCGACCAGCGCTTTGATCTTCTCCTGCACCGCTTTGAAGTCGTTTTCGCTATTAAGCGGCCAGTCAGAAATCCCCTGTAACATCGCGGCGGCTTTCGCCGGATCGGCATGTAACGCGCTGGTAATATCGACCCAATCAAGCGCCGAAAGCTGATAGAAATGGACGATATGGTCGTGAATCGAGTGGGCAGCCAGAATGATGTTGCGAATGTACTGGGCGTTGCGCGGCACCTTCACATCGAGCGCGCTTTCTACTGCCCGCACCGAGGCAATGGCGTGGATGGTGGTACAAACGCCGCAAATGCGCTGCATGATTATCCATGCGTCGCGCGGATCGCGGTTTTTGACAATCTCTTCCATCCCGCGCCACATGGTTCCTGACGACCAGGCCTTTGATACAACGCCGTTTTCAATTTCGCAATCAATGCGTAAATGACCCTCAATACGGGTGACCGGATCAATGGTGATACGTTGACTCATGCTTTACTCGCCTCATGTCGCGCAGGTGTTTTTAACGGAGGAATAATCGGCAACAGACGTATCAGTAAGATGTACGCACAGACTTCAATTGCCACAAAACCGATGGAAATCAATAACTCTTCCGCTGTCGGGAAGTAGTGGTAGCCGTTGCCGGGATTAAAGGCCAACAGCGAATAAGAGAGCCGCCACAGCGCACAGCCGAGCAGCATGCTTAATGCGCCAAGGAACAAAAAGCGGGAATCACGGCGCAGACGCGGCGCGCGCAGGATCAACAGCGGCAAGGCCAGCAGCGCAATTTCCAGCCAGAACATCAGGCTATAAAAATCCCCGGCGAACGCGTAATGCCATTTGTCACGCCAACTGATCTCACCCACACGCAGGACCAGGAAAAGCGCTAACAGCACGCTTAAGATGCCAATCAGCTTGCCAAACAACCGCTTCTCATTCGGCCCGTTGCCACGCAGGCTGGCCTGCATTAATGAGCCTTCGAAAATGACAATCGAGAAGCCCATGATAAACGCGGTCAGCAGCGAGAAAACCGGCAGCATTTCATAGCTCTGCCACAGCGGGTAAACCTTATATCCGGCGGCAATCATCAACGAGCCCATTGACGACTGGTGCATGGTCGGCAGCAGCGCGCCAAGCGCGATAATGAAAAACATCACTTTATTAAGACGGCGCAGCGAGACTTTCCAGCCGAGCCTTTCCAGCAGCGCTGGCGCGAACTCCAGCGCCATCACGCCGATGTAAATGGTCATGCAAACGGCGGTTTCAAACAGCACCGAATTGACGTTGAAATGGCCAGGAATATAGAAGTAAGGCAGGTTCCAGTAGCGCCCGACATCGATGGTGATGGACAAGCCGCCCAGCGAGTAACCAAACAGGCTGCACAGTAGCGCCGGGCGTACCAACGGGTGGTAATCACCACGGTTAAAGACATACACCGCCCATGCCAGCGCCCAACCGCCACAGGCAAAACCAGTGCCGATCAGCAAATCAAACGCGATCCAGATCCCCCACGGATAACCGCCATTCAGATCCGATACGGATCCGAGCCCGAAGATCAAACGCTTGAGGATAAAGATCGCGCATAGCACGATCAGTGGAGCGAACAGCAGCACCGGTTTACTCAGCAGTTTGCCGCCCATCGCTTGTGGATCATGACTCATGATCGCCTCCGTCATGCTTGTCGCGGGTATTGCGGCGCACCAGTGCGGTCAGCCCAACCAGCACGGCGAGCGGCAACATCATGCCTTTGTACACCGTATGCTGAACGTGCTCAGAGCGTGCGCCGGTTGCCAGCTCGTCCAACTCCGGCAGCCCCAGTTCCTGATAAGGAACCCCGGTCAGCACCAGCACCTGCGTGCCGCCGCCCTCTTTCTCACCGTACAGATGCGGATAGTAGCTGGGCACGTTATGCACGTAGGTGTCGTTGGCGTTCAACGTCTGGCGCGGGTAGCGGTATTCAGAGCCGGGTTTCATCGCGAGACGTTTTTTGGCTTCAGCAAGCAGCTCTTCACGCGTACCGAAAATCACCGCGCCCGCAGGGCATACTTCAACACAACCGGGCAGCTCGCCGTTATCCAGACGCGCCACGTCTTTCTGGTTGCAGAGTTCGCATTTATGCAGCGCGCCGAAGGGGTTGTTGTAGTCATACTTCGGCACATCGAACGGACAGGCGACCATGCAGTAGCGGCAGCCGGTACAGACGCTGGCGTCGTAGTGAACGATGCCGGTTTTGGTGTCTTTTTTCAGAGCCTGCACCGGGCAGACGGAGACACAGTTGGCATCCACGCAGTGCATACACTGCTTTTTGATATAGGCGTAGCCATCGCGCAGCTGGTCTTTGTTTTCCCCGCTGCCGCTGTGCCAGACCTGAATAATGTTGTTGGTGTAGGGCGAAAGTTTGTCGTTATTCGACCAGGTTTGCTCGCCCTGCGGATTACGCCGTGGCGTGTTAATTTCCTGGCAACGCGTCACACAGGCCTGACAACCGACACAGAGCGTGGAGTCGTACAACATCCCCAACGAGCCGGGGATCGGCGGACGGTTTTGCGCGGCGGCAAAACTCGCGGACGATCCCCCCACCAGCAGCGCCCCGCCGGACGCCACTTTGAGAAAATCACGTCTGTTCACGGCTAGTCTCCCTGCGAATCCGCGTCGTTTTTCTTCTGCTGGCGACCCAGTTCACGCACGGTCATCACGCCGACACCCGCGACCAGACCCACGACGCCACCCAGCAAACCCACGGCGCTTGCCGAAACGGTGCCGCCCTCTTTCAGGTTGACGTCGGGTTTCTCGGCGCGCGGTGTAGGGTTATCCACATGCGCAAGCTGGGAGATGCCTTTATGAAAGCCAACCCCTTCTTCGTTGCAGCCGTAGCATGGGTGACCAATGGCAACGGGCCAGACGCCGCCCACATCGCAAAACTGCAACGTTGAACAGTTGCCCCAGGTTTCCGGGCCTTTGCAGCCTAAGTGGTACAAGCACCAGCCTTCGCGATGCCCCTGATCGCCGTACGCTTTCGCAAAACGTCCGGCATCAAAATGCGGCCGACGTTCGCAGTGCTCGTGAATTAAGCGCCCGTAGGCAAAGCGGGGACGGTTTTTGGCGTCAAGCGCCGGAGGTTTGCCGAAGGTGATGATATGCGCCACCGTGGCAAGAAAGTTTTGTGGATTTGGCGGGCAGCCGGGAATGTTGATGACCGTTTTGCCAGGCAACACCTCTTGCAGACTGACCGCGCCTGTCGGGTTAACGCCTGCTGCTGCCACACCGCCCCAGGCGGCGCAGGAGCCAATGGCGATAATCGCCGCCGCGTTTTCCGCCGCTTTACGAATATGGTCGACAATCGGTTCGCCGGCCACCATGCAGTAAACACCGCCGTCTTTCATGGGAATCGAGCCATCGACCACCAATACGTACTGGCCTTTGTACTGCTCCAGCGCACGGTGTTTATTCTCTTCAACCTGGTGACCAAACGCGGCAGAAAGCACTTCGTGGTATTCCAGCGAAATGGTTTCCAGCACAAGATTTTCTACGGTGGGATGCGTCGCGCGAAGCAGCGATTCGGTACAGCCTGTGCACTCCTGCGCACCGATCCAGATAACGGGAGGACGCTGAGGATGGCTAACAGCTTCGGCCATCTCGGCAGCGGCCTTGCCGCTTAATCCCATGGTCGCCGCAAGTGCGGCGCACAGCTTCATAAAATCACGACGGCTCACACCCTGAGGTGCAAATTGTTGGTTCTCTCCTGCCATTTATTGTTATCCCTTAGCCTGGACTAGGATTATTCTCCACCTATTTGGCAGATGAATGCTGCGATCGCCCCGACAAATAATCACATAAAAAACAAGGTCATTATGCAAAAAGCCGGTGCAGGTTGCAGTAGCCATAGAGAAATTAGGGATTTAGAGGCACAAAACGGCAAAAAAAAATGAAAGTCACCCTCGACAAAAGTGACCTTCACAAAGAGAACGACATATTGAGCAAAGCTTATTTTTAGATTTCGAGACGGTAACCCGCCATAAAAAATCGGATCACAGTGCTGGAGTGGTTCTCGCGAAAGAAATCCATCACCATCTCCTTATCCAGCCCGTAGCGACGCGTAAGAATGCCTGCCTCCCACGCGCTGAGTTGACGATCGCCCGTCTTTTCAAACATACGATGCGAAAACCCGAGTACAAAGCCACGCTTATAGTCCGGGCAGAAATGCGCCACGTTACTGGCGCTGTCCGCCTGCGCCGCATTCAACCCGGCCATCAAACCCTTACCAAAATGGTTGTCCATCATTATCACCCCCACAAACGCTATATAAAAAATTATATAACGATCTTTCGTGGCGGCGATAGCGCGGATTAAAACGCAACCCACTCATCCGACGATGCTGCCGCTTTACGCGGTGCCCCGCGTGATAAATCCGGTTTTAGCAGCGCGGTGGCTGCGGGTTTCTGTTGCTCGTCGCTGGAGAGGCGGAACTGCTGAACGGAACGTTGCAGCTCTTCGGTCTGGCGCTCCAGCGCTGCGGCTGCGGCGGAAATCTCCTCAACCAGCGCGGCGTTCTGCTGCGTTACGCTGTCCATCTGGGTAATTGCCACGCCCACCTGAGAGATGCCTTTACTCTGCTCATCCGTCGCAGAAGCTATCTCTTTCATAATGGTGGTCACTTCTCTCACCGCCCGCAGAATACTTTCCATGGTGGTGCCGGTGTCATTGACCAGTTTCGCGCCTTTCTCTACGCGCGAAACGGAATCCGCGATCAGCGTTTCGATCTCTTTCGCCGCGCCGGCACTGCGGCTGGCGAGGTTACGCACTTCACCCGCAACCACCGCAAAGCCGCGACCTTGCTCACCCGCACGCGCCGCTTCCACAGCAGCGTTGAGCGCAAGAATGTTGGTCTGGAAGGCGATGCTGTTAATCACGTTGGTGATTTCGGCGATTTTCTTCGAGCTGTCAGAGATACCATCCATCGTGCTGATCACTTCTTTTACCAGCGCGCCGCCTTTGCTGGCGGTAGTCGAGGCAACTTGCGCCAGCTCGCTGGCCTGGCTTGCGTTATCCGCGTTCAGTTTTACCGTTGAAGTCAGCTCTTCCATGCTGGCAGCGGTTTGTTCCAGCGCCGCGGCCTGCTCTTCCGTGCGGGAAGAGAGATCGTTATTGCCGGTGGAGATCTCGGATGCGCCGCGCCAGATATTTTCGCTGCCGCTGCGGATGCTGCTTACCGCTTCACGCAGGCTATCCTGCATCGCTAGCAGCAGCGGGATCACCTGACCTACGCAGTTGCGCCCCATATCTTCCAGTGGCTGGCTGAGATCGCCCTGCGCCATCAAACGGAAATGCGCGCGAATGCGGTTCAGCGGTTTCACCAGCATGGCGACCAGATAGCGGTCGGTGAACAGCAGGATCAGCAAACCAATCACCATCGCAGTAATAATCGCCACGCGAGTGACGCTGGTGCGTCCATCGACCATCACGCGAGTCTCATCAAGCGTGGCGCTGGCGGCTTTATTAAAGCTTTCCGTCGCCGTACCAAAGCTGCGGCTCAAACCCGGCGTGACATTATTGGCCTGCTGGCGGTACGCCTCTGGCGTGCCTTGCTGCGCAAGCTGCATCTGCGGAGTTACCCCTTGATCCAGCAACGCCTGCCAGGAGGCAATGACTTGTTCGGATACTTTGGCATCCATTGGGCCTGGCGATACGGCTTTAAACTCAGTCAGTTTGCGCGACATGGTGTCCAGCGCTTGTTGCACCGGCGCCATATCTGGCGAGCCACCCGCAGCTTTGGCTTCCATTACGCGGCTAAGACGAGTAACAAACCTAAAGTACTGATCATTACCCTGGCCAAGGAGGGTCATTTGTGTCACAAGCTGGCGATCGATTTCATTGCCATCAGCCACTTTTGACAGGGAAAAAACGCTATACAGACCGACGCCAGACCACAGCACGCCGAAGATCCCGAGGATCACCAGCATTACGGCTCGTATAGTAAAGTTGCGAAGCATATTCATAATATTATCCTTGCGGTAATGGTGCTTTCTCGCCTGCGGGCGAGAGTTATCTCCATTTATCGGCAAGGTGAGGAAAATATTAAATGTCTGGCTAAAAATTTTTGTATGAAAACAGCGTTGACCTTTTCTCTTTCTTCTGCCACTTAAGCCACCACTAAAACGATTATTCTGCTAACTTTATTTCACCATTAATGTGATTAACACCAATGAAAACCGCTAACAAAGATAACAATAACTCATTAATTTTTAACGATATTTACACTTATGACTCTATTATTAAAATAGCCATAAATATGATGATAGAGAAAAATCCAATTATTAAAACCCTGTGTCATGAAATTTAAAACCACAATTAAAAAATAAAAATACCGTCAGGAAATGATATAAAAAACACGCATGAATATAGCGATAATAGTTATTATCATCATTTGAAAAATACCGATAAATATCACTAATCATTAGCTGAAAATTTTAAAAAAATAAGAGTTAAGCAGGCTTTAAACACTTGTGAAGCGATGTTAAAAAAGATGTTTTTTTACGCAATGCAACCCCATGGCAAGGCAGGTAAAGGGACAGGGAAAATGTTAAAACCCAATCATGTCGCGGTCTGTAGAGGTGCTGCGGCTCACGTACTTTGCTCTGTCATGCATTAGCCGTTGTGACAAAACCTCCACAGCGGATTATTTTTGTATACATTTATAAATATAATGAATAGCTCGCAACGATTTAGCTCGCGACGATTTCTTAGCCGCTTTTCCAGGAATTTTCGCAGAAAGAAAGGGTTCCTAAAGTAAATTAAACACGCTTTTTTGCCTGCCAGGAAAATTCAGAAAACCAAGGGCATTGCGTTAATTATCTATTATCTTAAATTACTGAAGTAAAAGCCTGAAAATAATTGCTTATATCTTTAATTTACGCTAAAAAACAAACAACATTCGACATATTCATCTTTTTTCATGTTTCACGGCATCCCTGCCAATACAGCAACAGCTAGGTGAGATACTTTTTGAACCAATCCAGGGTGCGTTGCCAGGCCAATTCAGCGGCCGCCTTATCGTATCGTGGTGTCGAATCGTTGTGAAAACCGTGGTTAACGCCGGGATAAACCCACGCTTCGTAAACTTTTTGGTTGGCCTTTAACGCCTGTTCATAAGCAGGCCAGCCATCGTTGATGTTCTTGTCCAGCGCAGCGTAATGCAGTAACAACGGCGCGTTGATTTTCGCGACATCCACAGCCGGAGGTTGTCGGCCATAAAAAGGTACCGCGCACGCCAGCTCAGGGTAAGCCACCGCCGCCGCGTTTGACACGCCGCCGCCATAGCAAAAACCGGTGATCCCCACTTTGCCACTCGCATCCGGGTGCTTTTGCATAAACTCGATGGCGGCAAAGAAATCATTCATCAGCTTTGTCGGGTCGACTTTCTGTTGCAAGGCGCGACCGTCATCATCGTTACCCGGATAACCGCCCACGGAGCTTAAGCCATCCGGTGCCAGCGCAATGTAACCTGCTTTGGCGACGCGGCGAGCCACATCTTCGATATACGGATTTAACCCACGGTTTTCATGTACCACCACCACAGCCGGCACTTTGCCCTGCGCTTTCGTCGGTTTGACCAGGTAGCCACGCACATCGCCATGCCCGTTCGGCGACGGATAAGTAATGTATTCAGCATGAATGTCCGGATCGGTGAATTCCACCTGCGTTGCCAGCGCGTAGTTCGGTTTCAATAAGTTGAACAGCGCCAGCGCCGTCATGCCACCCACCGCATATTTACCCGCCAGCTGTAAAAACTCTCGCTTATTGATCTTGCCGTGTGCGTAGTAGTCGTAGTAATCGAGTAACTCCTGGGGGAAATCTTTCGCCGTTAAACGTGTCATCGCTTGTCTCCGTCTTTTTATGCCTCTCTAAGCAAAGCATAGCGTTCCGCTTTTCGCTCAAAAAACGTCCAGACACAACCTCATCTTTTGATGTGCAGAAAACAGACGTAAGATAGAAACGTTGTTTCGAATTTTCATCGATAAGATTAAAAGAAAGGAGACATCATGCCTGATTTCGCCAACCCGAATCGCTACGAACAGATGCAGTATCGATACTGCGGCAAAAGCGGCCTACAACTGCCCGCGCTTTCGCTCGGTTTGTGGCACAGTTTTGGGCACGGGCACGCCCTGGACTCACAGCGCGCGTTGCTGCACAAAGCGTTTTCCCTCGGTATTACCCACTTTGATTTAGCCAATAATTACGGACCACCTGCTGGCAGCGCGGAAGAGAACTTTGGCCGCTTGCTGCGTGAGGATTTTGCCGCATACCGCGACGAGATAATTATCTCCACCAAAGCTGGTTACGATATGTGGCCAGGACCGTATGGTTCCGGTGGTTCACGTAAGTACCTGCTTGCCAGCCTCGATCAGAGCCTGAAGCGGATGGGTGTTGAGTACGTTGATATCTTTTACTCGCACCGGGTTGATGAAAAAACGCCGATGGAAGAGACAGCATCTGCGCTGGCACAAGCGGTGCAGAGCGGTAAAGCGCTGTATGTCGGCATCTCTTCCTACTCCACTGAACGCACACAGCAGATGGCGGCGCTACTGCGCGAGTGGAAAATCCCGTTGCTTATCCACCAGCCCTCTTACAACCTGCTGAATCGCTGGGTGGATAAAACCGGCCTGCTGGATACGCTGGAAGATAACGGCGTGGGTTGCATTGCCTTTACTCCGCTGGCGCAAGGGTTGTTGACCGGCAAATACCTGAACGGTATTCCGGAAGGTTCGCGTATGCAGCGTGAAGGCAAAAAAGTGCGCGGCCTGACAGAGAAGATGCTGACAGAGGGCAATCTCAACAGTTTGCGCTTGCTCAATGAGATGGCGCAGCGCCGTGGACAGTCGATGGCGCAAATGGCGCTGAGTTGGCTGTTAAAAGACGCGCGAGTCACGTCGGTGCTGATTGGCGCGAGCCGCCCGGAACAGCTCGAAGAGAATGTTCAGGCGTTGAACAACCTGAGTTTTAGTACAGAGGAGTTGGCACAGATCGATAAGCACGTTGCCGATGGCGAGCTGAATCTGTGGCAGGCTTCATCAGATAAGTAAAACGGCATTGCCGGGCGGCAGGACGCGGCCCGGCAATGAACTCAGTGCTGGTGGCGGGTTAATCGGTCCAGATAGCCCATCACGAAAGCGGAAAGCACAAACGTCAGGTGGATAATCACATACCACATCAGCTTGTTATCCGGGACGTTTTTGGCATCCATAAACACGCGCAGCAGATGAATCGACGAAATGGCGACAATCGACGCCGCCACCTTGTTTTTCAACGATGTGGCGTCCATTTTGCCCAGCCAGTTCAATTTTTCTTTATGCTCGGCGATATCAAGCTGGGAGACGAAATTTTCATAGCCGGAAAACATCACCATCACCAGCAAACCACCCACCAGCGTCATATCCACCAGCGACAACAGAGTCAGGATCAGGTCCGCTTCCGCCAGATTGAAAATATTGGGCAGGACGTGAAAAATCTCCTGGAAGAATTTTACCGTCAGCGCAAGCAGGGCAAGGGAGAGGCCGAAGTAAACCGGGGCGAGCAACCAGCGCGAAGCGTACATTGCGTTTTCCAGAAAGCGTTCCATGTTGCGTAAAGTCTCTTCAGATTGCTAAACCAGCGTTCAGTATATCCCAGCCAGGCAAACAATTTGCAACACTAAAGCAACACGGCGCTACACCTCTTCGGGATTGACCCACGGCCGTTGGTTCTCTGGCCACACCAGCACCACCAGCGCCGGATACGCTTCCATACTGAATTCGCGAAAGCACTGACGCAGGTTGAGCACATCCAGATCCGAATGCGGTACTTTCTCACCATTTACGCAGCGCTTCTTTATATTGTCGTAATACTTATACACCGCTGAATTCAGATCGCTACAACGACGCTGTGCTTCAAATAACCCAGGCGTACTATTTAATTCCGCCATATTCATGCGTTTAATTGTCGCATGAAGAAAATCTATATATTCATGATTAACGCGCCAGTACCACACTGGCGTAATCGCATTCATTAATGCTGAGAAATGATCTTCCCCCTCTTCTTTTGACAATGGTTGCGGTGGCAAAGACGGATTGTCAATTTCACTAAGGGGAGCTTTTTTATTGTACTCGCGCATCAATAAAAGAACGCCGCCCGTCAGCAGCAATAAAGCAATAACAGAATAAAAAATACTGTTCATGAGCAGGCTCCTTTTTTTTGATTTTAAAAGTGCGCCATGATATTGTCAACGAACCTCACGCCTGAACACCCTCTTCCCTGTTGATATTAAAGGACATTGGAAATGCTTCCCGAGAATCTTGTCCCGGCACGATTTCACATTTCTGCCGTTGAAACCAAGCCTGGAGAAGAAGGAAAAGAGCCTAATTTAACTCAGGGTAAAAGAACACTCGCTGAACATGCTAACGATATATTAGCAAATGCCAATCGTACCGGGCAGTCGAGAAATATGCTGCTGGAAGAACGCGACCGCCATATTAAAGAGCGGCTATTGCGTGTGGTAAAAATCGAGACCTTCGCGCGTTTACTTAATGACTTACAAGCGGAAGGCGAGATCGATGCTCAAACATTAAGCCAAATAATTGCAGATAAAACTCAGCAAATAAATGAAGCAGGTAATGAGATTTGGCTTAATCTCATTACCCGAGAAAAAGATACGCCAATATTTTATAAGTTCGGGGATGAATAACGTGAAAGAGGTCGATAATAATAACGTTTATTTAGCTTTAGATGAGAAAAAAAGCGATGAATTTATCTTAAAGCAAAATAGAGAAGCCCTGATATTAAGTAAAAACGAGACTATCCAGCGAATAGCGCATGAGCTGGTTTCTATTCCAGCGGCACTGGTGCGCCTGAAATGGCAGAACCGTCGCGAAATCTATCCCCTGCAGGTGAAAGAAGAGATTTACGGTGCGGTGATTGACGCGATCATCGCGCAAAAACCGGAGCTAAAAGACAAAATCATGGGTCGCCTGGAGGCGCACTATCAGTACATTCTGAGCAGGGAAACCGCGACGTTACGCCTGAGCCGTAAACTGAGCGATGGCGAATACCGCACCTCGAATGTGACAACCGTCGCACTGGAAGAAGACGCGGCAACAAAGAGAGTCACAAACACCAAATAGCCCTTTCTCCATCCCGCGCTTGTACACCTTCGCCTCAAGATAATCCTGAATTAGCCTGCATTTTCAGCTCAGGCTTCTACCCTTAAGTACTCAACAACCGATATGGAGGGTACGTAATGGCGAATAACCAGACGAAAATTCAGGATCCGACCACGCAGTACTACACTGGCGACTACCCGAAACAGCGGCAACCAACGCCAGGCGTACAGTCGAAGATGGACCCGATTCCCGACTGCGGCGAAAACAGTTATGTCGGTAGTGGGCGGCTGCAAGATCGCAAAGCGCTGGTGACCGGCGGCGATTCCGGCATTGGCCGCGCGGCGGCTATTGCCTATGCACGCGAAGGGGCAGATGTCGCCATCAACTATTTACCTGCAGAAGAGGAAGACGCCCGGCAGGTGAAAGCACAAATCGAAGCCGCCGGACGCAAAGCGGTGTTAATTCCTGGCGATCTGACCGATGAGTCTTTTGCCCGCTCGTTGCCGCACAAGGCAAAAGAGCTGCTCGGTGGGCTGGATATTCTGGCACTGGTGGCAGGTAAGCAGACCGCCGTGGAAGAGATTGCCAACCTGACGACAGAGCAATTTACTCAAACCTACACCGTCAACGTTTTTGCGCTGTTCTGGATAACTCAGGAAGCCGTGCCGCTGCTGCCACCGGGCGGGAGCATCATCACCACATCGTCTATTCAGGCGTATCAACCCAGCACACATCTGCTGGACTACGCATCGACCAAAGCGGCAATCCTCAATTACAGCCGAGGGCTTGCGAAGCAGGTCGCGGAAAAAGGGATTCGCGTAAATATCGTCGCACCTGGGCCAATCTGGACAGCGCTGCAAATTGCCGGGGGTCAGCCGCAGGAGAAACTGCCACAGTTTGGCCAGCAAACGCCAATGAAACGTGCCGGGCAGCCTGCGGAACTGGCACCGATTTATGTCTATCTGGCGAGCCAGGAATCCAGCTACGTCACCGCCGAAGTGCATGGCGTGACGGGCGGCGAACACCTTGGATAACAGGCATAAAAAAAGCTGGCATTCGCCAGCTTTCTTATTGATTTCGTATTACTTCGCTTTCGTGACTTCTTCACCTACCAGGCCTATCTTCAGATATCCCGCCTGGTGCAACGTGTCCATCACCTTCATCAGCGTTTCGTAATCCACGGTCTTATCCGCGCGAAAGAAGATGGTGGTGTCTTTTTTACCTTCGGTTAGCATATTCAGCGCGTTAACCATCGTTTCATCAGTAACCTGATCGTTACCAATAAACATGGTGTTATCTGCTTTTACCGACAGGTAAACCGGCTTTTCCGGGCGCGGTTGCGGCTGGCTGGTCGATGCCGGCAGGTTGACTTTCACATCGACCGTGGCAAGCGGCGCGGCCACCATAAAGATAATCAGCAGCACTAACATCACGTCGATAAACGGCGTGACGTTGATTTCGTGCATTTCGCCGTTATCGTCCAGGTTTTCATTAAGACGCATTGCCATGACGAATCAACCTACACGTAATTTTTGCGCGGTACGAACTGGCTGGGCGTTGCTGGCGGCCAGATCCAGATCGCGGCTTTGCAGCAGCAGAACTTGCGCGGCAATATCACCGAGAGTCGCTTTATAGCTGCCGATCATACGGGCAAAGAGGTTATAAATCACCACCGCCGGGATAGCAGCAACCAGACCGATAGCTGTTGCCAGCAGCGCTTCCGCGATGCCCGGCGCAACAACCGCGAGGTTGGTGGTTTGCGTCTGCGCAATACCGATGAAGCTGTTCATGATGCCCCAAACGGTACCAAACAGACCAATAAACGGAGAGATCGCGCCAATCGTTGCCAGATAACCATTCCCACGCCCCATATGGCGGCCGGTGGCGGCAACGCGGCGTTCCAGACGAAAACCGGTGCGCTCTTTAATACCTTCGTTATCTTCGCTACCTGCGGATAACTCCAGTTCGTTCTGGGCTTCGTTGATTAACCGTGTGCTCAGGCTTCGGGCGTGGAAAGCGGAAGCAATTTCACTCGCCTGATCCAGAGAACGGGCTTCAGCCAACTGCTGCTGCTCACGCTTGAGGCGGCGCTTGTGTGAAATCATCTCAACGCTTTTGCTGAAGAAAAGCGCCCACGTGACGACAGACGCCAGAATCAAGCCGATCATCACCACCTTCACAACGATGTCGGCATGTTGATACATGCCCCACACGGATAGATCCGTCTGCATCAAATTATTACCCACTGTGTATCTCCGAGACGCAAATCACAAAATCTGTGCGTCATCATATCAAAAAGTCGTCGAATTGATAGTCGTTCTCATTAGTATTTGCATGGTGCCTGAATTAAAAGCCATTTTCTTTGCGCTTACGCAGTAAACAAACCCCATTGAACATTTTCTGGAAAAATTACGCCCCCCCGATGTAACACTGCGAGGCATCCGTCGACAATCATGGTAGTCTGGACATCCAGACGTATAAAAACAGGTTGAGCGAGAATGACAGCAAAGCATCTTGATACTGCTCTGGTTAACGCAGGGCGCAGCAAAAAATACACGCAAGGGTCGGTGAACAGCGTTATCCAACGTGCCTCTTCACTGGTATTCGAGACCGTTGAAGCAAAAAAACACGCGACGCGTAACCGCGCCAATGGCGAACTGTTTTACGGTCGTCGTGGCACGCTCACGCATTTTTCGCTGCAAGACGCGATGTGCGAACTGGAAGGCGGCGCGGGCTGCGCGCTTTTCCCCTGCGGCGCGGCGGCGGTGGCAAACACCATTCTGGCGTTTGTTGAACAAGGCGATCACGTGTTGATGACTAACACCGCCTATGAACCCAGCCAGGATTTCAGCACTAAAATTCTCGCCAAACTCGGCGTCACCACCAGTTGGTTCGACCCGATGATCGGTTCCAGCATCGTGCGGCTAATTCAGCCCAACACCAAAGTGGTGTTCCTGGAATCTCCCGGCTCAATCACCATGGAAGTCCACGACGTTCCGGCCATTGTGCAGGCGGTGCGAAGCGTCGCACCAGAGGCCATTATCATGATCGATAATACCTGGGCGGCGGGCGTTCTGTTTAAGGCGCTGGAATTCGATATTGATATCTCAATTCAGGCGGCGACCAAATACCTGATTGGCCACTCCGATGGCATGATCGGTACGGCGGTTTCCAACGAACGTTGTTGGGAACAACTGCGCGAAAATGCTTATTTAATGGGGCAAATGGTAGATGCCGACACGGCTTATATGACCAGCCGTGGGCTGCGCACACTGGGTGTGCGACTGCGCCAGCACCACGAAAGCAGCCTGAAAATTGCCGAATGGCTGGCGGCACATCCACAGGTTTCGCGCGTGAATCACCCGGCGCTGCCCGGCAGCAAAGGTCACGAGTTCTGGCAGCGGGATTTTACCGGCAGCAGCGGCTTGTTCTCGTTTGTGCTGAATAAGCGCCTGAATAATGAAGAACTGGCGAATTACCTCGATCACTTCTCGCTGTTCAGCATGGCATATTCGTGGGGCGGTTATGAATCGTTGATTCTTGCCAACCAGCCGGAACAACTGGCGGCGATTCGCCCGGACGGTGAAGTGGATTTCACCGGCACATTAATCCGAGTACACATTGGTTTAGAAAATGTTGACGATCTGATTGAGGATTTAGTGGCAGGCTTCCAGCGCATCGTGTAAACCAGGCTTACGGGCGTAAGTATTCAGAAAATTCTCCATTTCTTGCGCCCCCGATCAAGGTGTTTCAGGCGAACTGGAGTACAATAGCCTCCTCTACGCGGTTCCACGGGAAAGTCCATGGCTGTTATTCAAGATATTATTGCTGCGCTCTGGCATCACGACTTTGCTGCGCTGGCAAATCCACATGTTGTGGGTGTTGTTTATTTAGTAATGTTTGCCACTCTCTTTTTAGAAAACGGCCTACTTCCTGCTTCGTTTTTACCCGGTGACAGCTTGCTGCTGCTGGCCGGCGCGCTGATCGCGCGCGGCTGCATGGATTTCGTAGCTACCTTAGCTATCCTCACTTCTGCCGCCAGCCTCGGTTGCTGGCTGAGCTATATCCAGGGCAAGTGGCTTGGTAATACGCGCGTGGTGAAAAGCTGGCTATCGCAGTTGCCGGTAAAATATCACGAGCGGGCAACCTATATGTTTGACCGTCACGGCCTGCTGGCGCTGCTGGCGGGGCGTTTCCTGGCCTTCATCCGCACCCTGCTGCCGACGATGGCTGGCATCTCCGGCCTCTCTAACCGCCGTTTCCAGTTATTTAACTGGCTGAGCGGGCTGCTGTGGGTCGGCGCGGTGACCTCGCTGGGCTACGCCATCAGCATGATCCCATTTGTGAAACGCCATGAAGATCAGGTGATGACTTTCCTGATGCTGCTGCCGGTATTCCTGCTGATTGTTGGTCTGGTTGGTGCGGTCACGGTCGTGCTGAAGAAAAAGTACTGCAGCGCATAATGCGTTCCCCTCTTCGCCATGAAGAGGGGGAAGTTTCACATTCCCTGCATCATGCGAATTCTCGCCACATCTTCTCCCGGCGTCAGACCAAAGTAGCGTTTAAACTCACGGCTGAATTGTGACGGGCTTTCATAGCCAACGCGCATGGCCGCCGCCCCGGCTTTCATACCATCGTGCACCATTAACATGCGCGCTTTGTGCAGACGGTAGGTTTTCAGATATTGCAGCGGAGAGGTGCTGGTCACCGATTTAAAGTTATGGTGAAACGCCGAGACGCTCATGTTGGCTTCCGCCGCCAGTTGGTCAACGCTGAGGTTTTCCGTGTACTGACTTTCAATGTGTTTTAGCACGCGGCTTATCAGGCTGAAGTGGGTCTGGCGGCTGACTAACGCCAGCAGCGCTCCGCCGCGCGGCCCGGTTAGCACGTGGTAGAGCATTTCGCGGATAATCTGTTTGCCGAGAATACGCGCATCCAGCGGGCGCTCCATCACATCCAGCAGACGCTCAGCGGCGCAGAGGATCTCTTCCGATAACACCGCCGAGTTAATGCCGCTTGCCGCCACATCCGGGCGAAAATATTCATCTTCGCCGATATCCATCAGTAGCTCCTGCAATTGCAGAATATCGACATTCAAACGGATCCCCGCCAGCGGCACGTCCGGCGTGGCGAAGGTTTCACACTCAAACGGTAGTGGCACGGTCAGCAGCAAATATTCATTGGTGTCATAACGAAAGACTCTTTCATTGATATAACCAATTTTGTGACCGGAAAAGAGAAAAACGATGCCCGGCAGGTACATCACCGGCGTCCGGGTTCCCGGCTGAGTACCGTACAGCAAGCGGATATCCGGCAGCAGTGCATTAAGCCTGTTTTCATTCACTTTCAATCGCTTAATCTTCTCAGTGAGCTGCAGGCAAATCTCTTCACGCTTCATATTTCGCCACTCCGGCAGGCTATTTCGACCCGTACAGTGTGCAAATTTTTATGCTTTTTCTCCAGTCTCATGGAGAAACAGGCAAG
The DNA here is from genome assembly GCF_004331415.1 of Kosakonia quasisacchari. GTDB lineage: Bacteria > Pseudomonadota > Gammaproteobacteria > Enterobacterales > Enterobacteriaceae > Kosakonia > Kosakonia quasisacchari. Next base: position 72,781 of record NZ_SJOP01000004.1, read on the forward strand.
ACATAGGCAGGAATGTGCATTGAGAGCGCGCCTGCCCACGCCCACAATAACCGCCATTGGGCAAATCACCGCCGCACTCTTTTTTCACCTCAATAAGAAGGGAACGAGCAATGAACAATTTTAATCTGCATACCCCGACCCGCATCCTGTTCGGCAAAGGCGCCATTGCCAATCTGCGTGAGCAAATCCCGGCAGGCGCCCGCGTACTGATCACCTACGGTGGCGGCAGCGTGAAGAAAAACGGCGTACTCGACCAGGTTTACAGCGCGCTGCAAGGGCTGGATGTGCGTGAATTCAGCGGCATTGAACCGAACCCAACCTACGAAACGCTGATGAAAGCGGTACAGGTCGTAAAAGACGAAAACATCAACTTCCTGCTGGCGGTCGGCGGTGGTTCCGTGCTGGATGGCACCAAGTTTATCGCCGCTGCGGCTCAGTATGCTGATGGCGTTGATCCGTGGCACATCCTGCAAACGCGCGGCGGCGAAATTAAAAGTGCGATCCCGATGGGTTCCGTGCTGACGTTGCCGGCAACCGGCTCAGAATCCAACGCAGGCGCAGTGGTGTCACGTAAAGCGACCGGCGACAAGCAGGCGTTTCACTCCCCGTTCGTTCAACCGGTATTCGCGGTGCTGGATCCGGTCTACACCTATACCCTACCGCCACGTCAGGTGGCGAACGGCGTGGTTGACGCCTTTGTTCATACCGTTGAGCAGTACGTCACTTATCCAGTCGATGGCAAAATCCAGGATCGCTTTGCCGAAGGCATTCTGCTGACGCTGGTTGAAGAAGGTCCGAAAGCGTTGCAGGAACCGGAAAACTACAATGTGCGCGCCAACGTGATGTGGGCGGCGACACAAGCACTGAATGGCCTGATTGGTGCGGGTGTGCCGCAGGATTGGGCAACCCATATGCTCGGCCACGAACTGACGGCGATGCATGGTCTTGACCACGCACAGACGCTGGCGGTGGTTCTGCCCGCGCTGTGGAATGAGAAACGCGATACCAAACGTGAAAAACTGCTGCAATATGCAGAGCGCGTCTGGAACATCAAAGAAGGTTCTGAGAACGAGCGTATTGACGCGGCGATTGAAGCCACGCGCAATTTCTTCGAGCGTATGGGCGTCCCGACCCGCCTTTCAGGTTATGGCCTGGACGGCAGTTCCATTCCGGCACTGCTGGCGAAACTGGAAGAGCACGGCATGACGAAACTGGGCGAACGCCAGGATATCACGCTGGATGTGAGCCGTCGTATTTACGAAGCGGCACGCTAAGGTCTCATTGCCCCACCTTCCGTTTTTGGTTTTTTCGACCACACTTAATGCACATCACCTTACCGGGCTCGTCCCGGTAAGCTTATTCAAAGGAGAAATGCATGACACATCCTACCGTGATTAAGCTTTCTGACGGCAACCTGATGCCGCAACTGGGTCTTGGCGTGTGGAAAGCGAGCAACGAGGAAGTGATAACCGCCATCCAAAAGGCGCTGGAGGTAGGGTATCGCTCTATTGATACCGCCGCCGCTTACCAGAACGAAGAGGGCGTTGGCAAAGCCTTAGCCAGCGCAGGCGTGCCGCGTGATGAGTTGTTTATTACCACCAAGCTGTGGAATGACGATCAAAAACATCCCGCCGAAGCGCTGAAAACCAGCCTGAAAAAGCTACAACTGGATTACGTCGATCTCTATCTGATGCACTGGCCGGTTCCGGCTATTGATCATTACGTTGAGGCCTGGCAAGGCATGATCGAGCTGCAAAAACAGGGGCTGGTAAAAAGTATCGGCGTGTGTAATTTCGAGATCCACCACCTGCAAAAGATCATCGATGAAACCAGCGTGATCCCGGTTATCAACCAGATCGAGCTGCACCCGTTAATGCAACAGCGACAACTGCATGCCTGGAATGCGACGCATAAAATCCAGACCGAGTCCTGGAGCCCGCTGGCACAGGGTGGCGAAGGGGTGTTTGATCAGAAAATTATTCGCGATCTGGCAGATAAATACGGCAAAACGCCTGCTCAGGTGGTGATCCGCTGGCATCTTGATAGCGGTCTGGTGGTGATCCCGAAATCGGTCACGCCTGCGCGTATCGCCGAGAACTTCAACGTTTGGGATTTCCGTCTTGATAAAGACGAGCTGGCAGAGATCACCAAACTGGATGCCGGTAAACGGCTGGGGCCAGATCCCGATCAATTTGGCGGCTAATCTTATCCAGTCATTTTTCCAGAAGGCCACAACGCAACCGTTGTGGCTTTTTTGTTTGTAGAAAACAAAAATCCCGGCATCTCGCCGGGATTTTTATGTGCTTAACGCCTTAACGCACACGTGGGGCTTTTTTCTTCGCCGGCGCAGCGGCAGCGTTTTTACCGTTGCTGCGCTGATGCACAATCGGCGTGTGCTTGGTTAATGCCGGGCGCGACTGGCGATTCTGGCGACGCGCTTCGCGCATTTCGTCAAGCGTTGGCGCAGGCACCAGACATTCACGACGTGAACCAATCAGGTGCTTTTTACCCATCGCTTCCAGCGCCTGGCGCAGCAGCGGCCAGTTAGCCGGATCGTGATAACGCAGCAGCGCTTTATGCAGACGACGCTGTTTATCCCCTTTCGGCACCACCACTTCTTCGCTCTTGTAATCGATCTTCGACAGCGGGTTTTTCCCGGTGTAATACATGGTCGTCGAGTTAGCCAGTGGTGACGGATAGAAGTTCTGCACCTGGTCTAAGCGGAAACGGTGACGCTTGAGCCACAGCGCCAGGTTCACCATATCTTCATCGCGCGTACCGGGGTGCGCGGAGATAAAATACGGGATCAGATACTGCTCTTTACCCGCCTCTTTAGAATAGGTGTCGAACAGCTGTTTAAAGCGATCGTAACTGCCCATTCCCGGTTTCATCATCTTCGACAGCGGCCCCTCTTCGGTATGTTCCGGGGCAATCTTCAGATAACCGCCAACGTGGTGCGTCGCCAGCTCTTTCACATAACGCGGATCTTCCACCGCCAGATCGTAACGTACGCCGGAAGCGATCAGGATCTTCTTGATACCTTTCAGATCGCGGGCGCGGCGATAAAGATCGATCGTCGGCTGGTGGTTGGTGTCCATATGCGGACAGATATCCGGATAGACGCAGGAGAGACGACGGCACGTCTGCTCGGCGCGCGGCGATTTACAGCGCAGCATATACATGTTGGCGGTTGGCCCGCCAAGATCGGAGATAACGCCAGTAAAACCGGGCACCGTGTCGCGAATCGCTTCGATCTCGTTAATGATCGAATCTTCGGAGCGGCTCTGGATAATGCGCCCTTCGTGTTCGGTGATCGAGCAGAAAGAACAACCACCAAAGCAGCCACGCATGATGTTAATTGAGAAACGGATCATCTCGTAGGCCGGAATACGGCTGTTACCGTATGCCGGATGCGGCACACGCTTATACGGCAGCGCAAAAACGCTGTCCATCTCTTCGGTCGAGAGCGGGATCGCCGGTGGGTTGATCCAGATATAACGGTCGCCATGCTTTTGCAGCAGCGCACGGGCGCAACCGGGGTTCGTTTCATGGTGCAGAATGCGCGACGCGTGCGCGTAGAGCACTTTATCGGCCTTCACCTTCTCAAAGGAAGGCAGCAGCACGTAGGTTTTCTCCCACGGTTTCGGGCGCGGTGGCTGTACGGTAACGCGTTTTGCTTCCTGCGCTTTCGGCTCAACCGGTTTGTTATCAGCGCACGGCAGATCTTCGCCATACGGATGCGGAATCGGATCGATTTTGCCCGGCGTATCAAGGCGCGTGGAGTCAACGCCGCTCCAGCCCGGCAACGCTTCTTTGACAATGATAGCGGTGTTACGCACATCGCGGATTTCACCGATCGGCTCACCGGCAGCGAGGCGGTGCGCCACTTCCACCAGCGGACGCTCGCCGTTGCCGAACATCAACATGTCGGCTTTGGCATCGATCAGCACCGATCGGCGCACCGTATCAGACCAGTAATCATAATGCGCGGTACGGCGCAGGCTGGCTTCGATACCACCGAGGATCACCGGTACATCTTTCCACGCTTCTTTACAGCGCTGGGTATAAACCAGCGTCGCGCGATCCGGGCGCTTACCAGCAACATTATCCGGCGTGTAGGCATCGTCATGGCGCAGCTTACGATCGGCGGTGTAACGGTTGATCATCGAGTCCATGTTGCCGGCGGTAACGCCGAAGAACAGGTTCGGTTTACCGAGGCGCATAAAGTCGTCTTTGCTGTTCCAGTCCGGCTGGGCGATGATCCCAACGCGAAAACCCTGCGCTTCCAGCATACGACCGCAAATCGCCATGCCGAAACTCGGATGGTCAACATAGGCGTCGCCCGTTACCAGAATGATGTCGCAGCTATCCCAGCCAAGTTGATCCATCTCTTCGCGCGACATCGGCAAAAATGGCGCGGGGCCGAAGCAGGCCGCCCAGTACTGGGGCCATGAGAAAAGGTCACGATCCGGTTGGATCAGGGATATTGCGCTCATCTTGCTTCCAAAAGTGGTAAAAAAATCATCAAAGGGCGGCGATTATACGCCGTAAACTTGCACGAAATGAAGGAGGATTTTGTCAAGGCCTGATAAGCGCGTAGCAAACAGGCCAGGTCAGTTATGGCGCGGGGTTCACCAGCAGTTGCCCTACTGAACCGCGATCGGCCATCTCCAGCGTCTGGCTTTGATACTGGAACGGGAAATGCGGCCACGAAGGCTGGCCAAACCACACCAGCAGCTCCACCTGCCCGTCAATCCAGACCGTATCTTTCCAGCCTCTGTCTTCCGGAAAAGGCATCGCACCGTTGACATTGCGCACCTGGAACATCACGCCTTCCATATGGAACGACTGCGGCATCTCCGCGCGCACCGTCCAGCGCTCCCATGTACCCTGCTGAGCAGTAATATCGATGCGCTGCGTATCCCACAGTTGGCCGTTAATGCCCGGATCGCTGCCCAGGGTAATATCGCGGTTGCGGGTTGGTGTACCGGCCTGAATATCGGACGGCAACAGGCGCATCGGCAGCGTGTCGGTGACCAGCGGCAACAGGCCAGTCGGTCGCAACGTCAACACCAGCGTGGAGATCAAAATGCTCGACGGTTCAAAGAAGCCGCGCAGCCGATCCATAATGCCCGCCGCTTCACCGCACGTGATCGACACTTCATCGCCGTTGGTCATATCCACCAGCACTTCACGCCGCTCACCCGGAGCCAGTGAAAGCTGCTTAACCGAGACCGGCGCAGGTAAAAAACCCTGATCGCCAGCAATCACATGTAACGCGCGGCCATCGCTCATTTGCAGTAGATAACGGCGGGAGTTGGAGGCATTTAGCAAACGCAGACGCACCCAGCCGCGTGACACTTCGACATACGGGCTTTGCGCGCCATTAACCATCAGCGTATCACCCACAAATCCACCGCTGCCCGGCTCGCTGTATTCCGGCGTACCGAAATTATCCAGCCGTTTATCCTGAATAATGACCGGGAAATCATCCACACCGTAATGCTTAGGAATCGGCAGGGATTTGCTGATCTCATCTTCAACCAGCCACATTCCTGCCAGCCCGTTGTAAACCTGCTGGGCGGTGCGATTCGGCGTATTGGCGTGATACCACAGCGTCCCGGCGCTCTGACGGATAGGCAGCACCGGCGCCCAGTCGTTATTGGCGGTCATCATGCGCGCCGCGCCACCGATAAGCGGGCCTGGCACCTGTAAACCGCTAACGGTCATTGCCACATTTTCCGCCAGCCGGTTGCTGTAAATCAGCTTGACGTCATCGCCGTTCCAGACGCGAATCGTCGGCCCGAGATAACGCCCGTTAATGCCAGAAACCTGCGCCCGTGTGCCGGTGGCAAACGACCAGTGCGCGCGTTGTAAGGTCATAAACAGCGGCTGACCGCGCCGGGATTCCAGCAGCGGAGGAATGGGCAGCGGCGGTTGCGGCCCGGCAGCATTTGCCCTCAGCGGCACCGCGCCTGCACAAAGCGCAACCCCGGATGCCTGAAGAAACTGACGCCGACTGAGTGACATATTTGCTCCGTGTAAAACTGACTCAATGCGCCGGAGGTTTTCTCTCCTCCGGTTTTGCGAAATAAAACAGATTAAACCCGGCCGGTTGCTTCGCGTTCTGCAACTTCTTTATCGAGCTCTGCAATTTTTGCCGCCATCAGTTCGCGACAATGTGTTGCCAGCTGGCGTACCTGATCTTTACCAAATTGCGAAACATCTACCGGCGGCAGCATCTCGACAATCACCAGCCCGTTGCGCAGACGGTTGAGGTTAACTTTGTTCGCGTTGTTGGAAACACACACCGGGATGATCGGTACGCCAGCGGCTATCGCCGCATGAAACGCGCCGGTTTTAAACGGCAGCAAACCGCGACCACGGCTGCGAGTGCCTTCCGGGAACATCCAGACGGAAATATTGCGTTTCTGGATCTGCTTCACCACTTCGGCAATAGTGCCGTGCGCTTTGGCACGATTGTTACGATCGATAAGCAGGTTGCCGGCCAGCCAGTAAAGCAGGCCGAAGAACGGAACCCATAGCAGGCTCTTCTTACCGACGGTGACCGTTGGCGGCAGCACAATGCTGGAGGCGGTCACCATATCGTAGTTGCTTTGATGGTTAGCAATATAGATAGCGTTACCGAACTTTTCCGCACCTTGCGGCAGACGGGTTTCGACTTTCAGCCCAAAGACCGGCGCAAGGCGGCCAAACAGATGGCCGAAGGTGGCGACATGTTTAGGATTACGTGGACTGAACAGACAATAAAGAGAGCCAAAAACACACACCAGGATGGAGTAGATGACGACAATGATGATGCGAAAAATGAATAGCATAGCAAACCTCTGAAGCCCATACCTTTGAGCATTATATACACGCCAGAACCCTCACGCTGAACTTGGCAGTGCCGCCGTCGACCCGCAACGGGTCTGGGCTATTTTTTAAAGGCCGCAGTAGGGTGTGCGGCCTTTAAAAAAACGTATTGTTAATCGCAATGCCCGAATTAACAACGCTTTTACGGGAAATTTTCTCAGAAAAATCTCCCCACCAGGAAGGTGGGGAGCCTTACGGCGAAGATTACTCTTCGCTGTCACCCGCGCCTGGGCGGGAAGGTGCGTCAATCTCGACGCGGTCAATTTTTTGCAGGCCGCGCATCAGCGTACCGCGGCGTCCGCGCTCGCCCTGCACTTTTTGCAGCTCTTCCGGGCGCAGTTTGATTTTGCGTTTGCCAACATGAATGGTCAGTGTGCTTTGTGGCGGCAGCAGATAGAGATGCGCAAGATTATCTGCGCCTGTCGCCGCATCAGCGGAAGGGATACCGATAATTTTGTTGCCTTTACCTTTCGACAACTGCGGCAGCTCGCTGACCGGGAACATCAGCATACGGCCCGCAGCGGTGATCGCCAGCAGCATGTCGCTGTCATTCTCGATCTCCAGCGGCGGCATCACTTTTGCGTTTTCCGGCAAGCTGATAAGCGTTTTACCTGCGCGGTTACGTGCCACTAAGTCGTTGAAGGTACAAACAAAGCCATAACCCGCATCGGACGCCATCAGCAGTTTCTGCTCCTCGTTGCTCATTATCATATGCTCAACGGTCGCACCCGGCGGTAACGTCAGTTTGCCGGTTAACGGCTCGCCCTGACCGCGCGCGGAAGGCAGCGTAATCGGATCGATAGCGTAGCTGCGCCCGGTGGTATCAATAAACACCACCGGTTGGCTGCTTTTGCCTTTCACTGAAGACTTCCAGCTATCGCCCGCTTTGTAGCTCAGCCCCTGCGCGTCGATGTCGTGCCCTTTGGCGCTGCGCACCCAGCCCATTTGCGACAGCACAATCGTGACCGGCTCAGACGGCTGCATATCGTGCTCGTTCATCGCTTTTGCTTCTTCACGCTCGTGCAGCGGTGAACGGCGCTCGTCGCCAAACGCGTCGGCATCGGCCTGCAGCTCTTTTTTCAGCAGGTTGTTCATCTTGCGTTCGGAGGCCAGAATCGCCTGCAGCTGATCGCGCTCTTTTGCAAGATCGTCCTGCTCACCGCGGATCTTCATCTCTTCGAGTTTGGCGAGATGGCGCAGTTTTAACTCAAGGATCGCTTCCGCCTGCGTTTCGCTAATACCGAAGCGCGACATCAGCGCTGGTTTTGGCTCATCTTCCGTACGGATTATCTCGATCACTTCATCGATATTGAGAAACGCCACCAGCAAACCTTCGAGGATGTGCAGGCGCTTGAGCACTTTATCCAGCCGGTGACTCAGGCGGCGGCGCACCGTATCACGGCGAAACGCCAGCCACTCGGTGAGGATCTCCAGCAGGTTTTTCACCGCCGGGCGACCATCCAGGCCGATCATGTTCAGGTTGATGCGGTAGCTTTTTTCCAGATCGGTGGTGGCGAACAGGTGGTTCATCACCTGCTCCATATCTACGCGGTTGGAGCGCGGCACGATCACCAGACGCGTCGGGTTTTCATGATCCGATTCGTCACGCAGATCGTCGACCATCGGCAGCTTTTTATTGCGCATCTGGTTGGCGATTTGCTCCAGCACGCGCGCGCCGGAAACCTGGTGTGGCAGCGCGGTAATCACCACTGCGCCATCCTCTTTTTTCCACACCGCGCGCATACGCACCGAACCGCGACCATTCTGGTAGATTTTACGGATTTCAGCGCGGGAGGTGATGATTTCCGCTTCGGTCGGGTAGTCTGGCCCCTGCACGATATCCAGCAGCTCATCGAGCGTGGTTTTCGGTTGCTCAATCAGGGTAATCGCCGCGTTAGCCACTTCGCGCAGGTTATGCGGCGGAATATCCGTCGCCATACCGACGGCAATCCCGGTCGTACCGTTGAGCAGGATATTCGGCAGGCGCGCAGGCAGCATTTTCGGCTCCTGCATCGTGCCGTCGAAGTTCGGCACCCAGTCAACGGTGCCTTGTCCCAGTTCGCTCAGCAGCAGCTCAGCGTATTTGGACAGGCGGGATTCGGTGTAACGCATCGCCGCGAACGATTTCGGATCGTCCGGCGCGCCCCAGTTGCCCTGGCCATCGACCAGCGGGTAACGGTAGGAGAACGGCTGTGCCATCAGCACCATCGCTTCATAGCAGGCGCTGTCGCCGTGCGGATGGTATTTACCCAGCACGTCACCCACAGTACGGGCGGATTTTTTGAACTTCGCGCTGGCGTTCAGCCCCAGTTCTGACATTGCGTAAACGATGCGACGCTGAACGGGTTTCAGGCCATCACCGATAAACGGCAACGCACGATCCATGATGACGTACATGGAGTAGTTCAGGTATGCGTTTTCCGTAAATTCATGCAGCGCAAGGCGCTCTGCCATATCGCTCATTAATCGTGATTCCTCAACGTATGCGCCCGCCTGTGCGGCGGCAATATTGCCGCAGATACTACCTTATCTGCGGCGAGGAGTCATAGCGATGAGCGATTTTTTCACGCGCATTTAGCGCTTACTGAGTGACTTTGCGGATCTCTTTGACGTCGATTTCAACTGAATTCCAGTCCTTATCGACTTCCCCCTGGATCTCTACCGTATCTTGTGGCCCTACGGTCACGCCGTTCCAGCGCTTGTGGTTGATATCGACATTGATGGTGCCGGTCGAATCTTTAAACAGATATGTATCATCAGAGATGCGCTCGACAATATTACCGCGCAGCGTCACCCAGGCGTCGTCGCGCAGTGATTTCACGCTTTCAACGGTGGCTTTACTGCCGTTCGGCCCGGTAAATCCCCCGCTTTGCGACGTTGCGCCCGGCCCGGTAAAACCGCCTGGATTCGCCGCGAAAACCGGTGCGGAACAGAGTGTGAGAACAGCGACAAGTGCAGCAATCTTTTTCATGTTTTATCTCCCTTACGATGGTTAACGTCCATTTAACCCGTCACTCCTTAACGACTTCTTAACGGGAAAAAAGATTATTTTCCTCTGTACATTGTCGACCACCAGCGGTTTTACTGCCAATAACACGGAGTGAAAGGAGGCAAAATGCGCATTTTACTGGTGGAAGATGACACGCTCATCGGCGACGGTTTAAAAACCGGGCTGGGCAAAAAAGGCTTTAGCGTCGACTGGTTTACCGATGGCAAACAAGGCAAGGCTGCCCTGTTTAGCGCACCTTATGATGCGGTGATCCTCGACTTAACGCTGCCGGGCATCGACGGGCTGGATATTCTGCGCGACTGGCGCGAACAAAAGCGCGCAGAGCCGGTGCTGATCCTCACCGCGCGCGATGCCATTGACCAGCGCGTTGAGGGACTGCGGCTGGGCGCAGATGATTATCTGTGCAAACCCTTCGCGCTGGTTGAAGTAGCGGCCAGGCTCGAAGTACTTATTCGCCGCCGCCACGGGCAGGCGCAAAGTCTGCTGCGCCACGGCAATGTCACGCTCGATCCCGGTAATCTGGTCGCCACGCTTGATGGGGAAACGCTGGCGCTAAAACCGAAAGAGTTCGCCCTGCTGGAACTGCTGATGCGCAATGCCGGGCGCGTTCTACCGCGTAAATTGATCGAAGAGAAACTCTACACCTGGGATGACGATGTCACCAGCAACGCGGTGGAAGTGCATGTGCATCATTTGCGGCGCAAACTCGGTACAGCGTTTATCCGCACCGTTCATGGCATCGGTTATACCCTAGGAGACGCATGAAACTGACCCGCCCGCTGAGTTTACGCCTGCGCCTGACGCTGCTGTTTTTGCTGCTGTCGATGGTCGCCTGGCTGTGCGCCAGCCTCGTTGCCTGGCAGCAAACCCGCGATAAACTCGACAAACTGTTTGATACCCAGCAAACGCTGTTCGCCAAACGGCTGAGCGTGATGGAGTTTGAGCCGCTGAAAAACACCGCGCCGCAGTTCGGTGAAAAGAAGATCAAACATGGGCATCTGGATGATGATGCGCTGGCTTTCGCTATCTACTCAACCGACGGTAACATGCTGCTGCACGATGGCGAAAACGGCAAAGAGATCCCTTACAACTACCGGCGGGAAGGGTTTGATAACGGGCAGCTACGTGATGACGACGATCAATGGCGTTTTCTGTGGCTTACCGCGCCGAACGGTAAATTTCGAGTGGTAGTCGGCCAGGAGTGGGATTATCGCCGCGAGATGGCGCTGGAGATTATCACCTCGCAGCTCACCCCGTGGCTTATCGCCCTACCGCTGATGCTGGCGCTATTGATCGTATTGCTGAGCCTTGAATTGCGACCGCTGAAAAAACTGGCGCGGGCGTTACGTTCGCGGGCGCCGGATCGTGCCGATCCACTCAATAGTGAAGGCGTGCCCAACGAAGTGCGCCCGTTAGTGGATGCGTTGAATCAGCTCTTTGACCGCACGCACAGCATGATGCAGCGTGAACGGCGCTTCACTTCCGATGCCGCACATGAGTTACGCAGCCCGCTGGCGGCGCTGAAAGTGCAAACCGAGGTCGCGCAGCTTTCTGATGACGATCCCGCCGCACAACAAAAAGCCCTCGCCCAGTTGCACGTGGGGATCGATCGTGCCACGCGTCTGGTGGATCAATTACTGACGCTCTCAAGGCTGGATTCCCTGAGCAACCTTGATGACGTCGAAGAGGTTTCGCTGGCATCCCTGCTGCAATCGGCAGTAATGGAGATTTACCCTACAGCACAGCAGGTTGGCATCGATATACGCCTGCATCTCAATACCCCTTCGGTCAGCCGCCAGGCGCAACCGCTTTTGCTTAGCTTGCTGGTGCGTAACCTGCTGGATAATGCCATTCGCTACAGCCCGGCAGGCAGTGTTGTCGATGTGACGCTGGACGCCACTGAGTTTAGCGTTCGCGATAACGGCCCCGGTATTGACGATGAAGCGCTGACGCGCATTGGCGAGCGGTTTTATCGCCCGCCGGGGCAAACGCAAACCGGCAGTGGGCTGGGGTTATCAATTGTGCAGCGCATTGCCCGCCTGCATCACATGCGCGTCGCATTTGGCAATCATCCACAAGGCGGGTTTATCGCGCAGGTGAGCTGGTAGCGACGTTTATTGCGGCTCAAGCAAAAGTCTTTGCACTTTTTGCCAATTTTTCCGCACCGTTGATCCGGTTAAAATCGCCGTCAAACGCATTTAACCGAGGATTTCTCATGAGCAATATCTTAATTATCAACGGTGCGAAGAAATTCGCGCACTCTAATGGCCAACTGAATGACACCCTGACCGAGGTCGCGGAAAGTTTTCTGCGCGACGCCGGGCATGATGTTAAAGCCGTACGTACCGATGGCGATTACGACATCAAAGCAGAAGTGGAAAACTTCCTGTGGGCTGACACCGTTATCTGGCAAATGCCAGGCTGGTGGATGGGTGCGCCGTGGACAGTAAAAAAGTATATGGACGACGTGTTCACCGAAGGGCACGGTTCGCTGTACGCCAGCGACGGCCGCACGCGTTCTGACGCTTCGAAAAAATACGGTTCCGGCGGTTTGATTCAGGGCAAAACCTATATGCTGTCGCTGACCTGGAACGCACCGATGGATGCGTTTACGGATGAAGAACAGTTCTTCCACGGCGTGGGCGTAGACGGTGTTTATCTGCCGTTCCACAAAGCAAACCAGTTCCTGGGTATGGACGCGTTGCCAACCTTTATCGTTAACGACGTGATTAAAATGCCGGACGTGCCGCGCTATATCGCAGAATATCGCAAGCATCTGAGTGAGATTTTTGCTTAACTGTGAAGCTGGATTTATAGGGAGTAGGTTAATCATGTTGACAGTAATTGCAGAAATCCGTACCCGTCCAGGACAGCATCATCGCCAGGCGGTGCTTGATGAATTCGCGAAAATTGTGCCGGTAGTGCTGCAGGAAGAGGGTTGCCACGGCTACGCGCCGCTGGTCGATCATGCGGCTAACGTAAGTTTTCAGGCCACCGCGCCGGATTCCATCATGATGGTAGAACTGTGGGAAAGCGTGGCGCACCTTGAAGCGCACCTGCAGACGCCGCATATGAAAGCGTGGAGCGAAGCGGTAAAAGGCGACGTGCTCGAGACGCATATCCGCATCCTGGAAGCGGGTCTCTAAGCGTTTGTCCCTCTCCGTTTAAAGAGAGGGACACTGCTCTTTACCAGTAGAGTTTCCAGCTCTGCGAAAAGCGCATCAGCGCCTCCACATAGAAGTAATCTCCCCAGCTACAACATTCATCAACGCCCTTATTGCTCGCCAGGTGATACACGGAATGTTTCAGCAACCCGTTGGTGGCGTCGTTTTTACCTGCCAGATAATGCTTATTCAGCGATGACATAATGCGCATTGCCCATTGCTGGTAGCGGTCTCTGTCCGGATCGGTAACGGGCAGATGTTTAACCAGTTCCAGTAGCCCGCATACGGCAATCGCCGCTGATGACGAATCGCGCAGCGCATCAGTACCGACCAGCGCCAGATCCCAGTGGCACACGGCATCTTCCGGCAAGCGGTTGAGAAAGTAGTTCGCCAGCCGTTTCGACAGCGCCACCATCTCTTTATCGCCGGTGTAGATAAAGCTCAGCAGAAAACCGTAAATCCCCCACGCCTGCCCGCGCGACCAGCAGGAATCATCCGCGTAACCCTGCTGCGTATTGCCGTAACGCGGCGCACCTGTGTTGATATCCATATAGTACGTGTGAAACGTGGAGGCATCTTCACGAATCAGGTAGTTCGCCGCTTGCCGCACATGCGCTTGCGCCGCATCGGCAAAACGCCGATCCCCGGTCTGTTCTGTTGCCCAGTAGAGCAACGGCAGGTTCATATTGCAGTCGATGATCATCCGCCCGGCTTGTTCGGGATCGCGAAGATCGCCCCACGCCTGGATGATCTGTGCTTTGGGATGGAAGCGCTCCAGCAGCGCTTCCGCCGCCAGCAGGGCGAAACCACGCGCATCGCGATTGCCGGTCAGCCGCCAGCTTGCCACGCACGAAAGCGTATATAAGAAGCCGAGATCGTGGGTGTTGGTGTCGCTGCGCCCGGCAATGCGCAGGCCGAACGAGCGCACATGACGCTGTGCCAGCGCACGGAAGTGCTCATCGCCGCTCATCTCCCACGCCAGCCAAAGCTGCCCGGTCCAGAAACTGGTGGTCCACTCAACATTCTCGGTTAAGGGGTAATAACCCTGCACACAGGTCTCGGCGGGAAAATGTTCACCGAATTCCGTTAAATGACGGCGAATCAGTTCAAGGGTGTGGTTACGCGCAGAATCAAGTTCATCTTTAAATACCTGCGCATCCACAGGTGCGCCAGGGTAATCGCGTAACGTTTCCTCAACGATTTTACTTAACATATTTCGGTTCCTTCTTGGTACAAAATTTAAAATAGCCGTTAACGCGCTAGTTATTTCTCGCGATATCCAGTGCGCCATGCTGACGCCATTTACTTTGGCAAGCCGATAACGTAAACAAGGAAATTAATGTGAAGGTCAGTGCCACGCAGCCCATAATAATATAAGTATGCTCAAAGCCGATACGGTCATACAAAATACCGGCAGGCGAAGAAACCACGACGTTGCCAACATATAACATTGCCTGGTAGCCTAATAAATACATGGTGGCATTAACGCGTTTATCGAAATGCTCAGCGATATATTTAAATACCGATACCAGCAGCAGACAAATCTCAAGGCCGTATAACGGTTTTAATACTGAAATAAGCAAATGAGACTCGCACAGTCCGGAAATAATCAACCGCGCACCTACCACCAACCCGACAATCAGTAACCCGCGTTTCGCGCCGATGAAATTCACAAATAACGGGATCACCATATACATGACGAATTCCATGCCGGATTGCACCGTACCCAGGTAACCAAACACTGCGTTGCCCTGATGGACGTCATCAAAGAAGGTGACGAAATAGCGGGAGAACTGCTGCTCGGCGATAAACATCATCCACGCCACACCGGCAACATACAGACAGAATGCCCAGAATTTGCGGTTACGCAGCAAAGCGTAGACATCCGCCGGGGCGATTTTTTCCTTGGTCAGCACCTCGCTGGCATTTGCGGCGTTAACGTTGACTTTCAGGCTCAGCAGTACCGCCAGCATGATAAGCGACGCGACCGATCCCATAATAAAGTTATACGCTGGTGAGAGGTTAAACAGCAGGCCGGAGAACGAGGATGCCACCGCCCAACCGAGCGAGCCCCACATCCTGATTTGGCCAAACTCCATGCCGTTTAAGCGGCTGTAGCGGTCAGTGTAGGATTCGCAGGCGGCAACACCCGCATACCACGCGAAACTTAAATAGATGGCTCCGACTATAATGCCCAGCAAAGTATTTGAGAGTAATAACGGTTGGTAAACGTAGATAAAAAAGGGTGCCATTAATGCCGACATCAGCACTACAAAATAGAGCAAGTATTTGCTCATACCGATTTTATCCAGAATATAACCGTAGATCGGTTTTAAAATAACAGAAAAAATCCCGTTAATAGCAAACACCGTACCAATAACCGTGCCGCTAAGATTGGCTTTTTGCCCTAACCAAATAGCCAGCAAGCCGATACTTGCCGACCAGGTAAAGAAATAGAGAAAGATAAAGGTACTGATTTTGTAATATTCGGATTTATTATTTATCGCGATCTTTTCCATACTATCCTCGACGAAAGCATGTAGGGTTCAGAGTTCAGTACCCGGCCGCAGCCGGGAATTAAAAGGCAATAACGATATTATTTTTCTGCCCCGGTTTGTTAATCACCAGCGCGTGTTCTTCGATATGCAATTGCGGTAAGACAAAATCAAAAGCCTGCTCCGTAATCGCGGCCTGAACGGCACAGGCCAGCCACTGCCTGCCTGGTGCAATGTCCCCACGCAACACCGGAATCGATGCGCAAGGCGAAAACATAATGCTGCTGTTGGGCGGCGTAACCACGCTGTCGGTTTCGCGTGGCGCGGCGTGCAGTAATTCAAAGATGCCGCTGACGCCATTTTCCGCGCGCACCAGGCTGCCGCCCTGCTCGTTACGGTGTGGCGCTTTCAGCACCGCGAACCCGCCCTCTACGCTTTGCAAATGGCGTGCGGAATCAACGCGATGCACGCGCAAATGCCAGTCACCACAAGGAATAAGCCAGCTTGCAATATGTACGTCTGACCACGGCGACCAGCGCGAGAAAATCGCCTCCCCGGTGATCACTACCTCGTCGCACTCCCGGCGGCCACGAAAGTAATTATCTCCTTCACTGAGCAGCAACATAGAATCGCAGGCGGCATGTTTAATTCCGTAGCGCCCGCGTTCAATGGTGAAACCAAAGCGGCTGGAGTAGGCAAACTTGGTGTATTTCGCCTCGGTATTGACGTAATTGTTCAGCTCCAGTTGCCCTGCGGTGAGCATCCAGACATGCCGCGAGCGATCGCTGTGGACAATAATCTGCCCGGCAGGGTCAATCGTGCGCGGCGTGTTGAGCTCGGGGAGCGGCAGTTCTGGTGCTTGCCAGAAATTGTTTGATTGCGGCAGCGCCAGAATCAGGAAAACTTTCAGCGCCCAGTATGGCGAGCCAGGCGAATTGTAGTCTTCACACATCGCAAGGTTCGGGTAGGCGAAACCGAGCGTTAAAATGCCGTCGCGATCGAAAATCGGCTGCTGTAACCACCAACGCAAATGGCGCAGGATAACCCCTTTCACCACGCCTGGAGACAACACCTCCAGCCCGGAAAAGGCAACCGCACTCCAGAATGCCACCATCGCAAAGCGGTAAGTCAGGCTGCGGCCAAACGGAACAGATTCGCCCTCCGCGGCTGACATATAGATAAAATCGTCGGCAAAAAGCATTGCCCGCTCGCGCAGAGTGGCCGCGCGCGATGCATCGTCTTTCCCATTCAGCGTGGCGTAAATTAGCCCGTAAAAATGGAACGCCATCGAGATGTAGTAATCTTTTGGCCGACCCGGGCCATCGGAATACCAACCATCGCCAAGATAATAGGCGTCCATCATGCTAAAGCGCCGTTCGATGGTTGCGGCATCCCAGGGTAATCCGGCACGTTTAAAACCGAGCTGCACCATAATGGCGAAAAAATTCCAGTTGCTGTCGGGTATCTGCGCGTCAGTGATCTGGTTCAGCCACTGGTGCAAGTTTTGTACATCACGTTCGCTCAGCATTGCGGTGAGTTTATCGCCCAGCAGCGCCAACCCAAGACCGTACGCCGCCATTTCCACCAGCCGCTGATCGTAGGGTTCCGTTGCGCCCCAATAGCCTGCGCTTTGCGGATCGACGCCACGCTTGATGGCCGCCAGATATTTGTGGCTGAAAGGCTCTGCGTCGCCGCCTGCCATTAACGGAAACAGCCCCCACAACGCGCGGGACAACCCTTCCATTTCGGCAATCGCATCGCTGTAATGCGCGCTGGTGGCTCCCAGCGAGAAATGCGACGCCCCTTCAGGAAACTGTTTGTCCAGCGCCGCCAGCATCTGTTTCAACGCGCCGACCACATCGTCGCGGGATGACAATGGATTTGATGTTTTCACTTCCGCCGCCTGCATAGCATTCTCTCCCTCATGGTGTGGCTGAAGGATAGTTAATGAGCAACCGCCGGAAATGTTAGCTTTGTCACATCGGCACGCTTTATCTGAACCCGCTATTGAGAAAATTTAAAACTGTGGTTTATAAATGTATCTTGCGGGGTAAAAATTGAGATGGGTTGCACTATGGCAATGCCATTGCAGAACGAACGTCTTGAGCTGATCACATTAAACGATACGGTGGTGTCGTTTAGCCGACTTTTCGCCAACACCGTGCGCTACCACCACTGGCATCAGTGTCTGGAGGTGCTGTACGTGGAGGAGGGTTTTGGCGTGGTGATGGTCGATAACCGCCAGTACACCATGCGGCCAGGCCGGCTCTTTTTCTTTCCGCCTTTCACCATCCATAAAGTGATGGTGGATGAGCAAGCGCAGGCCCTCTATCGTCGCACCATCATTCACGTGGATCACCATGCTTTGCTGCAAAATCTGCGCGCGTTCCCGCACAATCACCACCGTTTACAGCGGCTCTCTCTTCGCGGCGGTGCGGCGGTGGTGATGGATGTTGCCGCCATTCATCCACATATCGACCATCTGTTTAGCTGTTACGCGAGGCTTGCCGAAAACCACAGTCTGAATGGAGAACAGGTCGCCTGTTTGTTGCTTAATCTGTTGAGTATGTTGCCAGAAGATAAGCAGAAATTGCCGGATGAACGCAGCGGTATTGCCACACCGGTGATGTTCTGGCTGGAGGAAAATTACCGGCATAAATTCAGCCTTGCGCGACTGGCGCAGGAGTTGGGTAAATCGCGTAGTTATGTCTCGCGCCGTTTCCATGTTGAGACAGGTGAACCCATTCATCAGTATCTGAACACCTTGCGCTTGCGCAAAGCATGCGATTTGTTACTGCATAGCGCGCTGGCCATTCATCATATTGCCCGCGAAGTGGGCTTCTCCGATGTCACCTACTTTATCAGCGCCTTTAAAAAAGGCATTGGCGAAACGCCGCTGCAATACCGGAAAAACCGGGCTGGCCGTCAGGTTACAAAGCGGGTTTAAGGAAGCGGTGAAGCAAATTAGCGAAATGTTACCGCAGCTGATTCAGCAAGAGTTGATGAAACTGCCACAGTTGAAAAGTGCGCTGTCAGATGGGTTGCGCCACGGCAGCCCGAACGGTGGTCGTGCGTTGGTGGATATCTATCGGTACGGGAAGCGCGACAACCCCAAACTGAACCGACGGTAAAAGCGGCTCCGTTGCGCATTTAGCTTGCTTACCCGGCCCACGCATTTCGCTGACCGAGTAAGCAAGCCGGAAAGGATCAGGCTTCAATATCCGCCATATCGCCTTTTTCCTGCAGCCAGTTACGGCGATCTTCTGAACGCTTCTTAGCCAGCAACATATCCATCATTGCGTTGGTCTGCTGTTCGTCTTCGTCGCTGATCACCAGTTGCACCAAGCGGCGGGTATTCGGATCAAGCGTGGTTTCACGCAACTGCATCGGGTTCATTTCGCCCAGCCCTTTAAAGCGCTGCACGTTCGGTTTGCCCTTTTTGCGTTTCAGTTGCTCCAGCACGCCGGTTTTTTCTTCTTCCGTGAGCGCGTAATAAACCTCTTTGCCGAGGTCGATACGGTACAGCGGCGGCAGCGCCACATGAACGTGGCCGTTTTTCACCAGCGCGCGGAAGTGCTTCACAAACAATGCACACAGTAATGTGGCGATGTGCAAGCCGTCGGAATCCGCATCCGCGAGGATACAAACCTTACCGTAGCGCAGTTGGCTCAGATCGTCGCTGTCTGGATCGATACCGATCGCCACCGAGATATCATGCACTTCCTGCGAGGCCAGCACTTCATCGGAAGAGACTTCCCAGGTATTCAGGATCTTGCCTTTTAGCGGCATGATCGCCTGGTATTCACGATCGCGCGCCTGTTTAGCGGAGCCGCCCGCCGAGTCACCTTCCACGAGGAACAGCTCGGTGCGGCTCAGATCCTGCGCGGTGCAATCCGCTAGCTTACCAGGCAGCGCCGGGCCGCTGGTCAGCTTTTTACGCACCACTTTCTTGGCGGCACGCAGACGGCGCTGGGCGCTGGAGATGGCCATCTCCGCCAGCAGTTCCGCCGTTTGAATATTTTGGTTCAGCCACAGGCTGAATGCGTCTTTTACCACGCCAGAAACAAATGCGGCGCACTGACGAGAAGATAAACGCTCTTTGGTCTGCCCGGCGAACTGCGGATCCTGCATCTTCACTGACAACACATAAGCGCAGCGATCCCAGATATCTTCCGCCGACAGCTTCACGCCGCGCGGCAAGATATTGCGGTATTCGCAGAATTCGCGCATCGCGTCCAGCAACCCCTGACGTAGACCGTTAACGTGGGTGCCGCCCTGCAGAGTTGGGATCAGGTTGACGTAGCTTTCAGTCAGCAGCTCGCCGCCTTCCGGCAGCCACAGCAGCGCCCAATCTACCGCTTCCGTTTCGGCAGAGAAATTACCGATAAACGGTTTCTCCGGCAGCGTCGGCAGGCCGTTCACCGCTTCGCACAGATAATCGTTCAGGCCATCCTGGTAGCACCAGCGCTGCTCAGCATTGTTCACCTCATCTTTAAAGGTGATCTCAACGCCCGGGCAAAGAACGGCTTTGGCTTTCAGCAGATGCGTTAAACGAGAAACGGAAAAACGCGGGCTATCAAAGAAAGATTCATCCGGCCAGAAATGGACGCTGGTGCCGGTATTGCGTTTACCGCAGGTGCCGATCACTTGCAGATCCTGCACTTTTTCGCCGTTTTCAAACGCGATGCTATAGACTTGGCCGTCACGCTTGACGGTCACTTCTACGCGGCGAGACAGGGCGTTAACCACCGAGATCCCAACGCCGTGCAAGCCGCCAGAGAACTGGTAGTTTTTATTAGAGAATTTACCGCCCGCGTGCAGACGACAGAGGATCAGCTCAACGGCCGGAACGCCCTCTTCCGGGTGGATATCCACCGGCATACCGCGCCCGTCATCGATAACTTCCAGCGACTGATCGGCGTGCAGGATGACGTCCACGCGCCTGGCGTGGCCCGCCAGCGCTTCATCGACGCTGTTATCAATAACTTCCTGGCCCAGATGGTTAGGGCGCGTGGTATCGGTGTACATCCCCGGACGGCGGCGAACCGGCTCAAGCCCGGTGAGTACCTCTATGGCATCAGCGTTATAGGATTGCGTCATGGTTTGTTCGTAGATAGTGACCGCATCGTTTCCCTGTTGGCTCAATGCAGCCCAAGGAAATCGATAATCTGTGTGAAATGACTCTCAAAGCCCACAAAGGCATGGTTTCCGCCCTCTTCGACTGTCTGGCGGCAGGCATCGTAGTATGCCACCGCCTGGCGGTAATCCAGCACTTCGTCCCCGGTTTGTTGTAGCAGCCAGATTAAATCCGGCGCTTCGAGCGGGTCAACTTGCATCACTTTGAGCTCGTAAATATGGCGAGACTCTAGCACATATTGCTGCCCTGTGTAGGGGTTCTCGTTATTGCCAAGATAATCTGCCAGCAATTCAAATGGGCGTACCGCAGGATTCACCACCACCGCTGGCAACATGAAACATTGCGAAAGCCACGTCGCGTAATAGCCACCAAGCGAAGAACCGACGATACCGAGCTGTTTTCCGCCCTGCGCCAGCACCAGTGATTCCAGCAATTCTGCCGCAGCAGCGGGGTAAGGCGGCAGTTGCGGCACAATCACGTTGATCTCCGGGTGATGGTGCGCCAGCCATTGCGAAAGCTGCGTCGCCTTGGCGGAACGCGGCGAGCTGTTAAACCCGTGCAGATAAAGGAGAGTGGACATCAGTATCCTTCTGAAGCGGTATCCGGTCTGAACTGGGTGCTTTCCAGACGGCAAACTTCTGTATGCAACGTTCCGTCCGGGTAGAGATCCAGCCAGCGCCAGCCGGGCGCGATGGTATCAAGCGTAAAGTTGGCGCAGTGGGGTTTAAACTGCACGCAGGTCGATGGTGTCGCCAGCAGACGGCGACCGTTCCAGTCGAGATCCAGCTCCTGATGAATATGCCCACATAACAGATACCGCACCTGCGGAAAACGTTGTAGCACGTTATCCAGCTCACCAGCGTTACGCAGGCTGTGTTGATCGAGCCAACCGCAACCGGAAGGGAGCGGATGATGATGGAGCAGTAATAAGGTGTGGCGCTGCGGGCTGTCGGTGAGTTTCTTCTCCAGCCAGTCGAGCTGGAACTCGCTCAATTCACCGTGCGGTACGCCAAACACCTGACTGTCGAGCAGCAGAATTTGCCAGTGATCGCCGATAAAAACGCGTTTCGCCGGCGAGATCCCTGCCTCCTGCAGCGCGCTGTACATGGCGGGCTGGAAATCGTGGTTTCCCGGCAGCCAAACGCAAGGCGCGTCAAAGCTTGCGATACCATCAGCAAAAAGCTGATAAGCCGCAGCGGTATGGTCCTGTGCCAGGTCGCCGGTAGCGACAATAAGATCGCATTCACGCTGCTGAGAGCGGATAGCCTCCAGTACCGCCTGATAGCTTTCCCAGGTATTCACCCCTAACAACGTTTCATGCTTTTCGGCAAACAGGTGAGAATCAGTTATTTGTAATACCCTCACTCTGGGCTCACCCGCCAGAGAGAGGTTTAACAGGCTTTCCAAATGGTGTCCTTAGGTTTCACGACGCTAACAAACCGGAATCGCCATTGCTCCATGTGCTAAACAGTAACGCAGCCAATCGGCCAGAAACTGGTTAATTTGATGCTTTTCGTCGCGTTGATGCAACTTTTTATTCGGATAATCATAACGCGCTTTGAAACGAAAGATCTGCTGACTCGAACACACTTCAGCCACCATCGCATCGTGATAAAGCCGCACCGTCATTGACGGCAAGCTCCAGTAACTAATCGATGGCGCGGTCTGCTCAATTTCCACAAGCGTAGTGTAGCGGGTGGATTCGACTATCGTTAACCGGTACTGCGCGTTGGTCACCTGATAGCTCACCGTTTCGCCCGCTGCGTCATTACGCGGCAGCAAGCGGCGCAACTGGGCGAAATTGGTTTCGCACAGGCGCATCATTTCTGGGAAGTCAGGTGTATAACGCTTCATTTTTTCCACTCGTTTCGTAAGCTCTCATGATGCAGTTGCAGCCATTGCAGGGCAATGACAGACGCTGCGTTGTCGATTTTCCCCTCTTCTACCCACTGGTAAGCCTGTTCCCGGCTCACCACATGAACACGAATATCTTCGTTTTCATCCACCAGACCATGAATACCTGAGGCCTGCGTGGCGTCCACTTCGCCCACCAATACGGCGGAACGCTCGCTGGTGCCGCCAGGGCTTGCCAAATAGCTCAACATTCTTTTCACACGACCAACGTGCAGACCGGCCTCTTCGATGGCTTCGCGACGCGCAACGTCTTCATCGCTTTCGCCCTCTTCAATCATGCCGGCCACCATTTCGAGCAACCATGGGGTTTCGCTGGTATCAAACGCCGCAATGCGGATCTGTTCGATCAGCACAACTTCGTCGCGTACTGGGTCAAAGGGTAGCAAGACTGCGGCATGACCGCGTTCAAAAATTTCACGGCGTACTTCACCGCTCATTTCGCCATTGAATAAACGGTGGCGAAAGCGGTATAGATCGAGCGAAAAAAAACCGCTATAGAGTCTTTCCCGTGCAATAATTTCTACATCGTTTTTTGTGAAAGTCACTGCGGATGTTACTGGCTTACTCATGGGCGGCGTCTCTTTTGAGATAATGACAAAGCAGTAGATTTCAAGCCTGTATAGCTATCGTTTCAAGTGCTATGTGATAGATTGATGCATATTTACGCCGATGGCACGTTACGCCAAGCTTAAGCGGTGCCACTATCTGGTAGAATCGGCGATTATTTTTTCTAATTTAGACCAGCGCTAATACTGCTTCACAACAAGGAATGCAAATGAAGAAATTGCTCCCCCTCCTTATCGGCCTGAGCCTGACCGGCTTCAGCGCCATGAGCCAGGCAGAAAACCTGTTACAGGTTTATCAGCAGGCGCGTTTGAGCAACCCGGATCTCCGTAAATCCGCTGCTGACCGCGATGCTGCTTTTGAAAAGATTAACGAAGCGCGTAGCCCGTTACTGCCTCAGCTTGGTTTGGGTGCAGATTATGACTATTCCAATGGCTACCGTGACAGCAAAGGCGTCAATTCGAATGTCACCAGCGCGTCCTTGCAGTTAACGCAAACCATTTTTGATATGTCAAAATGGCGCGCCTTGACGCTGCAGGAAAAAACGGCAGGCATTCAGGACGTCACCTGGCAGACCGATCAGCAAACGTTGATTTTGAATACGGCGACTGCCTATTTCAACGTGCTGAGCGCCATTGATACGCTTTCCTACACCGAAGCACAGAAACAGTCGATCTACCGCCAGTTGGATCAAACGACCCAGCGCTTTAACGTTGGCCTGGTCGCCATCACTGATGTGCAAAACGCCCGCTCGCAGTACGACACCGTACTGGCGAACGAAGTGACCGCGCGCAACAACCTCGACAACATGGTGGAAGCGCTGCGTCAGGTCACCGGTAATTACTACCCGCAACTGGCTTCGCTGAACGTCGACAATTTCAAGACCGACAAACCGCAAGCCGTTAATGCGCTGCTGAAGGAAGCGGAAAACCGTAACCTGACCCTGCTGCAGGCACGACTGAGCCAGGATCTGGCGCGCGAGCAAATTCGCCAGGCGCAAGATGGCCATTTACCAACGCTGAATTTAACCGCCTCGACAGGTGTCTCTAACACCTCTTACAGCGGTTCAAAAAGTGCGCAAAACCCGGATGTTGACGCGGGCCAGAATAAAGTCGGCCTGAGCTTCTCTCTGCCGCTGTATCAGGGTGGCCAGGTGAGCTCGCAGGTGAAACAGGCGCAGTACAACTTTGTTGGCGCGAGTGAGCAACTGGAAAGCGCGCACCGCAACGTGGTGCAGACCGTGCGCTCCTCGTTTAACAACGTGAACGCCTCCATCAGCAGCATCAACGCCTACAAACAGGCGGTGGTTTCTGCCCAGAGTTCTCTGGATGCGATGGAAGCCGGTTACTCTGTGGGTACGCGTACCATCGTTGATGTGCTGGACGCGACCACCACGCTGTATAACGCCAAGCAGCAGCTCTCCAGTGCGCGTTACAATTACCTGATCAACCAGTTGAACATCAAATCCGCGCTGGGTTCGTTGAACGAGCAGGATCTGCTGGCGCTGAACAGTACGCTGGGTAAACCGGTCGATACCGCGCCGGAAAACGTCGCACCAGAAGATGAGCAGCAGGCGGCAAGCGTTGATAACTTCAACGGCAATTCACAACCTGCCGCAGCACGTACTAGCGTGAAGCGTTAAGCAGTACTTTTCGACAACGGGGGCATCCAGCCCCCGTTTTTACGTAAGGCAACGTAAAGGCCTCCCCTCCTTGCTTTAACTTCCATCACGCATCCTCTATCCTGACCGTTTACTTATACCTTTGGGGTCCAGGAATATTACAATGAAACGGACAAAAAACATCCAACACTCGACGTTCCGCAAAAGCTGGAGCGCGCGTCATCTGACGCCTGTCGCGCTGGCGGTTACCGCCGTTTTTATGCTGGCGGGTTGTGAAAAAAGTGACGAGACAGTTTCCCTGTATCAAAACGCGGATGATTGCTCATCAGCAAACCCGGGGAAAAGCGCGGAATGTACCACCGCCTATAACAATGCGCTGAAAGAAGCTGAGCGCACCGCGCCGAAATACGCCACGCGTGAAGATTGCGTCGCCGAATTCGGTGAAGGTCAGTGCCAGGCAGCACCGGTGCAGGCGGGCGTAGCGCCGGAAAACCAGGCACAGGCGCAATCCAGCGGCAGCTTCTGGATGCCGCTGATGGCCGGTTACATGATGGGCCGTATGATGGGCGGCGGTGCGGGCTTTGCGCAGCAACCGCTGTTCAGCTCGCGTAACCCGGCAAGCCCGGCTTATGGTCAGTACACCGATGCTTCCGGTAAAGGTTATGGCGCGGCACAGCCGGGCCGTACCATGAACGTACCAAAAACGGCGATGGCACCGAAACCGGCTACCACGACCACGGTAACGCGCGGCGGTTTTGGTGAGTCTGTGGCCAAGCAGAACACCATGCAGCGTAGCGCCAGCGGTACAACTACCCGTTCAATGGGCGGCTAAGCACCATGGAAAGAATCAGTATTACCGAGCGTCCGGACTGGCGCGAAAAGGCCACCGAGTACGGCTTCAATTTTCACACCATGTACGGCGAGCCATACTGGTGTGAGGATGCCTATTACAAGCTGACGCTTGCGCAGGTCGAGAAGCTGGAAGACGTGACCGCAGAATTGCATCAGATGTGCCTGAAGGTGGTCGAGAAAGTCGTTGCCAGCGATGAACTGATGGCGAAGTTCCGCATTCCTAAGCACACCTGGAGTTTTGTGCGCCAGTCATGGGCCACGCATCAGCCCTCTTTGTATTCGCGCCTCGATCTCGCCTGGGATGGTGTGGGCGAACCCAAGTTGCTGGAAAATAATGCTGATACGCCGACTTCGCTGTATGAAGCAGCGTTCTTCCAGTGGATTTGGCTGGAAGATCAGCTTAACGCTGGCAACCTGCCGCAAGGCAGCGATCAGTTCAATAGCCTGCAAGAGAAGCTGATTGAGCGCTTTGCCGAGTTGCGTGAGCAGCACGGTTTTCAGCTACTGCATTTCACCTGCTGCCGCGATACGGTCGAAGATCGCGGTACGGTGCAGTACTTGCAGGATTGTGCGGCAGAAGCAGAACTGGCGTCCGAATTCCTTTATATCGAAGATATTGGCCTCGGGGAAAAAGGTCAGTTCACGGACTTGCAAGACCAGGTGATTGGTAACCTGTTTAAGCTCTATCCGTGGGAATATATGCTGCGCGAAATGTTCTCTACCAAGCTGGAAGACGCCGGCGTGCGCTGGCTGGAACCCGCCTGGAAGAGCATTATCTCCAACAAAGCACTGTTGCCGATGCTGTGGGAGATGTTCCCGAATCACCCAAATCTGCTTCCCGCTTATTTTGCCGAAGATCCGCATCCGGAGATGGAAAAATACGTCGTTAAACCTATTTTTTCCCGCGAAGGCGCAAATGTGTCGATCATTGAAAACGGCAAAATGGTGGAAGCCGTTGAGGGGCCATATGGCGAAGAAGGCATGATTGTGCAAGAGTTTTACCCGCTGCCGAAGTTCGGCGACAGCTATACGCTGATTGGCAGCTGGCTTATCAACGATCAGCCCGCCGGGATCGGCATTCGTGAAGATCGCGCGCTAATAACCCAGGATCTCTCCCGCTTCTATCCGCATATCTTTGTGGAATAAAGGGATAAAAGAAAACCCGGCCACCGAGCCGGGTTTTTTATTGCCTTACAACACGCCAAACAGTTTCGGCAGGAACAGCGAGATCGCCGGAATATAGGTCACCAGCATCAATACAAAAAACAGGACCAGATAGAACGGCAGCATGGCTTTCACCACCTGTTCGATCTTCTGCTTGCTCACCGCACTGGCGACAAACAGCACCGAACCGACAGGTGGTGTGATCAACCCAATACCCAGGTTAACCAGCATGATCATGCCGAAATGTACCGGATCGATGCCCAGCGCATTGGTCACCGGCAGCAGCACCGGCGTCAGAATTAAAATCAACGGCGCCATATCCATCAGCGTGCCGAGCAACAGCAGCATGATGTTAATACACATTAAAATAACGTATTTGTTATCCGAGATTTGGGTGAAGGCTTCCGTAATGCGAGCAGGTAATTGCATATAGGTCATTACCGCCCCGAACGCGGCGGCAAAACCAATCAGGATCATCACGATCGTCACCGTTTTCACCGTGCGGTACATCAGCTTCGGCAGTTCCGACCATTTGTAATCGCGGTAAATAAACATGGTGACGAAAAAGGCCCACAGACAGGCGATCGCCGCCGATTCCGTCGCGGTGAAAATCCCGGACAAGATGCCGCCCATGATGATAACCACAGTCATCAACCCCCAGAGCGTATCCACGAAGATCTTCAACGCCTGGCGAAACGGCACGCGCTCCCCTTTTGGATAACCGCGCTTATGGGCAAATGCGACGCACATGACCATCAGTGTAAAACTGAGCAACAAACCCGGCAGGATCCCGGCAATAAACAGTGCAGCAATAGAAACCGTACCGCCGGTCGCCAACGAGTAGATCACCGAGTTATGGCTCGGCGGCGTTAAGATAGCCTGCACTGAACCACTGGCGGTGACCGCGGCGGCAAAATCACGCGGATACCCTTTTTTGTCCATCTCGGGGATCATCACTGAACCGATCGAGGCGGTATCTGCTACGGACGATCCAGAAATTGCGCCGAAAAATGTCGAAGCAACAATATTCACTAACGACAGTCCGCCGCGAATAAAGCCGACAAAAATATAGGCGAAATTCACCAATCGCCGAGCGATTCCCCCTTCGGCCATGATCGCGCCCGCAAGAATAAAAAACGGGATCGCCAGCAACGAGAACTTATTCACGCCGTTAGTCAGTTGGATCATCACCGCTTCCAGCGGAATATCGATATACCACGCCCCCAGCACCGCGCTAATGCCCACGGCGTAAGCCACCGGTACACCCACCGCCAGCATAATGGCCAGCGTAAAGATCAGAATAAAAGCATCCATAAACGTTCCTTACGGGATGTGATCGGAGGATTAGCTCGACGAACCCAGCATCACCACCGGGCGGTGATGTTGCGCGCCAAAAAGCATTTTTTCGACGATGAACAATAGGGTGATGGCAGAACCGATCGGCAGCGGCAAATAGCTTTCGCCAGCAGTAAAGAGCGGGAATTCGGCAACCGGTTGTTCCCATAACTCCGCGCACAGCGCGCTGCTGTACCAGAGAATGAAAAGGCTGATCGCCAGCAACATCAGCTCCGCAACCACAAAGCACATTTTGCGCAGCGGTTCGCTTAAACGATCGGTAACCATGCTGACCGCGATATGCGAACCCGCACGGTAGCTCACGGCGGCACCAATAAAGGTAAACGTCACCATGCAAATAATGGCGACCGGCTCCGGCCACGATAATGCACTGTTCATGACATAGCGGGCGAAAATGCCCACCGGAATAATCGCCACCATAATTAACAGCGCCAGACCTGCAATCCACATCGATATCCGGTACAGAATATCCATCAACAACGAATAGCGTTCAGCCATAGCAGTTTCCCCGGTGAAGGTTGCAAATAGGCAGGCAGCAAAACGCGCCTGCCCGGCAGAGGTTATTGCACTTGCTGGATGCGGGTAATCAGTTCCTGATGTTCTTTACCGTATTTATCGCGAACCGGCTGTGTCGCTTCATAAAACGCTTTGGTATCGATGTCGTGGAATTGCACGCCACCCGTTTTCATCGCTTCAAGCGATTTTTCGTTATAGCTTTTCCATAATTCACGCTGCTCAACTTGTGCCTCTTTCGCCAGTTGCAGAATTAATTCCTGGTCCTCTTTTTTCAGCTTGTCCCATTTGGTTTTTGAGAACAAAAAGAGCTCGGGAATAATAAAATGCTTACTCCAGGTATAATTTTTGACGACCGGTAAATAGTTGTGCGCGACGAAAGTTGGCGGGTTATTTTCCGTGCCATCAATCACGCCGGTTTGCATTCCGCTGAACACTTCGCTGACCCCCATCGCCACCGAATTTGCCCCCATGGCTTTCAGGGTATCGAGCGCAATTGGGCTACCCTGCACGCGGATCTTCATACCCTTAAGATCTTCCGGCTTGGTGACAGGCGCTTTGGTGATCAAGTTACGTGTACCGGCGTCCATCCAGCCCAGGAAGATCAGGCGCGATTTGCTGCTTTCCGACAAACGGTTGCCAATTTCCTGGCCGATCATGCCATCAAGCACTTTGTGCATATGATCTTCATCGCGGAAAATATAGGGCAACGTAAAGACGTTTATCTCCGGTAATATCGCCGCCACGGGAGTCATGGAGACACGAATAATATCAATCGCGCCAATTTGCGCCTGCTCAATAACTTGCTTCTCATCACCTAATACGCCGCCTGGAAAGGTCTTAATATCCAGCCGACCGTCTGTCGCCTTGCTGAGCTTTTCCCCCATATGTTTTACCGCCACCACATTCGGGTAGTCGGCGGGATGAACATCCGCGGCGCGAAAGGTTTGGGCGACAGAGGCGTGGGAGATAAACAGTAGAGCGGAGCTAATACAGACTTTCAGTAAGGTTTTCGCTGAGTTCATATTTCCGAGTCTCCAGAGGGTTTAATTTTTAGGCACAAAAGACCGACCGCGAACAGAATGTTCGTGGCATAACACCGGATTATTTTTATGGGTATGTCTAAAAAGTAGACACTCTGAAGCGTAGTCACTCGGGTGGGTTATTGCGACGATGATGTTCACAAAAAGAAGCTAAATTCAGCACAGCGTTTCATTTTTGCAGCGGAGCTCTTTTTATTTTCAAAAAAACCGTATTTCAGATACGATTTTTTGCGATCCTCCTCGAAATTTTCCATTTTCAGGCAAAGAAATGGCGCTTGATGCGCCATTCATTTAGCCAACCTGTACCGCGAGCATACTTAGCGATCCCATCTCGATACCATCAATCGGTATCGACACCGGTTCCTTGCCATCCCATCCGCCAAGCACGTACAGCAGAGGCAGGAAGTGCTCCGGCGTTGGGTTAGAGAGCGAACCGCCTTCATGGTCAAGATAATTGACCAATGGATGCTGCTCAGTCGGCCCCTGCCAGGTCAGGTTCTCTTTCACATAATCATTGAACGATGTTGCCCACGGATACGGCGTATTCTCGCCATGCCATTTTGCGGTACGCAGGTTATGTACCACGTTACCGCTGGCTACCAATATGATGCCTTCATCGCGAAGCGCCGCCAGCTTGCGGCCCATTTCAAAGTGCCATGCCGCCGGTTTGGTGCTGTCGATACTGAGCTGCACCATCGGAATATCCGCGTTCGGGTACATTTTGATCAACACGCCCCATGAACCGTGGTCAAACCCCCAGGCTTCTTTATCCAGCGTTACCGGCACAGGCGCGAGCAATTCCACCAGGCGTTGCGCCAGCTCCGGCGAGCCAGGAGCCGGATAATGCGTATCGTATAACGCTTGCGGGAAGCCGCCGAAATCATGGATAGTTTTCGGCGCTTCCATTGCGGTCACGCCGGTTCCGCGGGTAAACCAGTGCGCGGATACCACCACAATCGCTTTCGGGCGTGGCAGCGTCTCGCCCAGAGCGCCCCAGGCGCGGGTATAAACGTTATCTTCCAGCACATTCATTGGGCTACCGTGGCCCAAAAACAGTGCAGGCATGCGAGGTGCTGACATGGTGATATCCTTACTGAGTGTGTCTATTTGATAAACGTAGATTACGCTTTTTCGGTAGGCGAAGAACTCAGATAACCATGATGAAGATCATCAGTAATTTTGAATGTAAGGAATGCGTAAAAGTAGCTAAGCCGTCTCGCTTTTCCTGCTACAAAAACTTAGATTAATGAGAATGATTATCATAAAGGAGCAACTTATGTCAGTACCTTTGATTCTGACCATCCTGGCAGGCGCGGCGACGTTTATTGGCGCGCTTCTTGGTGTTATCGGCCAGAAGCCCTCAAACCGCGTACTGGCGTTTTCGCTCGGTTTTGCCGCCGGGATCATGCTGCTGATCTCTCTGATGGAGATGCTGCCTGCCGCGCTGGCAACGAAGAATATGTCGCCCATGCTGGGTTACGGCATGTTTGTGGTCGGGCTGCTGGGCTATTTCGCGCTGGATCGCATGCTACCACACGCGCATCCGCAAGATTTAATGCAGGGCACACAGCAAACTTTTCCGCGCGGCATTCGCCGTACCGCCATTTTGCTGACGCTTGGTATTAGCCTGCATAACTTCCCTGAAGGGATCGCCACTTACGTTACCGCCAGCAACGATTTGGAGCTCGGCTTTGGCATCGCCTTTGCGGTCGCGTTACACAATATTCCTGAAGGGCTGGCGGTCGCCGGGCCAGTGTATGCGGCAACCGGGTCAAAACGCAGTGCGGTATTCTGGGCGGGCATATCCGGAATGGCGGAAATCCTTGGCGGCGTGCTGGCGTGGCTGATTCTGGGAAGCCTGGTCTCGCCAGTCGTTATGGCGGCGATAATGGCTGCGGTCGCGGGGATTATGGTGGCGCTGTCGGTCGATGAGCTGATGCCGCTGGCAAAAGAGATTGATCCCAATAACAACCCCAGCTACGGCGTGCTGTGCGGCATGTCGGTGATGGGATTAAGCCTGGTGGCGTTACAGGCGATGGGGTTTGGCGGTTAAGTTAGGGTAATCGCGGGCAGCGGCGTATCAATCACCCTGCCCAACGCGCCGACGTTTTTTCAACTCATCAACCACGCGTAAATAGCCTTTATATATTGCTTCCCGATCATGGCGGCAGGCTTTGCAATTACGTTTAAGCACGTGGATATAGCCAAGGACAATCAAAACAACAGCCACAATCCAATACCAGGAAATGAACACATTGCCTCCGTCATATATTCGGCAAAAGTTGCTTCACAAATTAATTACAAAACCACTTAAATTGAACGAGTTAGAGAAATCTCAAATCCCTTTTAATACTCGCCACACCGCTTACCACTTTATAAGTAGAACAATAGATTTTCAATGCGTGACGATGAGAAGCGCGCCAAACTTTGATGCAGAACAGGCAAAAAAAATCCGCAGGCGATAGCTGCGGATTTTTATGGATAAGGCTAAAGATTAGCTGGCTTTGCGCTCATGTTCCTGGCGATAGGCCACCAGGTCTTCAATGGTCACTACTGCCATATTGTGCTGTTTCGCAAATGCGATGCACTCCGGTGCACGCGCCATCGAGCCATCGTCATTGGTTAATTCACACAGTACGCCCGCCGGTTTGAAGCCCGCCAGGGTCACTAAATCGATAGTCGCTTCGGTGTGACCACCGCGAGTCAGCACGCCACCCGGCTGTGCGCGCAGCGGGAACACGTGGCCAGGACGGTTCAGATCGGATGGTTTAGCGCCATCAGCAATCGCCGCACGCACGGTAGTAAGACGGTCGGCTGCCGAAACGCCGGTAGTTACGCCGTGCGCCGCTTCAATGGTGACAGTAAAACCGGTACCAAATGCGCTGGTATTGTTCTCCACCATCATTGGCAGATCGAGTTGTTTACGGCGTTCGTCGGTCAGGCACAGGCAAACAATGCCGCTACCGTGGCGAATGGTCAGCGCCATCTGCTCAACGGTCATGGTTTCAGCAGCGAAAATCATGTCGCCTTCGTTTTCCCGGTTCTCGTCATCGAGCACCATCACGCCACGGCCTTCGCGCAGCGCGGCAAGAGCGTGTTCAATACGTTGGAAAGGCGTGCCAAAAGAAGAAAGCAGCGTCTGATTCATGGTAAAAGACCTCAATAAAGTTATGGTTACCAGAATCAGGGCAGTCTTAGGAGTGTCGCAATGCGGCAAAAAAATAACGCGAGCGGGCGTCATTGCCCGACAGATTCGTTACTCTCTCCCATCCGGACTTTAACCGTCGGCCCCGGAATTACACCGGATCTGCTGACCTTCAGGCGTTAACCTGAAGCGCTCGCGGGCTTTCAGCATTCGCTGATTTACCGCCGGTGGGGAATTTCGCCCCGCCCTGAGAATAAGCGGGATAACTATAACGCCATTGATAATCTTCGGCAATGCATAAGCTTCAAACAATTCTGGTTTATCACCTTGGGTTATCACACTACAATAACCCAATGAACCTATCCGAACAGGGACCCCAAAATGATTGATCCGAAGAAAATTGAACAGATTGCGCGACAGGTTCACGAATCCATGCCGAAAGGGATCCGTGAGTTTGGGGAAGACGTTGAGAAGAAAATCCGCCAGACGCTGCAATCGCAGTTAACCCGCCTCGATCTGGTCAGCCGCGAAGAGTTTGACGTGCAGACACAAGTTCTGTTGCGCACCCGCGAGAAACTGGCATTACTGGAACAGCGCCTCAGCGAGCTGGAAGCTCGCAACAGTGGCAACGTCGCCGAAGTAAAACCGGCACCCGCCATTCCACCGGTTGATGAACAATAGTAAAAAGCCCTCATAAAGAGGGCTTTTTCTTTTTCACCATTAACCAACAGCGCCGTTATTGGCTATCTTTCTGGATCTTTTTGATGATGTTGGTGGTTGAGCAACCATCTTCAAAGTTGAGCACCAGCACTTCGCCGCCGTTCGCCCACACTTCTTCGCTGCCAGCGATCTGTTCGGGTTTGTAATCACCCCCTTTTACCAGCAGATCCGGCAGGATCCCGGCAATCAGGCGCTGCGGTGTATCCTCTTCAAACGATACTACCCAATCCACCGCTTCCAGCGCGCTCAGCACAATCATGCGCTGCTCCAGCGGGTTCACCGGGCGGGTTTCCCCTTTCAGGCGTTTGGTGGACGCGTCACTGTTAACCGCAACAATCAGGCGATCGCCCAGTTTGCGCGCATTCGCCAGATAAGAGACGTGTCCGGCATGCAGAATGTCGAACACCCCGTTGGTCATCACCACTTTCTCGCCGCGCTTACGCGCCGCTGCGACAGCGACTTTCAGTTCATCTTCCGTCATCACACCGAAGCCAGTTTCCGCGCGGCCACGCACCGCGTTTTCAAGCTCGATTGGCGACACGGTAGAGGTGCCAAGTTTACCGACCACCACGCCTGCGGCTGCGTTGGCGAAATAGCACGCCTCTTCCAGCGAATTCCCGGCCGCCAGCGTCGCCGCCAGCACACCAATCACCGTATCGCCTGCGCCGGTGACGTCATACACTTCCTGCGCCTGGGTCGGCATATGCAGCGGTGCTTTACCCGGCTGCAACAGCGTCATCCCTTGTTCGGAACGGGTAACCAGCAGCGCAGAGAGTTCGTAATCGGCAATCACTTTCATGCCGCGTTCAACGATCTCGTCTTCGCTTTTGCATTTCCCGGCTACTGCTTCAAATTCCGACAGATTCGGGGTCAGCAATGTCGCGCCGCGATAGCGTTCAAAATCCGTGCCTTTCGGATCGATAAGCACCGGTACACCGGCTTTACGCGCCAGCGCGATCATCTGTTGAACGCTTGCCAGCGCACCTTTGGCGTAATCCGATAGCACCAGCGCGCCAATGCCGCTCAGCGCCTGGCTGATGCGTTCATGCAGCGGTTGTGGATCAACCCCTTCAAAGCCCTCTTCAAAGTCCAGGCGAATCAGTTGCTGGTTGCGCGACAGCACACGTAATTTGGTGATCGTTGGATGCGTCGGAACAGAAACAAAGTCACATTTAACGTTAACATCCGCCAGTGCCTTACTCAGCGCGCGCGCCGCATCGTCAATGCCAGTCAGACCAACCAGACGCGCCGTGGCGCCCAGTGAGGCGATGTTCATCGCCACGTTTGCCGCGCCGCCCGGACGCTCTTCAATGGTATCGACTTTAACAACCGGGACTGGCGCTTCCGGAGAGATGCGGCTGGTTGGGCCGTACCAGTAACGATCCAGCATCACATCACCTACCACCATTACACCGGCTTGCTTAAACTCTGGCAGCGTCACTTTCATTCCTGTCTCCTGAGAGATGCAAAATTTGCGCGCGATAATATCACACTTAGGCCGGGGCGCACGGTTCCACCAGCCACTTGTCCCAGCTGGTTTTGATAAGCGCCCGCTCGGCGACAAAACAGGAGAGCGCCACATGCCCTGGCAGCTCTTGCAGCGCCAGGTGGTGCAGCTCATCACGCAGCGTGGTGTACGCCAGCGTCAATGCCTGCGCTTCCTGCTCATCCATGATGCCGTTTTGCGCCAGCCCTTCGAGAATACGCACGTTATCCGACCAGCGCGTCAGTTTAGGCTTGTCATGGGCAAAGCGCAGCACCAGATATTGGGCGATAAACTCGATGTCTGTGATACCGCCCTCATTAGCTTTCAGATCGAAGCGGTCTTTGTGCTTGTTGCCGAGATGGGCGCGCATTTTCTCGCGCATTTCGCGCACTTCGGTTTGCAGCGTTGCGCCATCGCGAGGCGTCATCAAGATATCGCGGCGAATGGCATCAAATTCGGCGGTCAATTGCGGATCGCCGTACACCACGCGCGCGCGCGCCAGTGCCTGATGTTCCCACGTCCAGGCTTCGTGTTGCTGATAATCAGCGAACGATTCCGTAGTGGTGACCAGCATCCCCGCAGCGCCAGATGGGCGCAGACGTGCGTCGACTTCATAAAGAATGCCGGACGACGTGCGCGTACTGAACAGGTGCATCACCCGCTGGGCGAGGCGCAGATAGAACTGGCGGCCATCGATTTCACGCTCGCCATCGGTCATCACATCCATCGGGCAGTCGTGCAGGAACACCAGATCCAGATCGGAACTGTAACCCAGCTCCCAGCCACCTAGTTTTCCATAACCAACCACCGCGAAACCTCGCCCTTCGCGATCGTGCAAATGCGTCGGCTGGCCATAACGCGCCACCATCTGCCCCCAGGCTTGCTGCACCACCGCATCTATAATCGCTTCCGCCAGCCAGGTTAAGTGATCACTCACTTTCATCACTGGTAGCGTACCGGCGATATCTGCCGCCGCCACACGCAGCAACTGCGCCTGCTTAAACTGCCGCAGCGCCTCCAGTTGTTGCTCTTCATCATCTTCCGGCACGCG
Source organism: Kosakonia quasisacchari (assembly GCF_004331415.1). Taxonomy (GTDB): domain Bacteria; phylum Pseudomonadota; class Gammaproteobacteria; order Enterobacterales; family Enterobacteriaceae; genus Kosakonia; species Kosakonia quasisacchari. The sequence continues at coordinate 108,892 of NZ_SJOP01000004.1, forward strand.
CAGCAGATATTGTCGCAGCTCATCGCGATAGGCATTCATTGCCGTCGGTTGATAGAGCGTGTTCGGGTCGAGCAGTTCATCGAGCAGGATCGGGTAGCGCGCCAGTTGGCTGGCAACCATAGGCGAAGCAGCGCACAAGGAAATCAGGTGTTTCAGTGCGCCGGGGAATTCACTCAGCAGCTCAAGGTAGGTCGTGCGGGTAATAATCCCGGTGAGCAGTGGTGTCAGGCGCGACAGCGGCACTGGCGCATCGTCGCGCGAACAAACATCACTGAGCAGATGCGGCATTAAGTGATCAAGCACCTGCCGCCCGCGCGGGCCAATGGTGCGTTTATCCATCTCGTTGCGAAAATCAGCAATCAGCGCCACCACGCGACGGCGATCATCCTCTGAGAGGTGCGCCAATACAGGCGTGGAGTCCTCCTCCTGCAAGGCGTCCTGCCACAGCTCGCGCCAGCTCTCAGAAAGGGCATCTTCTGACGAATCCGTTTCATCATCGCCAATCAAATCGTTGAAAATCTGACGCACCGCAGACATGTGCGCATCCAGCGTTTCGCTGAGCGCTTCCCAGCTCTCTTTGCCCATTCCCCAGGCGAGGCGCACGCGATTCAACTCATCGCCCGGCAGCGTCTGTGTCTGTTCGTCATTGATGCTTTGCAGCAGATTTTCCAGCCGTCGTAGCCACAAATACGCTTCGCGCAGCCGGGCTGCATCGCCATCCGGCAGCAGATGCAGTTGATCTATGGCAGCAAGCGTCGGCAACAGCGAGCGGGATTGCAGCGCAGGCTCGCGACCGCCGCGAATCAACTGGAAAACCTGGACGATAAATTCAATTTCGCGGATCCCGCCCGCACCGAGTTTAATGTTGTCTTTCAGGCCACGGCGACGCACTTCGCGGGCAATCATCCCTTTCATGTTACGCAGGGACTGGATCACGCTGAAGTCGATATAGCGGCGGAAGACAAACGGGCGCAGCATCGCGCGTAACTCTCGCGCATGATCGCCGTCGTTGTCGCCCATAATGCGCGCTTTCACCATCGCGTAGCGTTCCCAGTCGCGCCCCTGCTCCTGGTAATAATCTTCCAGCGCGGCGAAGCTCAGCACCAGCGGCCCACTGTCGCCAAACGGACGCAAGCGCATATCGACGCGGTAGACAAAGCCATCTTGCGTTGGCTGGTCGAGGACTTTAATCAGCCGTTGGCCAAGGCGGGTGAAAAATTGGGCATTATCCAGTTCACGACGCCCGCCGCGCGTTGCGCCATTTTCCGGCCAGGCAAAAATCAAATCGATATCGGATGAAAAATTGAGTTCGCCGCCGCCCAGTTTTCCCATGCCAAGCACTAGCATCGGCTGCGCCACGCCTTGCGGATTGCACGGCGTACCCCACTCACGACAGCATGCGTCATAAAGCCAGTCGCGCGCGGCGACGATCAGGGTTTCCGCCAGCACGCTGAGCTGTTGCAGGATAGCCTCTTCCGCCACTAACCGTAGCGCCTGGCTCCAGGCGATACGCACCATGATCCGGCGGCGAAACAGCCGCAGCGCACGCATCAGCGAGGCTTCATCAGTGACGCCATCCAGTGCCGCTTGCAGCCATGGCGCATAGTTTTGCCACTCGTTCGCAGGCGGCGGCGTGCTTTCAAGCTCCGCCAGCCACTCAGGATGCGCGATGATGCTGTCCTGAACAAAATCACTAAAAGTGAGCACTGACTGCGCCTGCGCGCTCAATGGCTGCGAGGTAAGCGATTCCGGCAGACGAGAAAAAACCGTTTGCCAGTGCTGCGACAATCCTGCGTGGTGCGGCATGCGAAATATCCTTTCGTTAACGTTTTCCGCTGTGCAACCAGAACGGCTCCTGGGTAATCGCGGTATTACGGAAATGTTCGATTTCGACTCTCTGGCGCGTTTCAATGGCGTACTGAAGACCCTGCCAGTTTTCCAGCCATTCCACGGCCCGCGCCCGGTCATAATGTCCGGCGAGCAGGAATGCGCTGTCGATATCTCGCGCCAGGCGTGGCAACTGGTCGCGATAGCTGTCGCCCAGCGGCTGGGCAAAGGCTTTTTTCAGCTCAGCGGCGCTGCGTGACAGATGAACATCAGCAAAGCGTTTAAAAGAGTCGGCGAATTTGGCCTGCGCTTTTGCATCAAGGAAGGTTCGCCAGCCCTGCGTCACTAACCACTCGGTCAGCACCAGTTTCGCCAGGGCAGATTGTGCGCTCCACACCGCCGTATTTGCTGAAACGGCAGAAGTAATGGTCGCTTCGGACTGTGTCAACAGATCACGTAAGTGAGCGCTCGCTTTTCGCGGAACAATACCGCCAAACAGCGCCAGCGTGTGGCGTAGCAACGCAATGGCGCTCAGAACGTCGGCTTTCGCTTTCTCATTTCCACGCACCCACAGCTCTTCATGGTATTGCCATTGTGACAACGCCAGTTCCAGCGCGGCGGCAAAAGCCTGCTCGATGCTAGCCTTGGCGGGGGTTTGCAGAATCGCCGTTGGGCGGCGTTCGCGCACGGCATTGCCCTGCGCCAGGTGATAACCGCGCGCCGCTTTGCTCAGGCTGCCCTGACGTAACCCGGAAACATTTACCAGTTGGCGCGCCAGCTTGAGGATATCCGCCGGAGAACCGCTCAGCAGTTCCAGCTCCAGTTCACAAATCGGCTCGGCAAATTCACCCGCTTTGACTTCGCCTAAATCAAGGCCAATTTCAATGCGGCTCTCGCCAACGTTAACCAGCCATTTTTCACGGTAGAAATCCGTGCTAAACAGCGGCTGCACTCGCGCTTGTAAATCTGCAGGTAGCACGCCATCAGGCCACACTTCCGCCGGGAAGCGCGCAAGATCAAGCTCGGGCTGGGTAAGCGGAATATTGTATTCAGGCCGCTGATGCAAACCGCCAATCACCCGCCCGGCGATTTTCATCGTCATCTCGTACTGGCCGTCAAAACCGCGGATGCGCAGCCCCATATCGTGACTGCGCAGCCAGTTATCCGGCGTCTCGTAATAAATGTTGAGTAACTGGCTGGACGCGATATGTTCTTCGGTCAGCGTATGCAGATGTTGACGAAGCGTTTCCACGCTGTCGCTCTTCACGATAAACTTTAATTCGATTTCCTGAGCCATGGCCTTGCACTTATGGTTATGTCACATCAGTGAAAATTTCGGCGAACTAACGCGCCCGATGTTTGTCAGTAGATAGTATTTTGTGTCAAATTGCCATGCAATGCGCAATCTGACGGGTGCAAAAGTTCGCGTAAGTGCGCAGTTTGACCTGGAAGATTCCGATTGATGCCAGCAGCCGGGTGTCGTCAGACTGTTGCCACTGTTTATCACTCACGTTTAATGAAAATAATGACTGCCTGATGCCAAAATTACGCCTGATTGGATTGACCCTTTTTGCACTTAGCGTGTCTGTTGGTACCCACGCCGAAGAAAAACGTTATGTTTCCGACGAACTGAATACCTGGATACGTAGCGGCCCGGGCGATAACTATCGCCTTGTCGGCACGGTGAATGCCGGCGAGGAAGTCACGCTGTTGCAGGAAAACAGTGATTACGGCCAGGTGCGCGATAGCACTGGGCGTACCGCGTGGATCCCCTTGAAAGAGCTGAACAGCCAGCCAAGCCTGCGCACCCGTGTGCCGGAACTGGAAAACCAGGTGAAAACACTGACCGATAAACTGAACAATATCGACAATACCTGGAACCAGAAAACCGCCGAGATGCAGCAGAAAGTCGCCCAGAGCGATGGCGTGATTAGCGGGCTGAAAGATGAAAATCAAAAGCTCAAAAATGAGTTAATCGTGGCGCAGAAGAAGGTGAGCGCCGCGAACCTGCAACTGGATGACAAACAGCGCACCATCATTATGCAGTGGTTTATGTATGGCGGCGGTGTGCTGGGCGCGGGCCTGATCCTCGGTCTGTTGTTACCGCATATGATCCCCACCCGTAAACGCAAAGATCGCTGGATGAACTAAGCAGATTCGCCATCTTCTCTACACTTACGTATTATCTGTCGGCAAATGTGTAGAGGAGAGTGGCGGCGTGAAGAGTTATCTGGTCGGTGGTGCAGTACGCGATACGTTGTTGGGCCTGCCGGTCAAAGACAAAGATTGGGTTGTTGTCGGCGCGACGCCGCAAGAGATGCTTGACGCGGGTTACCAGCAGGTAGGCCGCGATTTTCCTGTGTTCCTCCATCCACAAAGCCACGAAGAGTATGCGCTGGCGCGTACCGAGCGTAAGTCTGGCTCCGGCTATACCGGTTTCACCTGTTATGCAGCACCAGACGTTACGCTGGAGCAGGATCTGCTACGCCGCGATTTAACCGTGAATGCGCTGGCGCAAGATAGCCAGGGCGAGATTATCGATCCCTATGGCGGCCAGCAGGATCTGCGTAACCGCATTCTGCGCCACGTTTCCCCGGCTTTTGGTGAAGATCCGCTGCGCGTGTTACGCGTCGCGCGCTTTGCCGCCCGTTACGCACACCTCAGCTTCCGTATCGCCGATGAAACGCTGGCCTTAATGCACTCGATGACCGAAGCGGGCGAACTTGAACACCTGACAGCCGAACGGGTGTGGAAAGAGACCGAAAATGCGCTGCAAACCCGCAATCCGCAGGTTTATTTTCAGGTGTTACGCGATTGCGGCGCGCTGAAAGTGCTGTTCCCGGAAATTGACGCCCTGTTTGGCGTACCGGCACCGGCGAAATGGCACCCAGAAATCGACACGGGCGTACATACGCTGATGACGCTCTCAATGGCGGCAATGCTCAGCCCGCAGGTGGACGTGCGCTTCGCTACCTTGTGCCACGATTTAGGCAAGGGCTTGACGCCAAAAGCGCTCTGGCCGCGCCATCATGGGCACGGCCCGGCGGGCGTAAAACTGGTCGATGGGTTGTGCCAGCGGCTACGCGTCCCAAACGAGATCCGCGATTTAGCCAAACTGGTGGCGGAGTTTCACGACCTGATTCATACCTTCCCCATTTTGCAGCCGAAAACCATCGTCAAACTGTTCGATTCTATCGACGCGTGGCGTAAACCGCAGCGTGTTGAGCAAATCGCACTAACCAGCGAAGCGGACGTGCGTGGGCGCACCGGTTTTGAAGCCTGCGACTATTCGCAGGGGCGTTTACTGCGTGAAGCCTGGGAAGTGGCGCGCGCCGTGCCGACTAAACCAGTCATAGAGGCAGGTTTTAAGGGAGCGGAAGTGCGTGAAGAACTGACGCGTCGGCGGATTGCGGCGCTGGCGGCCTGGAAGGCACATCGTTGCCCTCAGCCGAAAGACTGAGGGCGCAAGTCTTAGAAGAAAACCAGATAAACCGCTGCCGCGACCACAAAACGGTAAATCGCGAATGGAATAAAGGAGATGTGTTTAATCAGCTCCAGGAAGGTTTTAATGGCGATCAGCGCAACGATAAACGCGGTGATAAAACCGACGGCGAACATCGGGATATCCCCCACGGTGAGAAAGCCCATGCTCTTGTAGAGATCCAGTACCGTCGCGCCCATCATCATCGGCACCGCCAGCAGGAAAGAGAACTCGGACGCCGCATAGCGGCTAACGCCCATCAGCATACCGCCGGAGATCGTCGCCCCGGAACGGGAAAAACCCGGCCACAGCGCCAGACACTGGAAGCAACCAATCATAAACGCCTGGCGATAAGTCATGTCATCAACGCCCTGCGCGCGCGGGACTTTCGGCTTCAGCACTTCAGCGGCAATCAGCAAGACACCACCGACCACCAGCGCATAGGTCACGTTTAGCGGGTTAAACAGCAACTTGATGGTATCGTGGAATACCAGCCCCAGCACCACCGCCGGGATCATGCCTAGCAGGATATGAATCAGCGTCAGGCGGCCGGTGCCAGTGCCTTCATGCGGCTGCTTGCCGAAATGAATGCCGATCAGGCCAAACAAACGCCGCCAGAACATCACCACTACCGCGAGGATCGAACCTAACTGGATCACCACCTCGAACGTTTTTGCCGTATCACCTTCAAAGCCTAATAAATGCCCCACGATGATCATGTGACCGGTACTGGATACGGGCAGAAATTCTGTGAGACCTTCAACGACACCCAGAATGGCTGCTACCAGCAATGAATGCATATCGCCCATCAAATAAACCCCTAAAAAGATATAAAAAACGGCTTATCCCGCGGAGAAGCCGTGAAAGACCGAGATCTATGACCTGAATACTAGCGCTTGGTTTAACTATTATGAATTTAAATACTTTCTTTCGGATTTAAGCCACGCTCAATGATTACGCCCACATTCAACGCCCGCGCAACCGCACCTGGTTTGCTCAATTTGATACGCACCCAGGGCGAGTTAAAGCGCGCCAGCAACAGCTCAGCCACCTCCTCCGCAACGCGTTCAACCAGCGCAAAACGCCCGCCTTCGACATGGCCGATAATCACATCTGCGATATCCGCATAGCTCAGACAATCGTTCACATTGTCGCTTTTCGCCGCAACGCGGTTATCCCAGGCCATTTCGATATCGAACACCAGCTTCTGCTCAATGGTCTGTTCCCAGTCGTAAACACCAATAGTGGTAATAACCGAAAGCTGCTCTATAAATACAATGTCCATTTCACCTCGCCTGCTATTTGCCCCGCCATTGCCGCTGCCAGGCCGCATCTTTCTTGGCTACCTGTCAGATTTTGCGCAAAACCTGGATACCACTTTCCCTCATTTATGCGTATTATCCATGGATGCAGAGAATAAAACGACATTTTCACAACGGAACAGCGTTATGAGTGCAATCGCGCCTGGGATGATTCTCCTTGCATACCTTTGTGGCTCTATTTCCAGCGCCATTCTGGTCTGCCGCATCGCCGGTCTGCCCGATCCGCGCGAGAGTGGCTCCGGCAACCCCGGAGCGACCAACGTATTACGCATTGGCGGCAAAGGTGCAGCGCTAACGGTCCTGATTTTTGACGTCTTAAAAGGCATGCTGCCGGTGTGGGGCGCGTACGCGCTTGGCATAACGCCGTTCTGGCTCGGCCTTATTGCGATTGCCGCCTGTCTTGGCCATATCTGGCCGGTTTTCTTTAAGTTTCAAGGTGGTAAAGGGGTGGCAACGGCATTTGGCGCTATTGCACCTATCGGCTGGGATTTAACAGGCGTGATGGCGGGAACCTGGCTGTTAACGGTACTGCTGAGCGGCTATTCATCGCTGGGGGCGATTGTCAGCGCGTTGATCGCACCCTTTTATGTCTGGTGGTTCAAACCGCAGTTCACTTTCCCGGTCGCGATGCTGTCCTGCCTGATCCTGCTACGCCATCACGACAATATTCAGCGCCTATGGCGACACCAGGAAGGCAAAATCTGGTCGAAACTGAAGAAGAAAAAAGAAGAGAAAGAAAAAGCGTCATAATAGTGCCCGGCGCACAGTGTGCTACCGGGCCATTACGGTTTACGCCGCAGGCAACTCTGATAGCGGCCAGCGCGGACGCACCGTCACACTCAGTCCTGCATCATTACCCGCTTTCAGACGCACCATTCCCGCATAAGCGATCATCGCGCCGTTATCGGTGCAAAACTCCGGGCGCGCATAGAACACTTCGCCGCGACGCTTGTGCATCATTTCCGCCAGTTTCGCGCGCAGCGTACGGTTGGCGCTAACGCCGCCCGCCATCACCAGACGCGTAAAACCGGTTTGATCCAGCGCACGCTTGCATTTGATCATCAGCGTATCAACCACTGCGTCTTCAAACGCACGCGCGATATCAGCGCGGGTTTGCTCGTCAGAGCCGTTGTTACGAATGGTGTTCGCCGCGAAAGTTTTCAGACCTGAGAAGCTAAAATCCAGCCCCGGACGATCGGTCATTGGGCGCGGGAAGACAAAACGGCCTTCGGTGCCCTGAGCCGCCAGTTTTGACAGCATCGGCCCGCCTGGGTAATCAAGCCCCAGCAGTTTGGCCGTTTTATCAAAGGCTTCCCCGGCGGCATCGTCAATCGACTCACCGAGCAGCTCGTAATGTCCGATACCGGTTACGCTGATGAGCTGCGTATGCCCACCGGAAACCAGCAGCGCAACGAATGGAAACGCTGGTGGGTTTTCTTCCAACATTGGCGCCAGCAAATGCCCTTCCATATGATGAACCGGGATAGCGGGAACGTCCCAGGCAAAAGCGAGCGAGCGGCCAACCGTCGCGCCAACCAGCAGCGCGCCGATGAGACCAGGCCCTGCGGTATAGGCCACCGCATCGATATCTTTCGCCGTTAATCCGGACTCTTTCAGCGCGGCCTGAATCAGCGGCACGGTTTTACGCACGTGATCGCGCGAAGCCAGTTCTGGCACGACGCCGCCGTAATCGGCGTGGAGTTTTACCTGACTATACAGTTGGTTGGCTAACAGCCCTTGTTGATCGTCATAAATAGCGATGCCGGTTTCATCGCAGGATGTTTCAATGCCCAGTATGCGCATGACTCTGTTTACCTCTTTGCAATAGCGCGCAGTGTAGGGCGAATGCGGGTCGAAGTAAAACTTTGCTCACTCATGCAGCGGAGTTCGTGTATACTCCTCACCCTTACAAAAGTCCCCTTTCAAAAAGGGCGGCGGTGCTTTACAAAGCAGCAGCACTTGCAGTAAAATTCCGCACCATTTTGAAATAAGCTGGCGTGAACGCCAGCGGCAAACCGAATTAATCAAAGGTGAGAGGCACATGCCGGTAATTAAAGTACGTGAAAACGAGCCGTTCGACGTAGCTCTGCGTCGCTTCAAACGTTCCTGCGAGAAAGCAGGTGTTCTGGCGGAAGTTCGTCGTCGTGAGTTCTATGAAAAACCGACTACCGAACGTAAACGCGCTAAAGCATCCGCAGTGAAACGTCACGCGAAGAAACTGGCTCGCGAAAACGCACGCCGTACTCGTCTGTACTAATCCGTCAGGGCAAACGCCCTTTCGTTTAGACCGAGTTGTAGTTGTAAGGCCGTGCTTCCGAAAGGAATGCGCGGCTTATTTTCGTTTATAACCTGATATAACCTGCGGATTTCGGTCGCATTATGTTGGCCCGGAAAACGACGGCTATAAAAGATCAAAACGGGGCCTATGGCTGGACGAATCCCACGAGTCTTTATTAGTGACCTGCTGGCGCGCACCGACATCGTCGATCTCATCGACGCGCGTGTAAAGCTGAAGAAGCAGGGCAAGAATTATCACGCGTGCTGTCCATTCCATAATGAAAAAACGCCCTCTTTCACCGTGAACGGTGAAAAACAGTTTTACCACTGCTTTGGCTGTGGCGCGCATGGCAACGCCCTCGACTTCCTGATGAACTACGACAAGCTCGAGTTCGTGGAAAGCGTTGAAGAACTGGCGGCGATGCACAATCTTGAAGTGCCGTTTGAAGCAGGCAGTGGGCCCAGCCTGATAGAGCGCCATCAACGGCAAACGCTCTATCAATTAATGGATGGGCTAAACGCGTTTTATCAGCAATCGTTGACACCACCTGCTGCAGAGCCTGCACGCCAGTATCTGTCCAGACGCGGTTTGAGCAGCGAAATCATTGAGCGGTTCGCCATTGGTTACGCGCCTCCCGGCTGGGACAATGTATTAAAGCGTTTTGGCGGCAACAGCGAAAACCGTAAATCACTGATTGATGCGGGTATGCTGGTCACAAACGATCAGGGACGCAGTTACGATCGTTTCCGCGAACGGGTCATGTTTCCCATTCGCGACAAACGTGGCCGGGTGATTGGTTTTGGTGGGCGCGTTCTGGGTAACGATACGCCTAAGTACCTGAACTCCCCGGAAACGGATATTTTCCATAAGGGCCGCCAATTGTATGGCCTTTATGAAGCGCAACAGGACAATGACGAACCTCAACGGCTGTTGGTCGTCGAAGGTTATATGGACGTGGTGGCGCTGGCGCAATACGGCATCAACTACGCGGTGGCGTCGCTCGGAACATCAACAACGGCGGATCATATTCAGTTACTTTTTCGCGTGACGAAAAATGTTATCTGTTGTTACGACGGCGACCGTGCTGGCCGTGATGCCGCATGGCGAGCGCTGGAAACCGCGCTGCCTTATATGAACGATGGTCGTCAGCTGCGTTTTATGTTTTTACCGGACGGTGAAGATCCGGACACGCTGGTGCGAAAAGAAGGCAAAGAGGCGTTCGAAGCGCGCATGGAGCAGGCATTGCCGCTCTCCACGTTTCTGTTTAACAGCCTGTTGCCGCAGGCGGATTTAACCACGCCGGACGGTACAACGCAGCTTGCCGCATTAGCGCTGCCGTTAATCAACCAGGTGCCGGGCGAAACGCTACGCATCCAGTTGCGGCAGTTGTTGGGGAATAAAATTGGCATATTCGACGATGCTCAGCTTGATCGATTAATGCCAAAACAGGTGGAAAGCGCAACGACTCGCCCCGCTCCGCAGCTAAAACGCACAACCATGCGTATACTGATAGGGTTATTGATCCAGAACCCGGAACTGGCTCCGAAGGTTCCGCCGTTAGAGGGTTTGGATCAATCAAGGCTTGCCGGGCTTGGCTTATTTACAGAACTGGTCAACACTTGTTTGTCACAGCCAGGTCTGACTACCGGCCAGTTGCTGGAGCACTATCGCGGCACAAAAGAGGCCGCAACCCTTGAAAAACTGTCGATGTGGGACGATATAGCAGATAAAGACATCGCTGAAAAAACGTTCACCGACGCGCTCAATCATATGTTTGATTCGATGCTTGAACGGCGGCAGGAAGAGTTAATCGCTCGTGACCGCACACATGGTTTAAGCAGTGAAGAACGCCGGGAACTCTGGCAATTGAACCAGGAACTGGCAAAAAAGTGAATTCAACGGCTTAAGTGCCGATAACCGATCGGGAAGATCCCGACAGCCGCGATGAGGGCCAGCGGCAAAAATATAAATACACCCTCGAGTTAAATGTTGGCGGTTTATTTCGCCGACCGACACCAACCCTCATGAATTAAGTGTGGATACCGTCTTATGGAGCAAAACCCGCAGTCACAGCTGAAGCTTCTTGTCACCCGTGGTAAGGAGCAAGGCTATCTGACCTATGCCGAGGTCAATGACCATCTGCCGGAAGATATCGTCGACTCCGATCAGATCGAAGACATCATCCAAATGATCAACGACATGGGCATCCAGGTGATGGAAGAAGCACCGGACGCCGATGATCTGTTGCTGGCCGAAAACTCCAACAACACTGACGAAGATGCGGAAGAAGCCGCCGCACAAGTGCTTTCCAGCGTTGAATCTGAAATCGGGCGAACCACTGACCCGGTGCGCATGTACATGCGCGAAATGGGCACCGTTGAACTGCTGACCCGCGAAGGCGAAATCGACATCGCTAAACGCATCGAAGACGGCATAAACCAGGTTCAGTGCTCCGTTGCCGAGTACCCGGAAGCGATCACCTATCTGCTGGAGCAGTATGATCGCGTTGAAGCTGAGCAGGCTCGCCTCTCTGATTTGATCACTGGCTTTGTCGATCCAAATGCTGAAGAAGACATGGCGCCAACCGCGACCCATGTCGGTTCTGAACTCTCCAGCGAAGAGATGGATGATGATGAAGACGAAGAAGATGAAGAAGACGACGACAGCGATGATGACAACAGCATCGATCCTGAACTGGCGCGTGCAAAATTCGCTGAGCTACGTACCCAGTACGAACTGACTCGCGACACCATCAAAGCCAAAGGACGCAGCCACGTTGCCGCGCAGGAAGAGATCCTGAAGCTGTCTGAAGTGTTCAAACAGTTCCGACTGGTGCCAAAACAGTTCGATTACCTGGTTAACAGCATGCGAGTCATGATGGATCGCGTGCGTACCCAGGAACGCATCATCATGAAACTGTGCGTTGAACAGTGCAAAATGCCGAAGAAAAACTTCATTACGCTCTTCACCGGCAACGAAACCAATGAAACCTGGTTCAACGCTGCGCTGGCCATGAACAAACCGTGGTCGGAAAAACTGCATGAAGTTGCAGAAGAAGTTCAACGCGGCCTGATGAAGCTGCAGCAAATTGAAGAAGAAACCGGCCTGACCATTGAGCAGGTGAAAGACATCAACCGTCGTATGTCTATCGGCGAAGCGAAAGCGCGTCGTGCGAAGAAAGAGATGGTGGAAGCGAACTTACGTCTGGTTATTTCTATCGCCAAGAAATACACCAACCGCGGTCTGCAGTTCCTCGATCTGATTCAAGAAGGCAACATCGGTCTGATGAAAGCGGTTGATAAGTTCGAATACCGCCGTGGTTACAAGTTCTCCACCTACGCAACCTGGTGGATCCGTCAGGCGATCACCCGTTCCATCGCGGATCAGGCGCGCACCATCCGTATTCCGGTGCATATGATTGAGACTATCAACAAGCTCAACCGTATCTCCCGCCAGATGCTGCAGGAAATGGGCCGTGAGCCCACGCCGGAAGAGCTGGCTGAGCGTATGCTGATGCCGGAAGATAAGATTCGTAAAGTGCTGAAAATCGCGAAAGAGCCTATCTCCATGGAAACACCGATCGGTGATGATGAAGATTCGCATCTGGGTGATTTCATCGAGGATACCACCCTCGAACTGCCGCTGGACTCTGCAACCACTGAAAGTCTGCGTGCTGCAACGCACGACGTTCTGGCTGGTCTGACCGCCCGTGAAGCAAAAGTCCTGCGTATGCGTTTCGGTATCGATATGAACACCGACCACACGCTGGAAGAAGTGGGTAAACAGTTTGACGTAACCCGCGAACGTATCCGTCAGATCGAAGCGAAAGCGCTGCGGAAACTGCGCCATCCGAGCCGTTCTGAAGTGCTGCGTAGCTTCCTCGACGATTAATTCGTCAGGCGATAAAAAAGCTCCCATATGGGAGCTTTTTTTTGCCCGCGATTTGCCGTTACAAGCCGCGAGTCACCAGTGCCTCGTCCAGTTCACGATACGCTTCCACCAGCTTATCCAGCGTTGCGCGGTTAAGCCCGCTGGGGTTTGGCAGCACCCAGACCTGCGTCACGCCGATAGTCATATTTTGCTTGCCCCAGTTTGCACCGCGCACGCTAAACGCCTGCTCAAAGGCTTGCTTTCCTAACACCGCCAGTGCAGCAGGCTGATAATCCTCAATTTTCTTGACCAGTTCTCTGCCCCCGCTACGCAGCTCATGCAACCCGACTTCCGTGGCTTGCACCGTTGGCCGCTCAACCAGCATGGTGATGCCACAGCGGGTATCCAGCAGATGCCGCTCATCTTCCGGGCGCAGTTGCTGGTCAGTAAAACCGGCCTGATGGATAACTTTCCAGAAACGATTCCCCGGATGGGCAAAGTGGAAACCGGTATGGGCGGATGATTTACCCGGATTTATGCCACAAAACACCACACGCAGCCCCGGTGCCAGAATATCGTGGATCATGCTTAACTCCCGAACAAAAGCGATAAACTCCAGTATAAGAGATTGAAAATGCGTTGTTTATAAAAACATCAGCCAGGCGATTCCTGCTGGATTGCAGGGGTAAGTTACTTTATAATTCCCCGCCACGGCCCCTTAGCTCAGTGGTTAGAGCAGGCGACTCATAATCGCTTGGTCGTTGGTTCAAACCCAACAGGGGCCACCAAATTTTAGCTTTAAAATCATATGCCTAAGCCACTTCCATTGAAGTGGCTTTTTTGTTTCTGGATTCTGGTGAGCCACAAAAATGGCGGTAGGTTTTAAATAAATACCGAGGACTTCTGCAAAAGAAGCATAGGGTAATCATGCCAATAGGAGTTCTCATGCGGCTATTTATCCAGGGGAAGGAGATTACAGAGGAGTTTCTCGCCGAACTTTACCCTCTGGTGAAAAGGTGGCCGCTCCTCATCCTGTCAGCAAACGCATTATTCGTTTTCATAAAACACCACGCGCGGAAAACAACGGGGATAATGATGATGTTGTGGAGTAAAGGTACTCTTTTCACTTTCGCAGTGTTGCCGTTCGCCAGAATTGCGCAGGCAGACAGAATACAGTGCCCGCGTAATGACCAGATGTTTATCCTGCACATCCGCGAGATTGCAGAAACCCGGCGACTGTCACGGGATGATCCAGAATGATTATGTCTTTGACATGCTTACACAGCAACATATCGACGTGGCTCTTTGCCCCCAATAACCTACTCAAGAAGTTCCTTATCTCTTCGGCGTGCAACTTCTGAGCTTCAGGAAAGTTAATCTTTCAGCCGCTTCTGTACCGACGGAGATGAGCAGAATTAACCGTGCCGATGCAAAAAGAAAAGAGAAGTAAAAAGCCTGTCAAATTATCAACCTGCCGATTTGATATTTACTCATCCAACTCCTAATCTTCCTTCATCAGACCAATGAGCAATGCATTGGGCCATGCTACCGCAGAGGCGAAAACCGCTGCACAAAGTGGGGAGTGTTTGCCGTGAGTTTCCAGCCCAGATATGCCAGCAGTGAATCACCTGATCCGGTCGAAGCTGTTGCCCAGTTTGCCGCCCAAATTGGTCATGAAGATGTTGAAACCATCCTTTTCTTTTGCTCTCCGGATTACGATCTGGAGGTGTTAGGCCGAGAATTAAAAAACACCTTCCCCTGCCCCTGCATCGGTTGTACCTCCTCCGGCCATATTGGCACTGAAGGTTTTCAGCATTCGGGGCTGCTGGGTCTTGGGCTGAGCAGTGGTTTTCACGCCCGCGCGTTTATCATTCATCCTCTGCTTGAATACACCTCGGTGATTGCGGATATTGCGGAAACCATTCGCCGCGACAGCGAAGAGAGACCAAACCTGTATCGTTTTGGTCTGTTACTGGTGGATGGTCTTTCGATGGCCGAAGAGCGGTTGGTGGCCAATCTTTATCAACAGATTGGTAATGTGCCCCTCATTGGCGGCTCTGCCGGTGACGACCTGCGTTTCGAAAAAAGCTTTATTTATGATGGTGATGGACATTTTATTTCTGACGCTGCCGTTTTCGCGGTTATCGAAACCAGTTCACCGGTCGCCACGTTTAAGATCCAACATTTCGTACCCAGCGATGTCGAGTTGGTTATTACCGAGGCAGACGCGGAAAAACGGCTCATTATGGAGATCAACGGTGAACCTGCCGCTCAGGTCTATGCCGAATCCCTGGGTCTTACCATCGACGAATTGACACCGACCGTCTTTTCCCGCAATCCACTGGTGCTCTCCTTCGGAGATGAGCCCTACGTCCGTTCCATACAGAAAATGAACGATGATCTCTCACTTACCTGTTATTGCGCTATCGAAGAGGGGTTGATCGTTTCGATCGGCAAAGCGGAAGATCCGATCCAGACGTTTAGCCAGGCTTTTGAAAAAGTACATGAGACGATCCCAAACCCTGCGGTCATCATCGGCTGCGATTGTATCCTGCGCCGTCTCCAGTTCGAAAAAGAGGGGCTGGAACAGCAGATCGGCGAAATCATGGTGCAGAACCGGGTGGTAGGTTTTTCAACCTACGGTGAGCAGTACAACGGGTTGCATGTCAACCAGACATTTACCGGCGTCGCCATTGGAGGGTAAATATCATGTCGCTCTTTTCCGAAGCCTCTACCCCGGGTCTGTCCCCTGTCGACTACGAGCGCAAACTTGCTGCCCGGGATAAAACCATTGATGTGCTGAAACGCCGCATCGCCCAGGAAGCCAGGCACAGTCACGCCACACCATTTGCCATTCTCGAACAAAATGTCGGGCTGGAGAAAGTGGTCGCACGTAAGACAATGGAATTAGAAAACGAACGGCACGAGCTGGAAAAAGCGCTGGCCGAGCTGCGTCTTGCGCAGATACAGCTACTTCAGGCGCAAAAAATGGAATCTATCGGTCAGCTCGCCGCTGGCATCGCCCACGAAATCAACACCCCGACGCAGTATGTTTCCGATAATGTTGGCTTCATAAAGGGTGCCACGGACTCGCTGCTAAAACTGCTGAATGCCGCCCTCGCGCTCGCTGACGTTGCACGAGATCAAATGGCCGATGATCCTGCAATGGCAGAGTTCGATACGATGCTCAAACGCACAAAAATTGATTTTCTGCGTCGGCAAATTCCCGGCGCACTGGACGAATCTCTTGAAGGCCTTGAGCACATTGCCCGCATTGTCGCCGCGATGAAGGAATTTTCCCACCCTTCGAAGAATGTGAAGGAGATGCTAGATGTTCGCGATGTGATTAACACCACGGTCACGGTGGCCCGCAACGAATGGAAATATGTGGCGGAGCTCGAAACGCACATCGCTGACAACTTACCGCAACTCCCTTGCCTGCGTGACATGGTCGGACAAGCCATTCTCAACCTGGTGGTCAATGCCGCCCACGCCATTGCGGATACCCTGCAGGAAGGGGTGAAAGAGAAAGGCCGCATCGTTATCTCAGCATTACAGAACGGCGAATATGTAGAAATCCGCATCCAGGATGATGGCAGCGGCATACCGGCCGCCATCCGTGACCGCATTTTCGATCCTTTCTTCACCACGAAAGCGGTGGGGAAAGGGACAGGACAAGGGCTGGCGATTGTCTATTCAACCGTGGTGGACAAACATAATGGAAAAATTCGCTGCGAGTCAGAAGAAGGCGTGGGTTCCACGTTTATCCTGCAATTTCCGCTCAATTGCCGCACCGAGGATGAACCTGCATGCAAGTGATGTTCGTTGATGACGAAAGCCGTGTGCTTTCCGGCATTGAGCGCGCCATCATGATGCAAGATACCGAATGGGAATGCCGCTTCGCCAACAGTGGACCTGAAGCGCTGACCATGCTGGAAGAGATCCCGGCGGATGTCGTGGTCTCCGATATGCGAATGCCTTTTATGGATGGCGCAGAGTTACTGGCGCAGGTGCGCAACCGTTGGCCAGGCACAATACGTATCATTTTATCCGGCTACTCAGAACCTGGTGCAACCCAGCGTATGCTGGAAGTCGCGCATCGATTTGTCTCAAAACCCTGCGACAGCGCGAAATTAGTAGAGATGATCGAAAGCGCGCTTTCTCTGCGTACAATGTTCAACGATCCGGCGGTGCTCGACGTGGTCGGTCGGATCAATCAATTACCTGCCGCACCGAAAGTG
This sequence comes from Kosakonia quasisacchari, assembly GCF_004331415.1. Classification (GTDB taxonomy): domain Bacteria; phylum Pseudomonadota; class Gammaproteobacteria; order Enterobacterales; family Enterobacteriaceae; genus Kosakonia; species Kosakonia quasisacchari. The sequence continues at coordinate 125,911 of NZ_SJOP01000004.1, forward strand.
TTCACCGAAGTTCAACATCTTCTCAATAACCCCGATAGCGATACCCGGCAGATTGCCGAATTGCTGGGCAGCGACCCGGCGCTGAGCGTCAAAATCATGCAGCTTGCGAACTCAGCCTGGTTCAACAGAGGTTCGCAAATCCACGATATCGGTAGCGCTATTACACTTCTCGGCATGGATCAGGTGAAATTGCTGGTGCTGACGTCACACTGTTTTACCGACGCGAAAAGGGATCCTTTTGTCAGCGAGTTACGGCGAGTTTCTCTTCTTGCTTCCTCACTTGCCGCCCGGATTGCAGGCCATCAGGGGCTGGAACCTACCGCCGCGCTGCTCGCAAATATTGCGAAGCTGATCCCCGAAATGAGCGAGATCGGTAGCGAAGTAACCACATGTAATGATATTCCCATGCATGCTGCGGTGGGCGCTTACCTGCTGGCGGTATGGGGATTACCCCTGGATATCGTCGAAATAGTGGCCGGGCACGCTCATCCCTCACATTTCGCACATGATACGTTCGGTGCGCTTGGTGTGGTGCATGTCGCTGTGGCGCTGGCCAACAACAGCGCCCCCGACCGCGATTACCTTGAAAAAGCAGGCGTGCTTAACCAGCTCCCTCTATGGCAACAGATGCTCGCTAACTTACAGGACACTCTTCATGACTGATACCACCTTGCCCAGGGTGCTGTGCGTAGATGATGAACCTAACGTACTCGCCGCGATGGAACGAAACCTGTTTGGCGAATTTGATGTGGTGGTAGCGCCGAGCGGGGAAGCCGGTCTGGACGCTATTCGCTGGGGAGAACGCTTTGCGGTGATCATGTCCGATATGCGCATGCCCGGCATGGATGGCGCCACGTTTCTGGCGAAAGCACGCGAGCTCTCGCCTGATAGCGTGCGGCTCCTGCTTACCGGCCAGGCCGATGTGGAGTCCTCTATTGCCGCCATCAATAAAGGTGCCATTTTCCGCTATCTCTGCAAACCGTGTCCGAAAGACGAACTGGTCGCGGCGCTTAACGACGCCGTGCGCCAGTATCGTCTCGTCTGCGCGGAAAAAGAGTTGCTGGCAACTACCCTTACCGCCTCAGTCAAAACGTTAACGGAAGTGCTTGCCATGGTCGCCCCATGGGCATTTCAGCGGGCGGCATTCGCACAATCTTGCGTCCGCCACGCACTGCCGAAGCTGGAGTGGCCAGATGAGTGGATCTACACCATTGCCGCGTCACTAAGCCAAATTGGTTGTGTTGGCATTCCCGCCGATATCGTTCAGGCCGATGCTGCTCAGCGCAAGCTCTCGGAGGAGGAGAAAAAGCTGTTGCTGGGGCATCCCGACGTCGCGGGAAAACTGGTGGAAAATATTCCCCGTCTTGAACTGGTCGCTGGCATCATTCGCCACCAGGCAAAAGAGCCCTCACCCAACGTGCCTCTAGAGGTTTTACGTGGTGCCCATCTGCTGCGCGCAGCCCTTGAGCTGGAGCGGCATGCGGCGCGGGGATGGAGCCTGGAGCGACCATGGGAAATTCTGCGGGCGGCGCACCCACCGTTACCCGAATACATCATTAAATCCCTGTCAGATTTCCGCTCTAATGTGACCGGCGTGCGCTCTGCGCGTATTCGCGAACTGATGCCGGGTTGGGTGGTTGACGAAGATATCCGCACCACCAATGGCTTGATGGTGCTGACCAAAGGGCACGAATTGACCGATACCGCGATCTCGGCTCTTCAGCGTTTGCTCGCCGCCAACGCCATCGAGGAACCCATCCGGGTTCGCGGTCTGCCGGAAAGCGCATAGTCTGCTTAAACTGCGCGTGATCGAGACGGCTAAACATGTTGTGATACCGCATCCCAAAAAACGGTGACAGGCGGGGCTAACGCCCCGCCATAAAGCAACTTTTCGCTCGTTTCGCGGCAAAAAGACGCCATAAACGCAATTTTCACAGAAAGACTAACGCATTGAAATATGTCCCATGTAATATGGCTCCGGGCTATTGCGAGATTTGTATCCATGGTCCAGATTTGATGAATTAACAACTCCCTTTAACACACTCAAAGCGCTTTGACGAAACGCCATGAACAAACCTATAAAACGGCTTGAAATCATCAAATACGCCATTGAACTGGAGGATGACGGCATCATCCTCAGCCAGCTTCCTTTACTTAAAAATGAAGTTACGGACCCGGAGTTAGCGTTTATCGTTCACGCGCTTGAAGAGAAAAATTACAGCGAAGCGATGCGCGCCATCACCGTCTGGCTGCAAAACCAGCGCTCAGTGGTCAGTTGGCAAGACCCGCAAGTGGCCGCCAGCAAGCTAGAGCTAAAAGCGCTGGAAGAGCAAATGCGCGAGCTCATTGATAAACGCAATGCGCGTATCCAGCTGTTGGATGAATTCAACGATCTCTACTTAACTCGCCTTGGGCCGCTGATGTCGCAGATCCTGCGGCTACGTAAAACGCTGGCCGAAGCTGCAGTGCGCCGCCAGGAAGCGGAAGCACGCCGTCGCGAGGCGGATTATCTGCGCTGCCAGAAATACCTGTCTCAAGCGGTGGAAGTCTTAGTGACATTGACACAGCGCTGGCAAAGTATGCCGCCACACTCGTTACAAGCAGCGGAAGCGCGTAAACATCTGCAACAGCAAAGCGAGCTAATTGCCTCGCTGCTCGCCGAAGCGCAGGAGCTGGAGCGCGGCCTCACGCGTGAAGAAGAACCCGCGCGCCAGGCGCGTGACGAAGCGCGTCAGGAGTATGAAAGCTACCAGGAGCAGCAGCACGACGCGGAAAAACGCTTTAGCTTCGAGCAGAAGATGAGCGAAGACGAGCGTCATGAACTGAAACGCCTGTGGCGCCAGGCTAGCAAGCTCTGTCATCCGGATCTGGTGGACAACGAACTGAAAAACGACGCCCACAGCATGATGGTGCAGCTTAACCAGGCGCGCCAGCGCGGCGATCTTAGTGCTATCCGTTCGATTTTGACCCGTCTGCAAAAAGGGCTGGAGCCATTAATGGCAAGCGATCGTCTCAACGACCTGCAGCGCCTGCGCCAGCGTATTCTTGAGGTCAAACAGCATATCGCCAGCCTGATAGAAGAGCTGGCGACGCTGGAAAAAGAGGAGTCCTGGCAGTTGATCTCCACGCTTGGCGACAGGGAAACCTACTTCCGCCAGCAGGAGAAAGCGCTGGCGGAGATCCGCCAGACGCTGGAACAGCAGGTCAGCGAAGCCGAGTACGACGAAGTGGCCTGAGCGCAACGAGCCCGGTAATCGCACCGGGCTTACCGCTTATTTCTTGTGCCAGTAAGCTTGCGCGCGCACCAGTTGCGGATCAATGTCAGCAGATTCAAAGCGGTTCATCAACGATTTCACCACCTCGCCTTCCCCGGTCAGCCAGATAAAATAGTCGTGTTCCGGCACGCTTATCGCCGCCAGTTTGTCGGCAACGGCCTGCGAGTTATGGCCCTCGACCCACTGAATATCAAACCCGTTTATATCCGCGAAATAATCTTTATAGGCAACATCCGCAATGCTCACTACCGCTGTGACCTGCGGGCGTACCGTCAGCAGGCTGAGCGCTTCAAGGCGGCGGCGCAGCGCTGGCATACCGGATTCGTCACAAACGTACAGCTGCCAGGCGTAATCTTCCGGCACCACCAGCGAACCGCGCGGCCCGCCGATAGTCAATTTATCGCCCACCTGCGCCTGCATCGCCCAGTTGCTCGCCACGCCGCCGTCGTGAATATAGAAATCCAGCGCCAGCTCGTGGCGGCTGGCATCGTACAGCGGCGTATAGTCGCGGGAAGCCGGGCGCGGGCCATCGCCCCAGGCGATACCTTCGTCAGTCACCACAGGCGGTACAAAGTGCGTACCCGGCTGAGGGAAGAAAACTTTGCTGTGATCGTCAAAGCCACGGGAGGTGAAGCCATCCAGTTGCTCGCCACCGAGCACAATGCGCTGGAAGCCCGTGCCAACGCGTTCGACGCGCAAAACAGTTAACTCGCGAAAGCGCAGCTCATTGCGCACTCGCTGGGGATAGCGTTGAGGGTGAGTAGTCATAATCGGCCTTCGTGAATGTGAATACGATATATCTAAATATTGTGCAAATGATAATGATTGTTGATTGGGAAGAAGGCAAGATGTTTTTATGATATAGCCTCGTAAAAACGCACCGGTTGCTAAAGGCTCAATTAATGTCATTAAAAATCAGAAAATTAATATAAACAGCAACGTCAGCATTGTTTAAAGAGGTTATTTTAGATATAAATTAGATATATCAAATTATGTGAGAAAGCAGCTATGCGCCATCATCATGGCAATACCGACAGTGAGCGCCACCACGGGCACGGCAGCGGCCGCCGCCAACGTTTTTTCGGTCACGGCGAATTACGTCTGGTGATCCTGCATTTACTCAGCCAAAACGCCAGCCACGGCTATGAGCTGATCAAAGCCATTGAAGCACTGACGCAGGGTAACTACACACCCAGCCCTGGCGTGATTTACCCGACGCTGGATTTTCTGCAAGAACAGCAGTTTATTACCGTTGGCGATGAAGAAAACGGACGCAGGATGATCGCTATTACACCGCAGGGCACGCAGTGGCTGGCGGAAAATCAGCCATCGCTGGCACAGATTGAAGAGCGGATTAAAGCGCGCAACGTTGGCTATCAACTGCGCAAAAACCCACAGATGAAGCGGGCGCTGGAGAACTTTAAAGCCGTGCTGGATTTACGGGTAAATCAGGGGGGAGTCAGCGCCACGCAGCTTAAACAGATAATTGGCATTATCGACCGCGCAGCGCTGGAGATTTCACAACTCGATTAAACGGCCTGTGGCGCCTCGCGCAGGCGGAACACCTGTACCAGCTCGCGCAGATGCAACGCCTGGTCATTCAGTGCCGCTGCCGCCGCCACAGACTCTTCCACCAGGCTGGAGTTCTGCTGGGTGGTGGAGTCAATCAGGCCAATCGCGCTGTTAATCTGCGAAATACCATCGGTCTGCTCGCGGCTCGCCTGACCAATTTCTCGCAGGATAACATCCATCTCTTCTACGTTAGTAACCATGCCGTTAATCAGCGCGCTGGCTTTTTCGACCAGCGCCATGCCTTCGCGGGTCTGGCTGGTAGAGCTTTCAATCAGATGGCGAATGTCGTTGGCCGAGGAGGCACTCTTCTGCGCCAGTTGACGCACTTCACCGGCCACGACGGCAAAACCACGGCCGTGTTCACCGGCGCGCGCCGCTTCGACCGCCGCGTTCAGCGCCAGAATGTTAGTCTGGAAGGCAATCGCGTCAATCAGGTTGATGATGTCCGACATGCGGTTGGACGTGTCGTTAATCACGCGCATCTTCTCGGTGACCTGCTTCATCATCTCGCCGTTATTCTTCACGACTGTCGCCGCATCGGCGGAGAGGTGTGTGGCTTCGGAGGTATGATCGGCAGTGTTTTTCACCGTTGCGGTGATCTGCTCCATGGAAGCCGCCGTCTGCTCGACGGAGCTGGCCTGCTCTTCGGTACGCGCCGCCAGATCCTGATTACCGGCCACAATCTGTGCCGCCGCACTGGAGATATTCTCTGAACCGTTTTGCACCTGATGAACAATCTCAACAAGACGGTTTTTCATCTCCATCAGCGCGCGCAGTAGCACGCCGGTTTCATCACGATGGCGAGAATCGATAGTACGCGTCAAATCGCCGTCGGCAATCGCTTCGGCAAAGGTAACGGCTTCTCTGAGCGGGCGAGTGATCATCCGCACGATATACCAGCCAATCAGGCTGCCCATGCCGATGCTAACAATAGCCAGCAGAATCAGCATCAGGCGGTTTGAACTGAAATCGTTCTGCACCTGCTCGCCCGCCGCGCGCATTTGCCCATCCTGAATGGCGATCAGCGCCAAAACGCGCTCTTTGTAAGCGTTCTGGATATTAATGGTTTTGGTCATCATCTCCTGAATCGCACCCGCGCGATCGTTATTTTTAACGGCATCGAGGATGCGGAAACGAGAGTCGAGATACTGCTGGCGCACGGTGCGGATGTCTGCGAGGATTTTCTGTGATTTATCATCGCGCAGGTTTTTAGATAAATCTTCCAGCAGAGCGGTAATGTGGGAGCTGATCTCAGCAAGTTGTTTTTGCGATTCCCCCGTCCATTTACCGTCGCTATCCAGCAGCATCAGTTGCTGTGTGCTGACAAAGGTCTGGAAATTATCAATAAGCTGATTCGCTTTTACCGTGGTTGGGTAATCTTCATGCACGATCTCTTGCATTCCGTTATTTGCGCGGTTCAGGCTGAAAAGTGACAGGCAGGAACTCACTACCATTAACGCAATAAAAAAGCCGAACGCCAGAAATAATTTCGTGCCGATTTTTACATCGTGTAAAAACATATATTCTCCATGGGTTTGATTATTTTATTGACGAAAGTTCCGCGCCTTCACCCTAATGGCACGCTTAAGTCCCTGGCGCAAATTAAAAGAATGCAGCCACTAGCCGTTATCGGTAACGTTAGCGCTAACTTTATGAGTTTGATCGTTTTTTTAATTACTTAATGAATCTTCTGATAGCCAACAACGATTAATTATTATTTATCGATCGTTATATGCGCGAAAAAATAGATTTGCGCAACTTATATTAACGTCGCTACATTGAATTTTATTCAGAATTAAATAAATAAAACTGAGATATATTAATATTTGGCAATGCGAATTGTATTTAATAATTAATTAACAAAGAATATACAACATCATTACATCAAGGCGAGAATACGGGGAAAAAGCAGCTAAAAAAACCGCCAGTGAGGCCACAGGCGGTTTTTAATTCGTTTACCAGCGATCAGTGCAATACGGAAACAGCATCCTGCAGGCGGTCTGCGCGATGTTTAACCATTGCCGAAACCGCAGCGCTTTCCTCTACCAAACCGGCGTTTTTCTGCGTGATGGCATCCAGCTCTGCCACCGCACGCGTAAGCTCGGAAAGCCCCGTCGCCTGCTCCGACGTCGACTGGCTAATCTGCCCAATCAGCGCAGTGACGTTTTGCACCTGGGTAACAATATCCTCCATCGTTCGACCTGCGGCATGCACCTGGTCGTAACCAGACTGCACTTTACTGGCGCTGGCGTCGATCAGCCTGCGAATATCATTCGCTGCGTTGGCGCTACGGCTCGCCAGGTGACGCACTTCACCTGCCACTACCGCAAACCCTTTACCCTGCTCGCCCGCTCTGGCGGCTTCTACCGCCGCGTTCAGCGCCAGGATATTGGTCTGGAAAGCGATGTCATTAATCAGCTTGGTGATAGAACCAATACGCCCGGTGCTATCGGCAATCTCATCCATGGTTTTCACCACCGTCTCCATCGCCTTGCCGCCGTGCGTAGCGGCGCTACTGGCGGAGCTGGAGAGCTCGTCTGCCGCCGATGCCGTTTGTGAGTTGTTTTGTACCGATGCTGCCATCTGGCTCATTGTGGCAACCGTCTGCTGCACATTCACCACCGTTTGGCGCGTGCGTTCATTAAGATCTTCATTACCTTTCGCCAGCGTTTCACTGCCGCTACGCACACTGTGAACCTGAGTTGAAACGTCATTGATCAACCAACGGCACATCAGCCCCAGTTGCCCGACCGCCCGCAATGTCAGCCCCAATTCATCGCTGCGGTTCAACGGTTGCACACTATTGCGCTCCCCGGTGGCCACACTCAGCGCCTGACGCGCCACGTTTTCCGCTGGGCGAACGATTTGCCACTCAAATGCCAGGCAACCCAGCAGCATCGCCAACGTACTTACCGCCAGCGCCGGGCCACTTGCACCGGTAAACCACAATCCAGCAAATTGCGCCGCCCACAATAATGTCATGACGCTACGCGCACGCCAGCGGAGCGGCATGCCTGCCAGTTTTCCCCACCAGCGCTTGCTAATGACCAGGCCTTTATAGACGCGTTTGTTGCAGCGCCCTTCGTTTAACGCTTTGTACAACGGTTCAACGGCGGCGATCTCCTCATCTTTCGCCTCGGTGCGAATCGACATATAGCCGGTGACTTTGCCATTGCGCACCATCGGAACAGCATTGGCTCGCACCCAGTAATGGTCGCCATTTTTACGCCGGTTTTTGACGATGCCGCTCCAGGGCTCGCCCTGTTGCAGGGTGTACCACATGTCGGCAAATGCCGCTTTGGGCATATCCGGGTGGCGAACAAGATTGTGGGGCTGGCCGAGCAGTTCATTCTGGGTATAACCACTGGCATGGATAAACGCGTCGTTGGCGTGGGTGATGTAACTTTGCAGGTCAGTCGTCGACATGAGCGTGGTGTCATCGTCCAGCATAAAGCGCTGCTGGCTGACATAAGGAAGAGAAGACATGGTTGCGTCCTATGCAGGTTATATTGCTGTTAAAAATTACTGCGAATGTTATTTCGGCGATAATGAGTTTATCTTTAGTTGTTAAATTTGATTTAGATCGCAATTTACAATAAAACCCTGCTTTTCGTGGGCTTGTTAACGTTATGAGTTTAATAATTTCACCATGTTATCACTGAGTTTTTCTAACACAAACGCCCTATAATCGCGCATTTATTGCACCATATTGGCGCAATACGTTCATCCCCTCTCCAGAAGTGAACAATTTTTAATCACAAAAGATACAAAATATTAACGCAACGGCATGATTAAATTTTGTGCGCCTCCATTTTCTCCTGGCATTTATCCCGATTTATGCTTCCCGCACCGAAGTGGCGTAATCCCTGCAATACTTAAATCGGTATCATGTGATACGCGAGCCCCCGGAGCCCATTTTGAACAGGTTACCTTCCAGCGCATCGGCATTAGCGTGCAGCGCTCACGCACTGAATCTCATTGAAAAGCGAACGCTCGACCATGAGGAGATGAAAGCATTAAATCGAGAGGTGGTGGATTACTTTAAAGAGCATGTGAATCCGGGGTTTCTAGAGTATCGAAAATCTGTTACCGCCGGCGGGGATTACGGAGCCGTAGAGTGGCAAGCTGGCAGTTTGAACACGCTTGTCGACACCCAGGGGCAGGAGTTTTTAGATTGCCTGGGTGGATTTGGAATATTCAATGTGGGGCACCGTAATCCAGTTGTGGTTTCCGCCGTACAGAATCAACTCGCAAAACAACCTCTGCATAGCCAGGAACTGCTCGATCCATTACGAGCGATGCTGGCCAAAACGCTGGCGGCATTGACGCCCGGCAAACTGAAATACAGCTTCTTTAGCAACAGCGGAACAGAATCCGTCGAGGCGGCGTTGAAACTGGCCAAAGCGTATCAGTCACCGCGCGGCAAATTCACCTTTGTCGCCACCAGCGGTGCGTTCCACGGTAAATCGCTGGGCGCATTGTCGGCAACGGCAAAATCGACCTTCCGCAAACCCTTTATGCCGCTGCTGCCGGGCTTCCGTCATGTGCCATTTGGCGACATCGACGCGATGCGTACGCTGCTTAGCGAATGTCAGAAAACCGGTGATGATGTCGCCGCAGTGATCCTGGAGCCAATTCAGGGTGAAGGTGGTGTGATCATACCGCCAACAGGTTACCTGCCAGCGGTTCGCAAGCTGTGCGATGAATTTGGCGCGCTGCTGATTTTTGACGAAGTGCAAACCGGCATGGGCCGTACGGGGAAGATGTTCGCCTGCGAACACGAAAACGTGCAGCCAGACATCTTGTGCCTGGCGAAAGCGCTGGGCGGCGGCGTTATGCCGATTGGCGCAACGGTTGCTACACAAGAGGTGTTCTCGGTGTTGTTTGACAACCCATTCCTGCATACCACGACGTTTGGCGGTAACCCGTTGGCCTGTGCGGCAGCGCTGGCGACCATCAACGTACTGCTGGAAGAGAACCTGCCCGCTCAGGCGGAGCAGAAAGGCGACATGTTGCTGGACGGTTTCCGCGCGCTGGTGCGTCAATACCCGGATCTGGTGCAGGATGCGCGCGGCCGCGGGATGCTGATGGCGATTGAGTTTGTCGATAACGAAACGGGCTACAACTTTGCCAGTGAGATGTTCCGCCAGCGTGTGCTGGTCGCCGGGACGCTCAATAACGCGAAAACCATTCGTATCGAACCGCCGCTAACGCTGACAATCGAGCAGTGTGAGGAAGTGCTGAAAGCGGCAGCCAACGCGCTTGCAGCCCTACGGGTTACTGAAGAGCTGGCGTAAGATGTACGCATAAAACCCTCTCCCCGCGGGAGAGGGTTTTTTATTGCTCATTGAAAACCCGTAGTCATCACCACGTTCAGGTTTTCTGCCCTATTACCTTGAGATTTCAATCTCACGCAGAAACGGCTTTTACAGGTGTGGTATGCGCTTTCAGGCGCAATCAATCCCACCATGAAAGCAGATGTTTACTGCGGCAGTAAACCAATAAAGCTGCGTTTTTTACGCGGCTCCGACATCAGTTCCTCCAGCTTTTCCACGCACGCCAGGTAGTGTGGTGTCGCTTTGTGCGCCTGTACGGCCGCGTCATCCTGATACGCTTCATAAATAAAAAAGCGGGTTTTCACTTTCGGATCCTGTAATACATCAAAACGCAGGTTCCCCGGCTCGCGGATCGCGCCTTCATGGTTCGCGCGAAACACGGCTAAAAACTCCTCTACACGGTCCGGTTTGATATTGATTTCCACCAGCGTCACATTCATGGTTGCTCTCCTTGTTTTTCCTCCAGCCAGAACTGGTACGCCTCACGGGCGTGCATATGCTCGTGTACCACTTTTTTCACCGCTTTGAGCATGGCGAGTGGCGCGCTGGACTGGAAGATATTGCGCCCCATATCCACGCCCGACGCGCCCTGATCGATAGCGCGGAAACACATCTCCAGCGCTTCCTGCTCGGGCAACTTTTTCCCGCCAGCAATCACGATCGGTACCGGGCAGCTGGCGGTGACTTTTTCAAACCCCTCTTCAACAAAGTAGGTTTTCACAAACTGCGCACCCATTTCAGCGGCGATACGGCTGGCCAGCGAAAAGTAACGGGCATCGCGCGTCATCTCTTTACCCACGCCGGTCACCGCCATCGTCGGCACACCGTAGCGGTTACCCGCGTCCACCAGCTTAATGATGTTGTTAATTGACTGGTGTTCGTATTCGCTGCCGATATAGATTTGCGCCGCCACTGCACAAACGTTAAGCCGCAGCGCATCTTCCATCGCTACCGCCACACATTCGTTAGAAAGCTCTGCAAGTATTGAATTGCCGCCAGAAGCACGCAGCACCACCGGTTTATTGGTGGCTGGCGGCACCACACTGCGCAGAATGCCACGCGTACACATCAGCACATCGGTTTGTGCGAACAGCGGCGCTATCGATAAATCAATGCGCTCAAGGCCGGTGGTCGGCCCCTGGAAATAACCGTGATCGAAGGCCAACATCACCGTTCGATTGCTCTGCGGGTTAAAGATCCTTGCCAGCCGCGATTGCATCCCCCAGTCCAGTGCACCGCAGCCTTTCAGCGTGAAAGGCACATTTTGCTGCGCTGTGCCCAATCCAAAGTCTTTGCCATCTTTGATATCATCTAAATCTGCCATCCTCCCTCCCGCAAAAAGCTGTGATAGAACAAGTGATTTTGTGACTGAAGAACGTTCAAAAGCGTAGGCGCTGAACTATATTTACGACCGTACGAGGATCACAGTTTTATCTATGATGCTTGCGAGGGGGCAAAACCCATGAGTTACCTTTTAGCGTTAGATGCAGGAACTGGCAGCATTCGGGCAGTGATCTTCGACTTAAGCGGGCGGCAAATCGCTGTCGGCCAGGCCGAGTGGAAACACCTGAGCGTAGAAAATGTCCCCGGTTCAATGGAGTTCGACATCAACACCAACTGGCAACTTGCCTGCCAGTGCATCCGCCAGGCGCTGAAAACCGCCGGTCTGAACGGCGCAGATATCCAGTCAGTAGCCTGCTGCTCCATGCGCGAAGGGATTGTGTTGTATAACAACAACGGCGACGCCATCTGGGCATGTGCCAACGTTGATTCCCGCGCCAGCCATGAAGTTGCCGAGTTAAAAGAGATTCATGACTGGCAGTTTGAAGCCGAAGTCTACCGCGTTTCCGGGCAGACGCTGGCGCTGAGCGCCATGCCGCGTCTGCTATGGCTGGCTCACCACCGCCCCGATATTTACCGCGATACCGCCACCATCACCATGATCAGCGACTGGCTGGCCTCACGTCTCTCCGGCTGGTTAGCGGTTGATCCCTCCAACGCTGGCACCACCGGCATGCTCGATCTTTTTACCCGTGACTGGCGGCTCGACTTTCTGGATATGGCCGGGTTACGCCCGGATCTATTGTCACCCGTGAAAGAGACCGGCAGCCTGTTGGGCGAAGTGACTCACCAGGCAGCGCAGGAGTGCGGTCTGCGGGAAGGCACGCCGGTAGTGATGGGCGGCGGTGATGTGCAGCTCGGCAGCCTTGGACTTGGCGTGGTTCGCGCCGGGCAAACCGCCGTGCTCGGCGGCACATTCTGGCAGCAAGTGGTAAACCTGCCGCAAGTGCGCACCGACCCGGAGATGAATATCCGCGTCAATCCACATGTCATTCCCGGCATGGTGCAAGCAGAGTCGATTAGTTTTTTCACCGGCCTGACCATGCGCTGGTTCCGTGATGCGTTTTGCGCCGAAGAGAAGTTGATTGCTGAACGGATGGGCATTGACGCCTACACCTTACTGGAAGAGATGGCCAACCGGGTGCCGGCAGGTTCATGGGGCGTGATGCCGATTTTCTCCGATGCCATGCACTTTAAGCAGTGGTATCACGCCGCACCGTCGTTTATTAATCTCTCCATCGACCCGGAAAAATGCAACAAAGCCACGCTGTTCCGCGCGCTGGAAGAGAACGCCGCTATTGTTTCCGCCTGCAATCTGGCGCAGATTTCGCGTTTCTCCGGCGTGCAGTTCGACAGCCTGGTATTCGCAGGAGGCGGTGCGAAAGGCGCGCTGTGGAGCCAGATCTTAAGCGATGTCACAAGTTTGCCGGTACGGGTGCCGGAAGTGAAAGAGGCCACCGCGCTGGGCTGCGCTATCGCCGCGGGTGTAGGTGCCGGGTTGTACGACGATATGGCCACCACCGGCGAACGACTGGTGCGCTGGAGCCGGGAATTTACGCCGAACCCGGAACACCGCGAGCTGTACGACACCATGATGCTGAAGTGGCAAAAAATCTACGCGGAGCAGCTCGGCCTGGTCGACAGCGGTTTAACCACATCCCTGTGGCAGGCACCCGGCCTGACAACCGGTAGCTGAAGCGCTTTTCCCTCTCCCGCGCGGGAGAGGGATATTTGAATCCCATCACAATCATTCGCTCCGCTTTTTCCCTTTTCTGCTGCGACGGCTAAAGTAGAACTCATCCGACCACATAACAATAATTTTACATTGGAAGAGAGCATGAGCCACTACCCGTCGCTGTTCGCCCCACTCGATCTGGGCTTTACCACGCTAAAAAACCGTGTGCTGATGGGTTCGATGCACACCGGGCTGGAGGAGCGCCCGGACGGCGCCGAGCGGCTGGCGACATTCTATGCCGAACGTGCCCGTCATGGCGTCGCGCTGATTGTCACCGGTGGCGTTGCGCCTGCGCTTTCCGGCGTCACCATGGAAGGCGGCGCGGTGCTGCACGATACCAGCCAGCTTCCTCATCACCGGCAAATCACCGAAGCGGTGCATCAGGAAGGTGGCAAGATCGCCCTGCAAATTCTGCACACCGGGCGCTACAGCTACCAACCACACCTGGTCGCGCCGTCGGCATTACAGGCGCCGATCAACCGCTTTACACCTCATGCGTTGAGCCATGATGAAATTCTCACGCTGATTGATGATTTCGCCCGCTGCGCTGCGCTGGCGCAGCAGGCCGGTTATGACGGTGTTGAGGTGATGGGTTCTGAGGGCTACCTGATTAACGAATTTCTCGCCGCGCGCACTAACCACCGCGATGATGAATGGGGCGGCGATTATGCCCGGCGCATGCGCTTTGCGCTGGAAGTGGTGCGTGCCGTGCGCGAGCGTGTGGGAAGCAACTTTATTATTATCTATCGCCTGTCGATGCTGGATCTGGTCGAAGGCGGCGGCACGCTGGAGGAAACCATCGCGCTGGCGCAGGCGGTAGAAGCCGCAGGCGTGACGCTGATTAACACCGGTATTGGCTGGCACGAAGCGCGTATCCCGACCATAGCCACGCCGGTGCCGCGCGGCGCATTCAGTTGGGTGACGCGCAAGCTGAAAGGCAAAGTGAAGGTGCCGCTGATCACCACCAACCGCATTAACGATCCGCAGGTCGCGGACGAGATCCTCGCGCGTGGTGATGCCGATATGGTATCGATGGCGCGCCCGTTTCTGGCCGATGCCGAGTTTGTGTCGAAAGCACAAAGCGGCCGCGCGGATGAGATCAATACCTGCATCGGTTGTAACCAGGCCTGCCTTGATCAGATATTCGTCGGTAAAGTCACCTCCTGCCTCGTTAACCCGCGCGCCTGCCATGAAACCCAGATGCCGGTGCTTCCGGCTGTGCAAAAGAAAAACCTGGCGGTGGTCGGCGCAGGCCCCGCCGGGCTGGCGTTCGCCATTAATGCCGCCGCACGCGGGCACAGCGTCACGCTGTTTGACGCGCAGGCGGAGATCGGCGGGCAGTTTAATGTCGCCAAACAGATCCCCGGCAAAGAGGAGTTCTACGAAACGCTGCGATACTACCGCCGGATGATCGATCTGACCGGTGTTACGCTGTGCCTGAATCAACGCGTCGATTCGGCCCGACTGTTGGAGTTTGACGAGGTGATCCTTGCCAGCGGCATTGAACCACGAATGCCGCCGATCGACGGGATCGACCATCCGAAAGTGCTGAACTACCTTGATGTACTGCGCGATAAAGTGCCGGTGGGCGAAAGTGTGGCCATTATTGGTTGCGGTGGGATCGGCTTTGATACGGCGATGTATTTAAGCCAGCCGGGCGAGCCAACCAGCCAGAATATCGCCGAGTTTTGTGTGGAATGGGGAATTGATACCAGCCTGAATGAAGTCGGCGGTCTGCGCCCGGAAGGACCGCAGTTGCCGAAAAGCCCGCGCCGCATTGCGATGTTGCAGCGTAAAGCCAGCAAACCTGGTGAAGGTCTGGGGAAAACGACGGGCTGGATCCACCGTGCAACTTTGCTGTCGCGCGGGGTAAAAATGATCCCGTCGGTAAGTTATCAAAAGATCGACGATGCCGGTTTGCACCTGTTGATCGGCAGCGAACCTCAACTATTAGCCGTTGATCATGTGGTGATCTGCGCAGGCCAGGAGCCGAAACGCGAGCTGGCAGAACCGCTGCGTGAAGCAGGTAAAACGGTACATTTAATCGGTGGCTGCGATGTGGCGCTAGAGCTGGATGCCCGCCGGGCAATTGCGCAAGGGACAAAACTGGCGCTGACGATTTAAAACAAAGTGGCCCGCAGAGCGGGCCACTTTCCGTTAACGCTTTTTACGCACTTTCACCGCTTTCAGCACCACGAACTTGTTGTTAGTGGCGAGGGTTTCGCAGTTGCCAAAAACACGTTTTAGCTTGCGGAAATAGTCGAGGTGGCGGTTGCCAACAATGCGCAGCTCGCCGCCATATTTCAGGCAAAAACGCGCATCGTTAAACATCTGCCAGGCAATATGATCGGTGATTGCGCTCTGCTGGTGGAACGGCGGGTTACACACTATCGCATCAAACCTGTCCGGTTCCACGCCGGACAGCGAGTTATTAATCATATACTCGCTGCGTTCGACCGCTTCCGGCAGGTTCGCTTCCACATTAAGCCGCGCGGAAGCCACCGCCATCGCCGACTCATCGGCGAACAGCACACGGCTGTTCGGGTTTTGCGCCAGTAGTTTTAAACCAATTACGCCGTTGCCGCAGCCCAGATCAACCATCTCGCCTTCAACGTTTTCCGGCAGATGTTGCAGGAAAAACCGCGCACCAATATCCAGCCCGCTGCGGGAAAAGACGTTGGCATGGTTATGGATGGTCCAGTTCGTGCCGTCCAGCTTCCAGCTGGCGAGCACTGAGCTCTCGTCAAGCGCAGGCGCGCTAAACGTGCAGTTGATGAGCCGTGCTTTTTTCCATGCCAGCGTGGTGGTGGTCGGCCCGAGGATTTTTTCAAACAGCGCTATCGTCGAGTTGTGGACATCACGCGATTTCGCCCCGGCGATAATCCGCGTTTGCGACGTCACCACGTTGCGCAGCGCGCGCAGTTGCTGCTCCAGCAACGCCAGCTGTTTTGGCACTTTGATAAGCACTAACGCCGGGTTTGCAGGCAGTGGGCTCAGGCTGTCTTGCAGCGTGACGGCGGTTTCATCCAGATCATTAATGCGCAAGTTGTGCTGCGCCGCAAGCTCAGCGATATGGGAATCATTGACGGAAACCGGGCGATGCGACACCAGCGCACACGCCAGCGCGCCGAAGCTGTCGTTAAAAATAAGAACCGGGCCATCGACCTCATTCACCTGTTGCAGCAGATACTCATCCGCCGCGTCCCACGCCTGTAGCGACGCCTCTTCCACGCCGACAGGGAATCTGTCTAAAGTGAATGACTGTCCGTTTAACTCAACCTGGCTCATCGACCCTCCGTAATGCTAAAATTCGCGCGTTTTATCGCTTAATTATCCGGAGATGTAAACACATTTCGCCATGAACAAGCTGACCTATCTTCAGGGCTACCCTGAATCCCTGCTCACGCAGGTTACCGCCCTGATTGAACAGAACCGGCTGGGCGAGGTGCTGAAAAAGCGCTACCCGGAAAGCCACGATATCACTACCGACAAAGCGCTTTATCACTATACGCAAGAGCTGAAAAATCAGTATCTGCGTAACGCTGCGCCGGTGAATAAAGTGATGTATGACAGCAAAATCCACGTGTTGAACAATGCGCTCGGCCTGCACACTGCGGTCTCCCGTGTGCAGGGCGGTAAGTTAAAAGCCAAAGCAGAAATCCGCGTCGCGACGGTGTTTCGCGGCGCGCCAGAAGCCTTCTTGCGGATGATCGTGGTTCACGAGCTTGCGCACCTGAAAGAGAAAGATCACAACAAAGCGTTCTACCAGTTGTGCTGCTATATGGAGCCGCAGTACCACCAGCTCGAGTTTGATACGCGGTTGTGGCTGACGCATCTATCGTTGGATCGTCACGGCTGAGGTTTTAGCCATCACCTTTTGTGCTTGTGCGGGGCAGTGCACTGGTTTTGTCATCTCGTCATGCTAGAGTGATCAAAGACCCCCCTTACGGAGAATTAGCGCCTGTATGATACGTTTCGCTGTCATAGGTACGAACTGGATCACCCGCCAGTTTGTCGATGCCGCCCATGAAACGGGCAAATATAAACTCACCGCCGTTTTTTCCCGCAGCCTTGAACAGGCGCAAACGTTCGCTAACGACTACCCTGTCGAGCATCTGTTTACTTCGCTAGAAGATATGGCGCAAAGCGATGCGATTGACGCGGTTTATATTGCCAGCCCGAATTCCCTGCACTTCCCGCAGACGCAGCTTTTCCTGCGTCACAAAAAGCATGTGATCTGCGAAAAACCGCTGGCCTCTAACCTGCGTGAAGTGGAAGCGGCCATCGCCTGCGCCCGGGAAAATCAGGTGGTGCTGTTTGAAGCGTTCAAAACCGCCAGCCTGCCGAATTTTATCTTGCTGAAACAAACGCTTGCCAAAGCGGGCAAGCTGCGTAAAGCCTTTATCAACTACTGCCAGTACTCGTCACGCTACCAGCGCTACCTGGACGGAGAAAACCCGAATACCTTTAATCCGGCGTTTTCTAACGGTTCCATTATGGACATTGGTTTCTACTGCCTGGCATCCGCCGTGGCGCTGTGGGGCGAGCCGCACAGCGTTCAGGCCACCGCCAGCCTGCTGGAAAGCGGTGTGGATGCGCACGGCGTGGTGGTCATGGATTACGGTGATTTCAGCGTCACACTGCAACACTCGAAAGTAAGTGATTCCGTGCTGCCGAGCGAAATTCAGGGCGAAGCCGGATCGCTGGTGATCGAGAAAATCTCCGAATGCCAGAAAATCTCGTTCGTGCCGCGCGGCGGCAAAGCGCAGGAACTGACGCAGCCGCAGCATATCAATACCATGCTGTATGAAGCGGAAACTTTTGCCCGCCTGGTGGAAGAAAACGAAGTGAACCATCCGGGCCTGGATGTCAGCCGGGTCACGGCCAAACTGCAAACGGAAATTCGCCGCCAGATTGGCGTCGTCTTCCCGGCGGATGATGTCGGTGAACAGCTCCCCGCGTAAAGGTTCGTAAAGCATGCATGGCTTCACATTGACGGAATCAATGTGCTGACATATTTTGTTACCTGCAAAGGGGAGTAACTTCATTGCCGGTGGATCGTCATTACGATGCGTATATGCATCCGGTCGCCGGGCGTCTTCACAGACGTAAGTGAGACCTTGCCGGAAGGCGAGGATCCATTGCACCTAAAGCAAACGGCTAACCTCTTCCGACGTTAGCCGTTTTTGTTTTTAGGTAAGGATTCACGCAATGAATACTGTCGGCACACCGATGTTATGGGGCGGCTTCGCTGTTGTAGTGGCGATTATGCTGGCCATCGACCTTCTGCTTCAGGGGCGTCGCGGCGTCCATACGATGACCATGAAGCAGGCGGCCGCCTGGTCTGTGGTTTGGGTCAGCCTCTCCCTGCTGTTCAACGCCGCCTTCTGGTGGTATCTCACGCAAACCGAAGGACGCGCCGTTGCCGACACACAGGCGCTGGCATTTCTCACCGGTTATCTGATTGAAAAAGCGCTGGCAGTCGATAACGTCTTCGTCTGGTTGATGCTGTTTAGCTACTTCTCCGTGCCTGCCGCGTTGCAGCGCCGGGTGCTGGTTTACGGCGTGCTCGGCGCGATTGTGCTGCGCACGATTATGATTTTCGCCGGCAGCTGGCTTATCACTCAGTTCTCGTGGCTGCTCTATGTCTTTGGCGCATTCCTGCTGTTTACCGGCGTGAAAATGGCGCTGGCGAAAGAGGACGAAACGGGGATCGGCGACAAACCGCTGGTGCGTTGGTTGCGTAGCCATTTACGCATGACCGATACCATCGAAAATGAGCACTTTTTCGTGCGCAAAAATGGCTTACTGTTCGCCACGCCATTGCTGCTGGTGTTGATTCTGGTTGAGCTGAGCGATGTGATTTTCGCGGTCGACAGCATCCCGGCGATTTTTGCCGTGACCACCGATCCGTTTATCGTACTGACTTCAAACCTGTTTGCGATTCTGGGCCTGCGCGCGATGTATTTCCTGCTGGCGGGCGTGGCAGAACGCTTCTCGATGTTGAAATATGGCTTGTCGGTAATTCTGGTGTTTATCGGCATTAAGATGCTGATTGTCGACTTCTTCCATATTCCGATCGCCATCTCGCTTGGCGTAGTGGGCGGCATCCTCGTGCTGACCATGCTGCTCAACGCGTGGGTTAACCACCAGAACGACAAGAAAAAACAGCTGGAATAAGGGCTAACCTGCCGTCAATGTGCGGCAGGCGTCTCTTTTTGCTGCGCGGTTTCGACTTTAAACGGGTCGATGCCGCGCTGTTGCATTCGCCAGAAGCGAATAATGTTCAGGCCATTCATCACTAAAAAGCTGCCTTCGATCAGCGAACCGCCAATCGATCCGAGCCAAATATTGTGGATCACCCAGCAGCCAGTCGAGCACCAAATCACGCAGCGCATCGGCAAGCCTTTAAAACGAAACAGTGCCCAGGTACTGACAATCGTCCCGGCAACCGGCAACAACTCCATCGGATGGTGAAATTTCGCCAGCCCCAACCCACCGGTAAGCACAATAAATAGCGCCATCACCCACAGGCTACGGGTACGCAGAGTAATCAGGGTGCGAATGGCGTTAAGCATGGCGCTGGAACCCGCAGGAAATGCGCCCATCAGAAAGAAATGCACACCAATGATGGCGCTGTAGACCGAGAGTTGTTTTTTGAAGCGCCGTTCATCACGGTTGAGAAAAGTTGTAATACCAATCAGAAAGGCAATCACCCCAACGCCCTGGGCAAGCCAATACGTGGTCATGGAAATTCCTTGTTGGGTCTGAAGTGGAGGGGTGTCGATTTACCAAAAGATTTCGCGCCAGGGCAAGGCGGCAAGCTCACGAATCCCCGGGAGCTTACACAAGTAAGCGACCGGGCTGAATGGGCGTAGCCAACACAGACATGGCGCGAAAGATGAAGGTAAATTAGAGCGTGACGCCGCTTTTGAAAATGGCCAGTTCGCGGAAATCGTTTTTCTCGTTGCAGGTCTTTTTGCCGTTAGCGATATCGACGATAACATCCACGAACTCGTTCAGCAGTTGCGGCATGGCTTTGCCATGAATCAACTGACCGGCATCATAATCGATCCAGTGTTTTTTCTTCGCCGCCAGTTCGCTGTTGGTGGCGATTTTCACCGTCGGCACAAAACCACCGTAAGGCGTACCGCGACCGGTACTGAACAGCACCATATGGCAGCCCGCCCCGGCCAGCGCGCTGGTAGCAACGGCATCGTTACCCGGTGCGCTCAGCAGGTTAAGGCCGTGGGTTTTCAGGCGTTCACCGTAACGCAGCACATCCACCACCTGGCTGGCACCCGCTTTCTGCGTGCAGCCCAGTGATTTCTCTTCCAGCGTCGTAATACCGCCCGCTTTGTTACCCGGCGATGGGTTCTCGTAAATCGGCTGATTATGCGCAATAAAGTACTGTTTGAAGTCGTTGACCATGGTAACGGTCTTCTCAAAAGTACTTTCGTCGCGACAGTGGCTCATCAGGATACGTTCCGCGCCGAACATCTCCGGTACTTCGGTCAGCACGGTGGTGCCGCCATTGCCGATTACGTAGTCCGAGAAACGGCCCAACATCGGGTTGGCGGTGATGCCAGAAAGGCCATCGGAACCGCCGCACTCAAGGCCGAATTTCAGCTCGCTCAGTTTGCCCGGTTCACGCTTGTCGTTACGCATTGCCTGATAAAGCTCATGCAAATGCTCAAGACCGGCTTCCACTTCGTCATCCTGGTGTTGGCAGACCATAAAGTGGACGCGTTCCGGATCGAATTCACCGAGCGTCTGACGGAAGGCGTCGACCTGGTTGTTTTCACAGCCCAGACCAATCACCAGTACCGCACCTGCGTTCGGGTGACGCACCATGTTTTGCAGCATGGTGCGGGTGTTAATGTGATCGTCACCCAGCTGTGAACAACCGTAGGTATGGCTGAACAGGTAAACGCCGTCGATACCTTCGGCGTCCTGCGTCTCTTTCAGGAAACGGGTCTGAATTTGACGGGCAATGCCATTTACACAGCCGACCGTCGGCAGGATCCACAACTCGTTGCGGATCCCCACTTCGCCGTTAGCGCGGCGGTAGATCTGAATGTCACGATCCGCCGCTTGTGCGCCTTCCTCCTGAAAATCAGGTTGATAGCTATACTCGTCCACATCGCTCAGATTAGTACGGGCATTATGGGAATGGATGTACTCGCCCGACGCGATATCTGCTGTCGCATGACCAATTGGCAGACCATACTTGACAACATTTTCACCTTTAGCGATGGGTTGCAGGGCAAACTTGTGCCCGCGAACCACCGCCTGGCGCAGCCGAACGGTCTGGTTGTCGATTACGACTTCCGCGCCTTCAGCGAGATCCGCCAGTGCTACCGCAACGTTATCCAGCGAATGGATCTTGATGTATTGCATATCAACCTCAAACGGCCTTAGTTCAGTTCAATCGCGAAGTAGTCACGCGCATTGTTAAAGCAGATGTTTTTCACCATTTCGCCCAGCAGTTGAATATCTGCCGGGGCTTCGCCCGCTTCGACCCAGCGACCAATCATCTGGCACAGGATGCGACGGAAATATTCGTGGCGGGTGTAAGACAGGAAACTGCGGCTGTCGGTCAGCATGCCGACAAAGCGGCTCAGCAGACCCAGTTGCGCAAGCTGCGTCATCTGACGTTCCATGCCATCTTTCTGGTCATTAAACCACCAGCCGGAACCGAACTGCATTTTGCCTGGCATACCTTCACCCTGGAAGTTGCCAACCATGGTGCCCAGCACTTCGTTATCGCGCGGGTTCAGGCAGTACAGAATGGTTTTCGGTAGCAGGTTCTCTTCATTCTGCTTGCTCAGCAGTTTAGAGAGCTCTTCCGCCAGTGGGCGATCGTTGATGGAGTCGAAACCAACGTCTGGCCCCAGCAGTTTGAACTGACGCAGGTTGTTGTTACGCAGCGCGCCGATGTGGTACTGCTGCACCCAACCGCGACGGGCATATTCCGCACCCAGCCATACCAGCACCGCAGTTTTAAACTGCGCCACGTCTTTCTCACTCAGCGTTTCACCCGCCAGGCGACGTGCCAGGATACTATCCAGCTCGGCTTCGCTGGCTTCAGCGAACAGCACCACATCCAGCGCGTGGTCGGAAACTTTACAGCCGTGCGCGGCGAAGTGATCCAGGCGTTTGCCCAGCGCAGTTTGCAGATCGGCAAAGCGGCGAATGTCGGTATCAGACACTTCACCCAGTTTTGCCATGTAATCGTTGAAGGAGGCTTGTTCAATGTTGAACGCTTTGTCCGGGCGCCAGCTCGGCAGCACTTTGACGTGGAAGGAGCCGTCTTTGGCGATCGAGGCGTGGTGTTCCAGCGAGTCAATCGGATCGTCGGTGGTGCCGACCATTTTCACGTTCATCTGCTGCATGATGCCGCGCGCGGAGAATTTATCTTGCGCCAGCAGTTCATTACCCCGGTTCCAGATTTCGTCGGCGGTAGACGGCGACAACACCTTACCTGTAATACCAAATGGGCGACGCAGTTCCAGATGCGTCCAGTGGTATAACGGGTTACCAATGGTGTGCGGCACGGTCGCTGCCCAAGCGTCAAACTTCTCACGCTCGGAAGCATCCCCAGTACACAGGCGCTCAGGTACGCCGTTGGTGCGCATGGCGCGCCATTTGTAGTGGTCGCCTTTCAACCAGATGTCATACAAGTTCTTAAAGCGGTAGTTGTCAGCGATCTGTTGCGGCGGCAAGTGGCAGTGATAGTCAAAAATCGGCTGGTCTTTTGCGTAGTCGTGGTACAGACGGCGAGCAAATTCGGTATCAAGCAGAAAATCTTCAGTCATAAACGGGGTCATTATCGTCTTCCTCTAAACGAGTGCGTCTGATGCTTACCTTTAATGCTGCCAAAGTTATCACACCAATTTCTATAGACCGAGGATATTTTCGTGAGTTGGATCAATAAAAGCAGACAAAAACTGACAATCTAATCGCGCAAATATCCCGCCAACCCGCGCCGTTTCTGGCTTATCCCGGCAAAGTTAAAGACCACACAAAGAAAAACACTTTTGTGATGTCACTCACCTTTTCAAGTTGTATGACAAGTTATCTTTCCTGCCGTCGAACACATAAGCCGACGGAATGCATTCCCGATAAAAAGTTAATCGGATTTTTTGGGTACGGATACCGACTTAAACACGCTTACTTATGGCAAGGTTTGGGCCGTACCGGGAGTTGTCCCGGTTACGTCCTCCCCGTTTCATCCTCCGAACGCGATCGAAGGATGGCCGCGCAGGCGGTAATAACATAACGATGAGGTTTACATGCGTAAAATCAAAGGATTACGTTGGTACATGATAGCACTGGTGACGGTCGGCACCGTGCTGGGCTACCTGACACGTAACACCGTAGCGGCTGCCGCTCCAACCTTGATGGAAGAGCTGCACATTACGACTCAGCAATACTCTTACATCATTGCGGCGTATTCCGCGGCTTATACTGTAATGCAGCCTGTTGCAGGCTACGTACTGGACGTTCTGGGCACCAAAATTGGTTATGCCTTCTTTGCGATTACCTGGGCAGTGTTCTGCGGCGCGACTGCGCTGGCGGGCAGCTGGGGTGGTCTGGCGTTGGCGCGTGGCGCAGTGGGTGCTGCTGAAGCAGCGATGATCCCGGCTGGCCTGAAAGCAGCGTCCGAGTGGTTCCCGGCGAAAGAACGTTCTATCGCGGTGGGCTACTTCAACGTGGGTTCTTCTATTGGCGCGATGATTGCGCCGCCGCTGGTGGTGTGGGCAATTGTCATGCACAGCTGGGAAATGGCGTTCATCATCTCTGGTGTGCTGAGCTTTGCATGGGCGATGGCCTGGCTGATTTTCTACAAACACCCGCGCGATCAGAAAAAACTGAGCGAAGAAGAACGCGAGTACATCATTGGCGGTCAGGAAGCACAACACCAGACCAACAACGGTAAGAAAATGTCTGTCTGGCAGATTCTGGGTACCCGTCAGTTCTGGGGCATCGCGCTGCCGCGTTTCCTGGCAGAACCAGCCTGGGGTACGTTTAACGCCTGGATCCCGCTGTTCATGTTCAAGGTTTATGGTTTTAACCTGAAAGAAATCGCCATGTTCGCCTGGATGCCGATGCTGTTCGCTGACCTGGGTTGTATCGTGGGTGGTTACCTGCCGCCGCTGTTCCAGCGTGTCTTCGGTGTGAACCTGATTGTTTCCCGTAAAATGGTTGTGACCATGGGTGCGGTACTGATGATTGGCCCAGGCATGATCGGCCTGTTCACCAGCCCGTATGTGGCAATCGGCCTGCTGTGTATCGGTGGTTTTGCTCACCAGTCTCTGTCCGGCGCGCTGATTACACTCTCTTCAGACGTATTTGGTCGTAACGAAGTGGCAACTGCGAACGGCCTGACCGGTATGGCGGCATGGACGGCAAGTACCATGTTTGCCCTGGTAGTTGGTGCACTGGCAGATACCATCGGCTTTAGCCCGCTGTTTGCCGTGCTGGCGCTGTTCGACCTGATGGGTGCAGTGGTTATCTGGACCGTACTGAAAAATAAAACCGCCGACGAGGTCGTGAAAGAGCACTCGCTTGGTGGCCCCGCCGCACAAAGTTAAACCTCGATTCTGATACGTAAAAAAGCCGCCTGATGCGGCTTTTTTACTATCTGCGATGGTGAGAAAGCAGTAAAAGTGGTATAACAAATCTATTATTGCCCTTCTTTTTCCTGGAGCTCACATATGGAAATCTCCGAGTCACGACGTTTGTACCAGCAGCTTGCCGCCGAGCTTAAAAGCCGTATTGAGCAAGGCGTCTATCTTGTGGGAGACAAACTGCCCGCCGAGCGCTTCATCGCCGATGAAAAAAGCGTAAGCCGGACCGTGGTTCGTGAAGCCATTATCATGCTCGAAGTGGAAGGGTATGTTGAAGTTCGCAAAGGTTCCGGCATTCATGTTATTTCCAACGTGGCGCGCCATACTCAGGTGCCGGATGAAAACCTTGAGTTCGCCAATTACGGCCCGTTTGAACTGCTTCAGGCACGCCAGCTTATCGAAAGTAATATTGCTGAGTTCGCCGCCACCCAGGTGACGAAACAGGACATCATGAAGCTGATGGAAATTCAGGATAACGCGCGTAAAGAGAAGTGCTTCCGCGATTCTGAATGGGATTTGCAGTTCCATGTGCAGGTAGCGCTGGCCACGCAGAACACGGCGCTTGCAGCCATCGTCGAGAAAATGTGGACACAGCGTGTGCACAACCCGTACTGGAAAAAACTGCACGATCATATCGATTTACGCACCGTGGATAACTGGTGTGATGATCATGACCAGATCCTCCGCGCGCTAATTCGCAAAGACCCACACGCGGCGAAAGTGGCAATGTGGCAACATCTGGAAAACACCAAACAGATGCTGTTTAACGAAACCAGTGATGATTTCGAATTCAACGCCGATCGCTATTTGTTTGCGGAAAACCCGGTGGTGCATCTCGATACCGCCGCAACCGGCAGTAAATAAAAATGTCCTACAAGGCGCACACTTACGCTGCGCCTGCCTCGGTTTAAGGTAAGTAAACCGTCTAGAGTGTCAGCCTTTGTAAATAGCCTCGCCTCCCCCTGCCGCGACAAGCAAAATCATCACCGAAACTCATTTTTCTGACTGACTCATAACGTCGGCATTTGTTACAATTGGATGCATTTGTCATCATGTAAGTTAGTGCTTGCTCACAACGTCCGTTACCAGAGTGTGCCACGAGCGACCATAATGTATTAAAGATAATCGCCGTGCTGTGCTGGGCGTGACGTAAACCGATGTACCAGGAACATTGAATGGAACTTTTAAGCCAATTACTCCATGCCCTCTGGAGCCAGGATTTCGCGACACTCTCGCAGCCCGGTATGATCGGCATGCTTTATTTTGTTTTATTTGTCATTTTATTTCTTGAAAACGGCCTGCTTCCGGCAGCGTTTCTTCCGGGCGATAGTTTACTGGTGCTGATTGGCGTGCTGATTGCAAAAGGCGCGCTGGGATATCCGCAAACCATTTTGTTGCTTACCGTAGCGGCAAGCCTGGGTTGCTGGCTCAGTTATATTCAGGGGCGCTGGCTGGGTAATACGCACATCGTGCAAAACTGGTTATCGCATCTGCCTGCGCATTATCACCAGCGCGCGCACCAACTTTTCCACAAACATGGCCTTTCCGCCCTGCTAATTGGTCGTTTTATTGCGTTTGTTCGCACTCTGTTACCAACTATTGCCGGACTTTCTGGTCTGAGTAATGCCCGCTTCCAGTTCTTTAACTGGATGAGCGGCCTGCTGTGGGTGCTGATACTGACCACGCTGGGTTATCTGCTGGGCAAGACGCCGGTGTTTCGTAAATACGAAGATGCCCTGATGTCTTGCCTGATGTTGCTTCCGGTCGTATTACTGGTGATTGGCCTTGCTGGCTCACTGGTGGTGCTGTGGAAGAAAAAATATCGTAATCGGGGTTAAGACCATGGAATTGCAACGTCCCTTTTTACGCTGGTTACTGATGGGTGTCGCGGCGATGGCCGTTTTCAGCGTGATGTTTTTCGCCTGGACGACCTTGCAAAACAGTGAATCAACGCTGGCGATTCGCCCAATCACGCAAAACGTCAGCGTACCGGATGGTTTCTCTGTCTGGCACCATCTGGATGCCAATGGCATTCACTTTAAAAGCATTACGCCGCAGGACGACACGCTGTTAATCAAGTTTGAATCCAGTGAGCAGAGCGCGGCAGCGAAAATCGTGCTGGATCGCACCTTACCTCATGGTTACATCATTGCCGCCCAGGACGATGATAACAACCAAACCTCCGCGTGGCTGACCCGCCTGCGCAACAGCGCACATCGATTCGGTTAACCTTTCCAGGATTCTGAATCTTTTCACTCACTTTGGTGTTTGGCCGTTTACTTACTATGCTTGAGTACACGGAACCAGAGTTCGCTTTATGTCACTGGATGCTGGCGTGACCATCGTTTCGCTGGCCAACAATGGAAGGTTCTCGATTATGAACAACCGCATCGCACTGGCGCTGGCTCTTTTTTCGCTGAGCGCATTTTCCCAGGCGGCTTCGCCCTGCCAGGAAAAGGAACATGAGATCCAGCGTGAAATCAGCTATGCCGAAAAGCATAACAATCAGAGCCGCATTGACGGTCTGAACAAGGCGCTGCGAGAAGTGCGCGCCAATTGCTCTGACAGCAAGCTGCGCGCCGCCCATCAGAAAAAAATCGCTGAGATGAAAGAAGAGGTTGCCGAGCGCCGCCACGACCTGAATGAGGCCAAGCAAAAAGGCAATGCGGAAAAAATAAGCAAACGCGAGCACAAGCTGAAAGAGGCTCAGGCAGAACTGAAAGCCCTGGAAGCGCGTGACTACTGATCGAATGGAAATAACCACTCACTCACCTGGAGAAAATTATGTCGAAAGATAATGCTGACCATTTGCGCGCTGAGTTGAAATCCCTGGCGGATACGCTGGAAGAAGTGCTGAGCAATTCCAGTGATAAGTCGAAAGAAGAGCTGAGTAAATTACGCACCAAAGCGGAACAGGCGCTGCGCGAAAGCCGTCACCGTCTGGGCGAAACCGGCGATGCGCTCGCCCGCCAAACCCGTGAAGCGGCTGCCCGTACCGACGAGTATGTGCGTGATAACCCGTGGGCCAGCGTCGGTATCGGTGCCGCCGTTGGTGTGGTGCTGGGCGTGCTGCTGTCGCGTCGCTAAGATGATGGAGCCACGCAACGCGCAAGGGCCGGGCAAAAGCGTACTGGGGATTGGTCAACGCATTGTGACCATCCTTGTTGAAATGGTTGAGACCCGCCTGCGGCTGGCGGTTGTCGAGCTGGAAGAAGAGAAAGCGAACTTATTCCAGCTGCTGCTTATGGTAGGGCTAACCATGCTTTTCGCCGCATTTGGCCTGATGAGCCTGATGGTGCTGATTATTTGGGCCATCGATCCGCAATATCGCCTGAACGCGATGATTGCAACCACCGTCGTGTTGCTGGTGCTGGCGTTGATAGGCGGCATCTGGACATTGCGTAAAGCGCGGGCCTCGACGCTGTTGCGTCATACTCGCCAGGAACTGGCAAACGACCGTGCCTTGCTGGAGGAGGATAAGTGAGCGGCAAAGCGGAACGTCTGAAGCGCAAAGCACGTTTGCTCAGTGAGATCCAACAACAACGCCTGGATCTCACCGCCAGCCGTCGGGAGTGGCTGGAAGCAACCGGTGCTTACGATCGCGGCTGGAACACCCTGCTCAGCTTGCGCTCCTGGGCGCTGGTGGGCAGCAGCGCGATGGCGATATGGTCCGTTCGCCACCCCAACATGCTTGTGCGCTGGGCTAAACGCGGTTTAAGCGCGTGGAGCTTATGGCGGCTGGTCAAATCGACGCTCAACGCAACGCACTGAAACACAATCACAGCACGGCTTTCGCGGGCGATGGTTATCCATCGCCCGTTTGCTTTTCCGCTTGCTCAGTTTTTTTGAAAAATTTCGACAGTTTTCCTTGCTAACAATCTTTTCCCATCACGATTACTATCCTCTCCATCGACAGCAAGCACGCGGCATCTGCCCGTAATTGCAGACATTTTACTGAAAGCCGCTATTGTGGTTCCCTGGAGAGAAAGATGAAAAAATTAGAAGATGTTGGTTTCCTGGTTGCTCGTATCCTGATGCCGATTCTGTTTATCACAGCAGGCTGGGGCAAAATCACCGGCTATGCGGGTACTCAGCAGTATATGGAAGCGATGGGCGTGCCGGGGTTCTTCCTGCCACTGACCATTCTGCTTGAGTTTGGCGGCGGTCTGGCCATTCTGTTCGGTTTCCTGACCCGTACCACAGCACTGTTCACTGCCGGTTTCACGCTGCTGACCGCTTTCATCTTCCACAGTAACTTTGCGGAAGGCGTGAACTCGCTGATGTTTATGAAAAACCTGACCATCGCTGGCGGTTACCTGCTGCTGGGTATTACCGGTCCGGGCGCCATCAGTATCGACCGCGTACTGAATAAAAAATGGTAAGCGCTCTATACTGAGTGAAGAGATCAAAGCGAGGAGACCACTCCTCGCTTTTGCTATTCAGAAGGAGGAGACAAAATGGGACAACTGATCGACGGCGTCTGGCACGACAACTGGTATGACACCAAATCCACCGGCGGACGTTTTCAGCGCTCAGTATCTGCGTTTCGCAACTGGCTTACCGCAGATGGCGCACCAGGCCCTTCTGGCGAAGGTGGCTTTGCCGCCGAGAAAGACCGTTACCACCTGTATGTTTCACTCGCCTGTCCGTGGGCGCATCGCACGCTTCTCCTGCGTACGCTAAAAGGCCTTGAGCCGTTTATCTCCGTTTCCGTGGTCAACCCGCTGATGCTGGAGAACGGCTGGACATTTGCCGATGATTTTCCGGCCGCTACTGGCGACACGCTGTATCAACACGAATTTCTCTATCAGCTTTACCTGCATGCCGATCCGCAATACACCGGCCGCGTTACGGTTCCTGTGCTGTGGGATAAAAAGAACCACACCATTGTCAGTAATGAATCGGCGGAAATTATTCGTATGTTCAACACCGCCTTTGACGGTTTGGGCGCGAAAGCCGGAGATTACTATCCGCCAGAATTACGCAGCCAGATAGATGAATTGAATGGCTGGATCTACGACAACGTGAACAACGGTGTCTATAAAGCCGGGTTCGCCACCAGCCAGCAGGCTTACGACGAAGCAGTAGTTAATGTATTCAATGCGCTGGAACGCCTTGAGCAGATCCTCGGACAACATCGTTATCTGACCGGCGATCGGTTAACGGAAGCGGATATCCGCCTGTGGACGACACTGGTGCGTTTTGATCCGGTCTATGTCACGCACTTCAAGTGCGACAAACACCGTATCAGCGACTACCTGAATCTGCACGGCTTCCTGCGCGACATTTACCAGATGCCGGGCATTGCGGAAACGGTCGATTTCGCCCATATCCGCAACCACTATTACCGCAGCCACAAAACCATTAACCCGAACGGGATTATCTCTATCGGGCCGTGGCAGGATCTGGATGAGCCTCACGGGCGCGATCTTCGTTTCGCCTGATCTTCCGGGCGCGTCTCACCGCGCCCAAATTATTTCTCGCCGGATTTTCGCTTTGTATTTTTGCCGTCTATTCTTACAGGGATCGTTTAGAAAACAACGGATTGACCGTTGACCGAGGTTGAGGATGGACTGGTATTTTAAGGTACTGAGTAACTACGCTACCTTCCACGGGCGCGCGCACCGCCGCGAGTTCTGGATGTTCACACTGGTCAACACCATTCTCTTTGGCGTGCTGTATGTGATCGATAAGATCATCGGCTGGCACCTGTTAAGCCTGGTTTACGCGCTGCTGGTGCTGGTGCCGAGTCTCGCGGTTCAGGTGCGCCGTCTGCATGATACTAACCGGAGCTGGCGCTGGTTACTGCTATTGCTGTTCCCGGTAATTGGCTGGTTGATGCTGCTGGCGTTTTACAGCCAGCGCGGCACGCCGGTAGAAAACCTCTTTGGCCCGGAGCCGAAAGCGTTCCCCTGAAACGCCGTGCTCCACCTGCTGGAGCAATGACTTATTTACCGGCAAACAACTTGGGAATTTCGCGCAGGCACCAGGCTTTCGCTTCGCCCATACTGTCGCGACGCCAGGCCATAATAATATCCACCTGGCTGGTATATTCCGGGCTTACAACACGTAAGCGGCCTTCGGCAATATCCTGCTCTACCAACGGATAAGGCATCGTCGCCACCCCCAAACCGGACAGCAGTGCCTGGCGCTTATCTTCGATAGTGCTGACCGTCAGCCTTGGCTGCTTATCCAAAAGCTGCACCGTCAGCACCGGGCGCTCGCGGGCAGTATCGGCAACCGCCACGCCGCGGTATTTCACACGCGTCACTTCCGAGAGCGGTTCCGCTTCCTGATGGATTGGATGATCCGGCGCAGCAACGTAGACATTCATCACTGAGTAAAGCTTGCGTGAGTTGATTTCTGACGAAGAGCGAAAATGCATATCCGGCGCAACAACAATGTCGGCACGCCCCTGCTCCAGCCGCTCCCACGCCCCGGCCAGCACTTCAGTAATGATCGATAACTGCGTATTGGCTTTTGCGGCCAGCCTGTCCACTAGCGGAAACAGTTCGACCGTCGGCACCAGCGCTTCCGTCACCAGCGTCAGATGGGTTTCCCAGCCGCGCGCCAACGCTTCTGCATCGGTCGTCAGTTTATCGGCGGCTTCGAGCAGTACGCGACCACGTTCCAGCAGCATTCGCCCGACATTAGTGAATTTCGTTCGGTGCCCGGAGCGGTCAAACAGCACGACATCCAGTTCTTCTTCAAGTTTTTGCATGGTATAGCTGAGCGCAGAAGGCACGCGCCCCAACTCATCTGCCGCCGCGGCAAAGCTTCCGCGCCGGTCAATCGCATCCATCACGCGTAATGCTTCCAGCGTCAGCGCCCTTTCTTTAGCCATGAGTGTTCTCATTCAGGAAATTTGAACATACCGGGCAGAATATCTGGCTAACAATGCAGCGTCCATACCTTTAACATTGTTTTAAGTAAAGAGAGGTCAACAATTATGATTACTACACGTACTGCGAAACAATGCGGACAAGCTGACTTCGGCTGGCTTCAGGCCCGCTACACCTTTTCATTTGGACATTACTTCGACCCGAAATTGCTGGGCTATGCCTCCTTGCGTGTGTTGAATCAGGAAGTGCTCGCGCCTGGCGCGTCGTTCCAGCCACGCACCTACCCGAAAGTGGATATTTTAAACCTGATTCTGGAAGGTGAAGCGGAGTATCGCGATAGCGAGGGCAACCATGTTCAGGCGAAAGCCGGTGAAGCGTTGTTAATTGCCACCCAGCCCGGTATTAGCTATAGCGAGCATAACCTGAGCAAAGACAAAACATTAACGCGTATGCAGTTATGGCTTGATGCCTGCCCGGAGCGTGAAAACCCGCCGGTGCAAAAAATGACCGTCGCCGATGCGGCGCAGCAACTGCTGGCCTCCCCTGACGGCAGCCAGGGAAGTTTGCAGCTCCGCCAGCAAGTGTGGCTGCACCATATTGAGCTGGCAAAAGGCGAAGAGTTAAAGATTCAATTGCATGGCCCACGTGCCTATTTGCAATCCATTCACGGTACGGTACACGCCGTTACGCATTGCGAAGCAAAAGAAGCACTGACCTGCGGCGACGGCGCGTTTATTCGTGACGAGGCTAACATAACACTGGTTGCAGATACGCCGTTGCGCGCTTTGCTGATAGATTTACCCGTGTGATAGTTGCGTTAAGTAAGTGAGTAAATGAAATGAGCAGCACAATGAATTTAATGACAGATCCTACACAGCACACCCCACTCCCCGCCCTGGCTGGATTCGGTTTTGAAGAGATGCTGACAGAACTGGAAGCGATTGTCGCAGAAGCCGAAGTCCGTCTTGCGGAAGAAGAAGCCACTGCCTGACCCATAAGCCCCGGCGTATAAGACCGGGGCAAATCTCTGCTGAGCATACTGTCGTTCCACGTAAACTTCTCACGCCCGGTTTCGTGCCTGAAACTGTCCAGGCGTGCTGCCAAAGCGCAGTCTAAATGCGGCGATAAAAGCACTGACGTTATCGTACCCGCAGCGTTCTGCTGTCTCACTCACCGACACCCCACGCAGCAGATGCGCCATTGATGCCAGGACTTTTGCCTGCTGTCGCCACTGGCTAAAACTCAGCCCGGTTTGTTCGCTGAACAAGCGGCTTAATGTTCTGACGCTTAAGCCATAGCAACACGCCAGCTGTGTCTGATTTGCCGTATTTTGTGGTTCCGACAACAACAGTTCTGCTACTTGCTTCGCCCGGCGATCTTGCGGCAATGTCAGTTGCAACGGCGCGGAGGGCGCAATACGAATTTCCTCCATCATCACAGCCAGAAGAGAAGCCTGGCGAGCCGGGCTACACTGCGTTATGCGCTCCATCAATGACATCATGAACGGATCGGCAGGCCACACGCCCGCGAAAGCAGGAGCATCATCATGGTTGAGCTGCAAGCTATGTCCCTCTACCTCGCCCACGCTCCAGGCGCAGTGGCGAATATGCGCAGGAAACCAGCCGACCGTCGCGGGCGTTAGCGCCCATTGCGCCTGCTCGGTTTTCACAATAATCATCCCCCGCTGGATGCAAAAAAGCTGCCCGGTAGCATGCTGGTGCCACTCAGTGATGTGCTTGCTTTGATGCGTAAGCCGCTGGTTTTGTACGATCAACATGGCTGATAAACCGTATTTCATGTCCTGATACGGTTAATATACCAACACAGTATGGCGATATCCTCTTTACGAGCACCAATGAGGATAATAATGATGGATATCACCCAACGTATCGCCCTGGCTTTGCACAGTATCGTTTGCCACCCTGACCATAACGAAGCCAAAATCCGCGAATTCTTCTCGCCAGATTATCAACAAGTTGTCGACGGACAGGCGCTGGATTTCGCGGGCTTTGTCGATCATATGGCAAAGCTCAAACACCTGACGCACGCCATTAACCTGACAGTGGTCGCCATTGCCCGGCAAAACAATGAAGTATTGACGCACCATCTTGTGGCGGTGAGTAAGAAAGATGGCTCTCAGGCGCACATTGAAGTATTTGCGCATTTCACGCTGGAGAACGGGTTAATCACTCACTGCGAGGAGTTAACCCAGCTGGTGCAGGGCACGGCGCAAGACAGTTTACTGGGCAGCATTAGATAATAGCGTTTTGTTGCGGTCGGCAACCTCCTGCACGAAACGGCGCAGGATCTCCGCCGCACCCGGTGCGGGCAGCACGCTGGCAACTAAGTTGTCGGCATCGGTGCCCTCTTTTTCGATGTGCGTACGGTTCAAACGCAACAGATCGGTAGCGATTTCCGGCGTCATTTCCGGGTGGAACTGCACTGAAATTGCCCAAGGCCCGTAACGGACAATTTGGTGGTTATCATGCGCGGAAGAAGCCAGCACCGATGCGCCTTCAGGCAGTCGCGTCACGGTTTGTCGGTGCGTCAGGTGCGCCGGGAAACTCTCGCTCAGATGGCTCAGTAACGGATCGTTGAGCGCCGAGGCGTGCAAATAAACGGTTTTCGTCCCCGCCTCACGGCCCTGCGGATGGTATTCAACATTCCCGCCCAAGGCCCATGACATTAGCTGATGGCCATAGCAAACACCAAACAGCGGCATCTCAACCGCAATGGCTTCGCGGATCCATTCTGCGGTTTTCTCGCTCCACGGCAACCTGTCGGAAACCATCGCCCATGAGCCAGTAATGATCGCCGCCCGGCGCGCATCCGGGGTTGGCAGCGTTTCGCCTTCAAAGACGCGAACCACTTCCACCTCTTCTGGCGCACAGCCGATAACGCGACAAAACCAGCCGGGTATATCGCCATGAGCTTCACGTAAAGGCTCCGGGGCGTCCCCCATTTGAATAATGATCAATGATTTTTGTTCCATGACACCAGCGACTCCCGCAATGCTAGTTTCAAGACCGTTTAAGAACATGTTAGCGCTTTTCGACAGACTTCCGACGGGATATTTATTTATAAAGTTAGAAGTGCCGGTGCTTAACGGTGCGACGCGCACGAAAGCAAAACGCCGGTAAGTTCCAGCCCGAGAAAGCAAAAACCCGCCGAAGCGGGTTTTTACCTGAATAGTCGAAACTGGCCGGTAAGCCGCATTCTTTCATCGAAAGCGGAGTGGACAGTCATTCATCTTGCCTGTACCAGAAAGCAAAAACCCGCCGAAGCGGGTTTTTACCTGAACAGTCGAGACTGACCGGTAAGCCGCGTTCTTTCATTGAAAACGGAGTGGACAGGCATTCCTCTTGCCTGTACCAAAAGCAAAAACCCGCCGAAGCGGGTTTTTACCTGAATAGTCAACACTGACCGATAAGCCGCGTTCTTTCATCGAAAGCGGAGTGGGCAGTCATTCATCTTGCCGCCCTCAGAAAGTAAAAACCCGCCGAAGCGGGTTTTTACCTGAACAGTCGAGACTGACCGATAAGCCGCGTTCTTTCATAGAAAGCGGAGTGGGCAGTCATTCCTCTTTAGCCGCCAAAAGCAAAACCCCCGCAAGATTGCTCCTGCGAGGGTCTTTAAGAGTCGAAACTGACCGATAAGCCGGGTTCTGTCGTGGACAGTCATTCATCTAGGCCAGCAATCGCTCACTGGCTCAAGCAGCCTACCCGGGTTCAGTACGGGCCGTACCTTATGAACCCCTATTTGGCCTTGCTCCGGGTGGAGTTTACCGTGCCGCGAACTGTTGCCAGACGCGCGGTGCGCTCTTACCGCACCCTTTCACCCTTACCTGATCCCACTTGCGTGGGCCATCGGCGGTTTGCTCTCTGTTGCACTGGTCGTAGGCTTGCGCCTCCCAGGCGTTACCTGGCACCCTGCCCTATGGAGCCCGGACTTTCCTCCCCTCCGCCCGTCTCCCCCGAAGAGGACGACGACGAAGCGGCGACTGTCTGGTCAGCTTCGGCGCGCAGTATAGAGGGTTTGCTTGCGCCTGTCACCCTTCCGTCAACATTCCAACCTGCAAGGTGGCGGCAATATTACGCGAAGCGCGATAAATATTGTCAAATGCGCCGCGAAACGCCTCTTCCAGCGTACCGATGCTGGTCAAAACGCTAAATACCGCATCAATGCCGTACTGGTGAACCACGCCCACATCGCTGGTCAAACTCCCGGCGATACCGATCACCGGCTTATGGTATTTTTTGGCGACATGCGCCACACCCACCGGCACTTTGCCGTGAATACTTTGGCTGTCGATACGCCCTTCGCCCGTCACCACCAGTGTGCAATCGTGAATATGCTCTTCGAGATTCAGCGCCTGCGTCACGATCTCAATGCCGCTGCGTAATTCCGCACCGAGAAAAGCCATCAGCGCCGCGCCCATCCCGCCCGCTGCGCCGGAGCCCGGCACGTTTTTCACATCAACGTGCAGAGATTT
The DNA here is from genome assembly GCF_004331415.1 of Kosakonia quasisacchari. Lineage (GTDB taxonomy): Bacteria > Pseudomonadota > Gammaproteobacteria > Enterobacterales > Enterobacteriaceae > Kosakonia > Kosakonia quasisacchari. Next base: position 162,137 of record NZ_SJOP01000004.1, read on the forward strand.
TTTAATAACATCGGCGAAATGACTGAGGTTGCGATCCAGTTCGACAATCAACGCTTCCGTCGCCCCTTTTTGCGGGCCAAAAATACGTGATGCGCCCTGCTCGCCGGTCAGCGGGTTAGTAACATCGCAGGCAACACGCAGCGTGCAGTGTTGCAAACGCGGATCGAGCCCGGAAATATCAATGCCGTTAAGGCTTATCAGACTACCGCCGCCGTGGCCGATTTCAGTCCCGTTAGCATCGGTCAGTTTCGCGCCCAGCGCCTGCACCATACCCGCGCCGCCGTCGTTAGTCGCGCTACCGCCAATACCGATAATAATGTTGGTCGCCCCATGTTCCAGCGCGTGCAAAATAAGTTCCCCGGTGCCGCGCGAAGTGGTAATCAAAGGGTTACGTAATTCAGGTGGAACCAGCGCCAGCCCGCTCGCCGCCGCCATTTCAATAAACGCGGTTTTTCCGTCTCCAGACATTCCCCAGCAGGCTTCAACATGTTTACCCAACGGGCCAATGACGCTAGCGGTGTGTACAGTGCCATTTGTGGCGGCAATCATGGCTTCAACCGTACCTTCGCCACCATCCGCGACCGGAACGGAAACGTATTGAGCATCGGGAAAAATTTCCCGAAATCCTTTTTCTATCGCCTGCGCTACTTCGGTAGCTGAAAGGCTTTCTTTGTAAGAGTCTGGGGCGATTACGATTTTCATAGTTGTGAGCCTGATAGTGCCGCGCACTTCACCCTTCAGGCCAATAGCGACCTGAAGAAGTGGATAAATAAGGAGTCAAGGGCGCAGCGCCGCGCCCTTCTTATTAACGAGTAACTTCGATTTTCGCCAGTTTCTCGTAGTAGCAAGCCAGCGCGCTGTGATCGGCATTGCCCAGACCGTCGGCACGAAGCGCCTGCATCATCTCCATCACCGCAGCAGTCAGCGGTAGCTGCGCGCCAACGCCGTGCGAGGTGTCCAGCGCGTTAGAGAGATCTTTGATATGCAGATCAATACGGAAACCCGGTTTGAAGTTGCGATCCATTACCATCGGCGCTTTCGCGTCCAGCACGGTGCTACCCGCCAGACCACCACGAATCGCCTGGTAGACCAGATCCGGGTTAACGCCCGCTTTGGTCGCCAGCGTCAGCGCTTCGGACATCGCGGCAATGTTCAGCGCCACGATCACCTGGTTTGCCAGTTTGGTCACGTTACCCGCACCGATATCACCGGTGTGCACTACGGAACCCGCCATGGCTTTCAGCAGATCGTAATATTTGTCGAAAATCGCTTTATCACCGCCCACCATCACGGAAAGGGTGCCGTCGATTGCTTTCGGTTCACCGCCGCTTACCGGCGCGTCCAGCATTTCAACGCCTTTCGCTTTCAGCGCTTCGCTGATTTCACGGCTCGCCAGCGGTGCGATGGAGCTCATGTCGATAAGCACAGTACCCGGTTTAGCGCCTTCGATGATGCCGCCTTCGCCCAACGCCACTTCTTTCACGTGGGGGGAGTTCGGCAGCATGGTGATAATCACATCGCACAGTTCAGCAACGGCTTTCGCGCTGGTGACGGCTTCTGCGCCTGCGGCAATCACTTCAGCAACGGCCTCCTGGTTACGGTCCACGACCACCAGTGAGTAACCTGCTTTAATGAGGTTTTTACTCATTGGTTTACCCATGATACCCAGGCCAATGAAACCAACTTTCATCGTCATAATTGCGTCTCTCTCTTTAATGGTGGTTTGATTATTTCTTAAAGGTGTCGGCCAGCTTCTGCGTGGCTGAGCGGAACACGCCAAGGTCGCTACCAACGGCCACCACGGTCGCGCCCCATTCGAGGTAGCGGCGTGCATCGGCTTCAACCGGCGCCAAAATACCGCTCGGTTTGTTGTGCGCTTTGGCGCGAGCAAAAATGTGTTGAATGGTGCGCTGTACTTCCGGATGCGCCGCATTACCGATGTAACCCAGCGTAGCCGCCAGATCGCTTGGACCAACAAACACACCGTCTACGCCGTCGGTCGCCAGAATGGCATCGAGGTTATCCACGCCCGACTGGCTTTCGATCTGCACCAGAATCGTGATGTTGGCGTTGGACTGACGGAAGTAATCCGGCACGGTGCCAAACATATTGGCACGGTGCGAAACCGAAACACCGCGTATACCTTCTGGCGGGTAGCGAGTCGCCGCCACGGCGTTCACCGCTTCGTCTTCGGTTTCGACAAACGGGATCAGGAAGTTATAGAAACCGATGTCCAGCAGGCGTTTGATGACTACCGGATCGTTGGTCGGTACACGCACCACTGGCGCACTGACGCTGCCTTTTAATGCCATTAATTGCGGTACAAAAGTGAGCACGTCGTTAGGGGCGTGTTCGCCGTCCAGCAGCAGCCAGTCAAAGCCTGCCAGGCCCAGAACTTCAGTGCTGATATAACTACCCAGCGCAGACCAACAACCGATTTGAATCTGTTGAGCCGCCAGCGCGGCCTTGAATTTGTTTGGGAAGATATCGTTATTCATCTTTTGTACCTTAATGATGAGTTGTTGCTTATTTCTTCAGTTCCATACGTTTGATGTCGCCAACCACGAACAGATAGCAGACCATCATCATCAGCGCTGAACAGCCTACGAACACCAACGCACCGTTGAAAGAATGCAACTCTTTAACCATGTATCCGATGACCAGCGGCGTCACGATAGAAGCCACGTTACCGAATACGTTGAATACGCCACCACACAGACCCACAATCTCCTTCGGCGCGACATCGGAAATAACCGGCCAACCCAATGCGCCAAAGCCTTTACCGAAGAACGCCAGCGCCATCAGGGCGATAACCAGCACGGTGTTATCGGTGTAGTTACACAGAATGATGCTTGAAGCCAGTAACATCCCAACCACGATAGGGAATTTACGCGCCACGGTCAGCGAGGAACCGCGCTTAATCAGGTAATCAGAGAAAAATCCGCCCAGCACGCCACCGGCAAAACCACACAGCGCCGGAATGGAGGCGACAAAGCCGACTTTCAGGATCGACATGCCTTTTTCCTGGACCAGATAAATCGGGAACCAGGTCAGGAAGAACCAGGTAATGGTATTCAGAAAGTACTGACCAAAAAACACGCCAAGCATCATGCGGTTGCACAGCAGTTGCTTGATGTAATCCATTTTAGGACCGGCGTTTTTACTGTCGTCCGTTTTTTTGTGGTCCATATCCACGACCGCGCCATTTTTCTCGATGTACTCCAGCTCTTCGCGGGACATACGAGGATGGTCAGTTGGGTTGTGGACAAATTTCACCCAGGCGAAGGTCAGCACAAAACCGATCACGCCCATCACGGTAAACACATGTTCCCAGCCCCAGGAAAAGGTCAGCCAGCCCAGTAGCGGCGAGAACAGCGCCAGTGAGAAGTATTGCGCGGAGTTAAAAATCGCCGAGGCCGTACCGCGCTCTTTTGCCGGGAACCAGGCCGCAACGATACGGGCGTTTGCCGGAAATGAAGGGGCTTCCGAGAAACCGAGCATAAAGCGCATGAAAAACATCGAAATCCCGGCCCAGGCGATCGGGAAAACATCGACAAAACCTTGCAGGAAGGTGAAGAGTGACCAGAAAAACAGGCTGTAGGTGTAGACTTTTTTCGAGCCGAAGCGGTCAAGCAGCCAGCCGCCAGGAATTTGCATCAGCAGGTAAGCCCAACCAAATGCCGAAAAGATGTAACCCATCGAGAGAGAATCAAGTTGCAGCTCTTTCGCAACCTCTGTCCCGGCAATGGACAGCGTAGCGCGGTCTGCATAGTTCACAGCAGTAACAATAAATATAATCAGCAAAATTAAATAACGGGTGGGTAAGCCCCGTTTTGTTTCAACGGCATGTTCAACAGTCATTTTAATTTCCTCGAGCACCGCTAACTTTAGAATATAATTATTTTGATGTTTCTTATCTGATTTTATTTAAGCACTCGAAACTAATATCAGATAATTGGCACTTAGTTTTTATTAGCCCTCAGTATAATCAGCGCCATGATGTCACACACTAGAGGGTTGCTCAATTTTAACCTTTAACAAAAAGAATAATTTGAGCATATGCACATACGCCTGGGCGCTAATGCACAGATCTTGCATTAGACAGCCCCGCCAGACGGGAGATCACAATAATAAGTGATGCAGATCACATTTTATTATTTAAACTCCTGACATTCTTATTTCAGCAAATGAGATTTTTATTTCTGATATTAATTACAGAATAAAGAATGGTTCCTCTTTTTATTGAGTAATGCATCGTACAGTTAGCTGGAGATTACTTAACAATGTCCGACATTGAAATTAGACAGCAACCGCCAGGGGCGTTTTATATTAAGGTACACGACACGGATAATGTCGCGATCATCGTTAATGACAATGGCTTAAAAGCGGGAACCCGTTTTCCGGATGGACTTGAGCTTATTGAACATATCCCGCAAGGCCATAAAGTTGCGCTGGTCGATATTCCCCATCACGGTGAAATCGTACGTTACGGCGAAGTGATTGGTTACGCTGTGCGCGACATTGCACGCGGTAGCTGGATTGATGAATCCACCGTTGAGCTGCCAAAAGCGCCGCCGCTGAATACGCTGCCGCTGGCGACCAAAGTCCCTGAGCCGCTGCCGCCGCTGGAAGGTTACACCTTTGAAGGCTACCGCAATGCGGACGGCAGCGTCGGCACCAAGAACCTGCTGGGCATCACCACCAGCGTGCATTGCGTGGCGGGCGTTGTCGATTATGTCGTGAAGATTATCGAACGCGATCTGCTGCCGAAATACCCGAATGTGGACGGCGTCGTCGGTCTGAACCATCTCTATGGCTGCGGCGTGGCGATTAACGCGCCGGCTGCGGTGATCCCGATTCGTACCATTCACAACCTCGCGCTGAACCCGAACTTTGGCGGTGAAGTCATGGTGATTGGTCTCGGTTGTGAAAAATTACAGCCGGAACGTCTGCTGCAAGGCACCGAAGATGTGCAGGCCATTCCGGTCGACAGCGCCAGCATTGTGCGTTTGCAGGATGAGCACCACGTGGGTTTTCGCTCGATGGTGGACGACATTCTGCAGGTGGCTGAAGGCCACCTGGTGAAACTGAATCAGCGCAAACGCGAAACCTGCCCGGCGTCTGAACTGGTTGTCGGCATGCAGTGCGGCGGCAGTGATGCGTTTTCCGGCGTCACCGCTAACCCGGCGGTTGGCTTTGCGTCAGACCTGATTATTCGCTGCGGCGGCACAGTGATGTTCTCCGAAGTGACCGAAGTGCGCGACGCGATCCACTTATTGACGCCGCGCGCCATTAACGAAGAAGTGGGCAAACGCCTACTGGAAGAGATGGCCTGGTACGATAACTATCTCGATATGGGCAAGACCGACCGCAGCGCCAACCCTTCTCCGGGGAATAAAAAAGGCGGGCTGGCGAACGTGGTCGAGAAAGCGCTGGGATCCATCGCGAAATCCGGTAAGAGCGCCATTTCTGAAGTGCTCTCTCCTGGTCAGCGTCCGACCAAACGCGGCCTGATTTACGCCGCAACCCCCGCGAGCGACTTCGTGTGTGGTACTCAACAAGTCTCTTCCGGGATCACCTTACAAGTCTTCACCACCGGTCGCGGTACGCCTTACGGCCTGGTCGCGGTACCGGTGATTAAAATGGCGACGCGTACCGAACTGGCGAACCGCTGGTATGACTTAATGGATATCAACGCCGGGACGATCGCCACGGGCGAAGAGACGATTGAGGATGTGGGCTGGAAACTGTTCCACTTCATCCTGGATGTCGCCAGCGGCCGTAAGAAAACCTTCTCGGACCAATGGGGCTTGCATAACCAACTGGCGGTGTTTAACCCGGCTCCGGTGACCTGATTTTTATAAGAAAGCAGTAAACCTCAACCTTAAGCATGGCTCCGGCCATGCTTTTTTTTATTATTTCACCAGCAGCACGTCGATACCGCTTTTCTGCAAACCATGCAGGCTTTCCACCGGAATGCCTTCATCCGTAATGATCATATCAATGCGTTGCGTATCGATAATTTTGTGCAAACTCAAACGGTTAAACTTACTGGAATCAGTTACCACAATAATGCGCTCTGCGACTTCGCACATCCGTCGGTTCAGTCGCGCCTCATCTTCGTTATGTGTGCTGACGCCGCGTTCAAGATCGATAGCGTCGACGCCAAGAAAAAGGATGTCGAAATGGTAATTCTGTAATGATTGCTCCGCCTGATCGCCATAGAAAGACTGCGACTGACGGCGCAGGTGTCCGCCTGTCATCAGCAACTCAACCCCTTCAGCATCGAGCAATGCATTCGCGACGTTCATCCCATTCGTCATCACAATGACATCCTGATGTTGCTTCATCATGCGCGCAATTTCATACGTCGTGGTTCCCGAGTCGAGAATAACGCGATGCCCTGGCTTTATCATGTCAGCCGCCGCAAGCGCAATCCCCCGCTTCAACCCGGTATTTAATGCGCTTTTATCTTCAACAGAAGGCTCGGTTGCCGGTGCGTTACCGTCACAGATCAGTGCCCCGCCATAGGCGCGCACGGCAATTCCTTGTTTTTCCAGGAAAGCGAGATCGTTGCGGATTGTGACGGTAGACACACCAAAAAGAGTAGATAAATCATTAACCTGGACGCTTCCTTGCTGCCGTAGCCGCTGGATAATCTGCTCACGCCTTTCGCTCGTACCGATGGTGCGCTTTTCGGGTGAGGAACTGGTGCTGGCCATAAGAAATCCTTTATCTGAACTTTCGTTTCATTTCGATTTACTTATTAAACCTGACTTCATAAGGAATGCAAGCGTGAAATGGAAAGCTGCTCGCGGAAAGCATCGGCAAGAATCTTTCATTATGTTTGTTTTGTGAAACAGATCGGAAAAGCATTATCTTTCATTTTATTTTTAATGGAACATCCATCAGGATAAAAGGAAATAAAACGAAAGAATAAAACCTGTAAACGCTAAGAAGGAGAGGAAAGTGAAACATCTTACCGCGCTGATAAAGCACCACAAAGAGGGCGACAAGAAAGGGATCTACGCCGTTTGTTCTGCCCATCCGCTGGTGCTTGAAGCCGCCATCCGATTTGCCGCCGCTCATCACCACCCCTTACTCATCGAGGCGACATCCAATCAGGTCGATCAATTTGGCGGCTACACCGGCATGACACCGGCGCAGTTTCACGCTTTCGTTTGCCAGCTTGCCGATAAGCTGAACTTCCCACGCGCGCAGTTGATTTTGGGGGGCGATCATCTTGGCCCGAATCGCTGGCAAACCTTACCCGCATCCGACGCCATGTCGCATGCTGAAGAGCTGATTACGCATTACGTCACGGCGGGTTTCAAAAAAATCCATCTCGATTGCAGCATGTCATGCGCTGACGATCCCACGCCGCTTACCGATGAGATCGTAGCGTCACGCGCCGCAAGACTGGCACAGGTGGCCGAAGCGGCCTGTATCGAACAATCGGGCGAAAGCGATTTGGTTTACGTCATCGGCACTGAAGTTCCCGTCCCTGGTGGTGCCCACGAAACGCTGACCGAGCTTGCCGTGACCTCACCCGATGCCGCGCGCGCCACGTTACAGGCGCATCGCATCGCATTTGAACGCCAGGGGCTAAGCAACATCTGGCCACGCATCATCGCACTGGTGGTCCAGCCTGGCGTTGAATTCGATAACAGCCATGTCGTGGATTACCAGCCACATAAAGCCAGCGCCCTAAGCAAAATGGTGGAAGATCAGCCGACACTGGTGTTTGAAGCCCACTCCACGGATTACCAGACGCCTCAGGCACTGCGTCAGTTGGTTCACGATCACTTTGCTATTTTGAAAGTCGGCCCGGCGCTCACTTTCGCTCTGCGCGAGGCGCTGTTCGCCCTGGCGGCTATCGAAGAGGAACTGCTTCCCGCCCGCGCCTGTTCCGATCTTCGCCACGTGCTGGAAAATGTCATGCTCGACCGTCCTGAGTACTGGCAAAGCCACTATCACGGTGACAACCATGCCCGCCGCCTGGCGCGAGATTTTAGCTATTCAGACCGCGTGCGTTACTACTGGCCGGATAGCCAGATTGATGAATCTTACGCGCGGCTGGTACGTAACCTGGCCGACCAGACCATTCCACTTCCGCTCATCAGCCAGTACCTGCCGCTCCAGTACGCCAGAGTGCGTGAGCACAGGCTGAGCGCAACGCCCAACGCGCTGATTATTGATCACATCCAGGACGTGCTGCGTCAGTACCACGCCGCCTGTCAGGGCGTTTCGTCTGATAACAATTAACAGGAAAATACTATGGCAAACATCGTGTTAAGCCGTATTAATAAACGCTTAATCCACGGCGAGGTCGGGGGGCTGTGGGTGGGATTTGCCGGGGCTAAACGGGTATTGGAGCCCAACGATGAGGTTGCCAACGATCCCGTACAACAAAATTTGATAGTAATGGTGCTGGCGGAAGGGATCGCCGTGCGCTTCTGGTCGCGGCAAAAAGCAGATCGCCAAAACAGTCTCTGTCGACGCCTGCGACATTACAGCGTTCAATGCGTTGAAAGCCAACGGCGTGGAGTGGCTGGTACAAGGTGTACCGACAGAGCCGCGCTGCATATCTTCACACTACGTTGAGGCGCTTTTATGGAAATCAGCTTGTTACAGTCTGTCGCGCTGGCTATTGTCGGTAAATTTGCACACTTTCTCTGAATTAAGGAGTCACGATGCTGGGAATTATTCTTTGTGGACACGGTGGTTTCGCCAGTGGAATGGCAAGGGCAATGACGCAAATTCTGGGTGAGCAGTCGCAATTTATCGCTATCGATTTTCCAGAAACCTCAACGACCGCCTTGCTGACAGAGCAACTGGAAGAGGCGGTCAACACGCTAAGTGGCAATGAGGGAGTGGTGTTTCTCACCGATCTTCTGGGCGGCACGCCATTTCGTGTCGCGTCCACTCTGGCGATGCAGCAGCCGAACCGTGAAGTCATTACCGGCACCAACCTGCAACTGCTGCTGGAAATGGCGCTTGAACGGGATGAATTAAGCTGTGAAGCGTTTCGCACACAAGCGCTTGAGTGCGGTCATCGTGGCCTGACAAGCCTTGCCGATGAACTGGGGCGTTGCCGCGACGAACAACAGATTGAAGAAGGGATCTGACAGATGAGATCACGGTTAAGGCAATAACCCAGCTCCCCCCTTTGTAGTCCTTTTCCCTGTCTGTTATTTGGGCATGGCGCGCTTATCACGCCATGTCTTTTCTTTCGTTTTCGTTTTCGCTTTCACTTTCACTTTCACTTTCACTTTCACTTTCACTTTTCAGCATCCTTTCTTTTGTCCATTTAAATTTCACTTCCTTTGCATTAACGATCACAATTTTCGATTTATCGCTATTTTCGCATTGATCTTTCATTTAACTTTCGTTACGTTTCATTTAACGAGAGATATATTCAATGAAACGAAATGAAAGGTTTCTTTCCTGCTCACTTTCGTGACCGTGCATGACTAAGGAATACACTATGAGTGAAATGCTTTCCGGGCGAACAACTACGTCAACCTGGACCGAACAAGAAATTCGTCAACAACCGGCGTGCTGGATTGCCTCGCTTGAAAATATCGATCGCCAGCGCGATGAGATTGATGCGTTTTTGCAGCCCGTTTTATCAATACAAAATCTTAAAATTATTCTTACTGGCGCAGGGACTTCCGCCTTTATTGGCGACATTATTGGCCCCTGGCTTGCGCGCCACACCGGGAAAAATATTACCGCAGTACCAACCACCGACCTGGTCACCAACCCCACGGACTACCTTCAGGAAACGCAGCCGACGCTGCTGGTGTCCTTCGGGCGCTCTGGCAACAGCCCGGAAAGCGTCGCGGCCGTTAAGCTGGCAGACCAGCTCGTCACGCAGTGTTATCACCTCGCTATCACCTGCAACGAAGCCGGTGCGTTATACCAGAATGCTGAAACCAGCAGCCACGGCAAGGCTCTGTTGATGCCTGCCGAAACGCACGATCGCGGCTTCGCCATGACCAGCAGCATCACCACCATGATGGCAAGCTGCCTTGCCCTCTTCGCGCCCGATGTCATTAGCACAGCGCGTTTTCGTGATATTGCCGCACGCTGCCAGCAAATCATCCACTCGCTCGGGGATTTCTCCGCTGGCGTATTCGGGGATTTCCCCTTCAAACGCATCGTCTATCTCGGTAGCGGCGGGTTGCAGGGCGTAGCGAGAGAATCGGCGCTCAAAGTACTGGAATTAACCGCCGGCAAACTGGTCGCCTTTTACGATTCCCCTACTGGCTTTCGCCATGGCCCTAAATCGCTGATTGATAACGAAACGCTGGTTGTCGTGTTTATGTCGAGCCACCCTTACACGCGCCTGTACGATCGCGATCTGTTGGCAGAGCTTCACCGTGAAAACCAGGCACTGCGTATTGTCTCGATCAGTGCAGCGGAAGAGCCCGCTATCACAGCCGAAACACATATTACGCTGCCCCCCGCCCGCGAATTTCTGGATGTCGAGCAGGCATTTTGTTTCCTGATGTACGCGCAGGTATTTGCCCTCACTCAATCGATAAAAGCCGGGATCGCCCCGGATACCCCGTCCCAGAGCGGAACGGTTAACCGGGTGGTGCAAGGTGTCGTCATTCATCCGTGGCAGGAGGCATAATGAGCATTATCTCGACCAAATATCTTTTGCAGGACGCGCAGGCGAAAGGCTACGCCATCCCGGCGTTCAATATCCATAATGCAGAGACTATTCAGGCCATTCTTGAAGTTTGCCAGGAGATGCGTTCACCGGTGATCCTTGCCGGCACCCCTGGCACTTATAAACACATCGCCATAGAAGAGATCTACGCGCTGTGCGACGCCTACTCTGCCAGTTATCACATGCCTGTGGCGCTCCATCTGGACCATCACGAATCGCTGGATGATATCCGCCGGAAGGTCAATATCGGCGTGCGCAGTGCCATGATTGACGGCAGCCATCTCCCTTTCGACGAAAATGTGCGACTGGTTAAATCCGTGGTCGATTTCTGTCATAGCCAGGATTGCAGCGTCGAAGCAGAACTGGGGCGTCTTGGTGGCATGGAAGACGACATGAACGTTGACGAAGAAAGTACCTTTCTGACGTCACCGCAGGATGCCCAACGTTTCATCGAATTAACCGGCGTTGACAGCCTCGCCGTCGCGATTGGTACGGCGCACGGCCTGTATACGAAACCGCCGAAACTCGACTTTCAGCGCCTTGCCGCCATCCGTAACGTGGTGGATATTCCTCTGGTGCTGCACGGTGCCAGTGATGTTCCTGACGAATTTGTCCGTCGGGCGATTGAATTAGGCATATGTAAGGTCAACGTCGCGACGGAGCTGAAAATTGCATTCGCTGCGGCGGTGAGAAAGTGGTTTGACGAAAACCCTGATGGTAACGATCCGCGCTACTACATGCGGGTCGGTATGGATGCGATGAAAGACGTTGTGAGAAGTAAGGTAACGGTCTGCGGTTCTGCCGACAGACTGGAGAAATAAGAAATTATTTTGGGCGCACTGATGCTGCCTTTACGTCGTTACTGGTTGAAAGCATTACTGGAATAAATATTAAAAAGGAACATATCCGTATTAATTAATGACAGGACAATAAGATGAGCTCACCGAATATTTTACTAACACGCATCGATAACCGTCTCGTCCATGGGCAGGTGGGCGTTACCTGGACGTCGGCTATCGGTGCCAATTTGCTTGTCGTCGTAGACGATGACGTCGCAAAAGACACCTTGCAGCAAAAACTGATGGGCATAACAGCAGAAACCTATGGCTTTGGTATCCGCTTCTTTTCGCTGGAAAAAACAATAAATATTCTCGATAAGGCTGCGCCTCATCAAAAAATTTTCCTCATCTGCCGCACGCCAGAAACGGTACGAAAACTGATTGAAGGTGGCGTGAAACTTGGCGACGTCAACGTCGGCAATATGCATTTTTCTGCGGGGAAAAAGCAGATAAGCAGCAAAGTCTATGTCAATGAACAGGACCTGGACGATCTGCGTTTTATCAAACATCACGGGGCCCATATTTTCATTCAGGATGTTCCCGGCGATTCAAAAACCTATATTCCCGACTGAGTTTTTCTGTCGGTAAACGATGCTAAGCAACGCTCTCTGATGAGGCTGAAAAATGCATGAAATAACGCTAATACAGGGATTATCCCTGGCAGCTCTGGTTTTTATCCTCGGTATTGATTTCTGGCTGGAAGCATTATTCCTGTTCAGACCGATCATTGTTTGTACCCTGACAGGCGCAATCCTTGGGGACATTCATATCGGGTTAATTACCGGCGGCTTAACCGAACTCGCCTTTGCAGGCTTAACCCCGGCGGGCGGTGTACAACCGCCAAACCCGATTATGGCGGGCGTGATGACGACGGTTATCGCGTGGTCCACGGGTGTCGACGCTAAAACGGCAATCGGCCTTGGGCTGCCGTTTAGCCTGTTAATGCAGTACATCATTCTGTTCTTCTACTCCGCCTTCTCGTTATTTATGTCGAAGGCGGATAACTACGCCAGCACGGGCGATACCCGGGCTTTTGCGCGCCTTAACTGGCTCACCACGCTGATTGTCGCCTGTTCATACGCCATTATCGCGTTTCTGTGCACCTACATGGCACAGGGCGCAATGCAGGCGCTGGTGAAGGCAATGCCTGGCTGGCTGACCCACGGCTTTGAAGTGGCGGGCGGCATTTTGCCAGCGGTCGGTTTCGGCTTGCTCTTACGCGTCATGTTCAAAGCGCAATACATTCCCTACCTGATCGCTGGCTTCCTATTCGTCTGTTATATCCAGGTCAGCAACCTGCTGCCGGTTGCCGTTTTAGGTGCCGGTTTCGCAGTCTATGAATTCTTCAACGCGCGGGCGAAAAACCCGTCTCAGCCGCAGGTAGAAGGCAACCCCAGCGATAAAGAGGATTACAGCAATGGCATCTGAAATCAGTAAGAAAGATATAACTCGGTTAGGTTTCCGTTCGTCCGTGCTGCAAGCCAGTTTTAACTATGAAAGGATGCAGGCTGGCGGTTTTACCTGGGCGATGCTGCCGCTGCTGAAAAAGATTTATAAGGATGATAAAGACGGCTTAAGCGCGGCAATGAAAGACCATCTGGAATTTATTAATACCCACCCCAACCTGGTTGGTTTTTTGATGGGGCTGCTTATCTCAATGGAAGAGAAAGGGGAAAACCGCAGCACCATTAAGGGGTTAAAAGTTGCGCTGTTTGGCCCTATTGCGGGGATTGGTGATGCCATTTTCTGGTTTACGCTGTTACCGATTATGGCGGGTATCTGCTCCTCTTTTGCCAGCCAGGGCAACCTGCTTGGCCCGATACTTTTCTTCGCGGTCTACCTGGCGATTTTCTTTTTGCGCGTCGGCTGGACACACGTCGGTTATTCTGTGGGCGTTAAAGCGATTGATAAAGTTCGTGAAAACTCACAAATGATCGCAAGATCGGCGACAATTCTGGGGATTACAGTTATCGGCGGTCTAATTGCCTCGTATGTGCATATCAATGTGGTCACCACCTTCCCCATTGATGAAACACACAGCGTCGCGCTACAAAAAGACTTTTTTGACAAGGTGTTCCCAAACATTTTGCCAATGGGGTATACGCTGCTGATGTATTACCTGCTGCGTGCGAAAAAGACTCACCCGGTGGTGCTGATTGCGGTGACATTTGTGCTGTCCATTATTGCCTCAGCGTTGGGTATTCTCTGACAGAGCCGGGGCGCATCACGACTGCGCCCCGGTCATCATGCGGCTTACTCTTGCTGATCCAGCGCGTACTTATACAGCGCATTTTTCTTCACGCCGTGGATTTCCGCCGCCAGCGCGGCCGCTTTTTTCAGCGGCAGTTCGGCTTGCAGCAGCGCCAATGTGCGTATTGCGTCGGCGGGCAACTCATCTTCCTGCGCCTTATGCCCTTCGACGATCAGCACCATCTCGCCTTTACGGCGGTTCTCATCCTCTTTTACCCATGCCAGCAGCTCGCCCACCGGCGCGCCCTGGATAGTTTCCCAGGTTTTGGTCAGCTCGCGTGCCAGTACCACATAGCGAGATTCCCCCCACACGGCGACCATATCTTCCAGGCTTTCCAGCAGGCGGTGAGTAGATTCATAGAAAATCAGCGTACGGCTTTCGGTTTCCAGCGCTTTGAGCGTATCGCGACGCCCTTTCGATTTGGCGGGCAGAAAACCTTCGTAACAGAAACGATCCGACGGCAGCCCGGCGGCGCTTAACGCGGCAATGGCGGCGCACGGGCCAGGCAGCGGCACCACGCGGATACCAGCCTCGCGGCAGGTGCGCACCAGGTGGTAGCCCGGATCATTAATCAGCGGCGTTCCGGCGTCGGAGACCAGCGCAATGTTCTGCCCCTCTTTCAGCTTCGCCACCAGCGTTTCGGCTTTTTGCTGCTCATTATGGTCGTGAAGCGCAAACAAACGGGCATTAATGGCGAAGTGCTGGAGCAGTAAACCGGTGTGGCGGGTGTCTTCAGCGGCAATTAAATCAACGGCTTGTAACACGTTAAGCGCGCGCTGCGTAATATCAGCCAAATTCCCGATAGGAGTAGGTACAATATAGAGCTGACCTTGAGAATTCTCCGCCGATTCGTGTTGTTTCATTGTTTCATCCGTATTGCCGATTTAATATTGAGCATTGCGTAAAAATTATCACTGGATACAGTATGCTACCGTCAAGATTTCTACGTTCGAAAGCCACGCGCTGCCTGCCTGTGGTGCTCGCCGCCCTGCTGTTTGCAGGCTGCGGCACGCAATCGACAGACCAAAGCGCCTCGCATATGCAGGGCGAAGCCCAGGCCGATTCTGGCTATTACCTGCAGCAGATGCAGCAAAGCACAGATGATAGCAAGACCAACTGGCAATTACTCGCCATTCGTGCACTGCTGAAAGAGGGAAAAACCCAGCAGGCCGGCGAACTGTTTGCCCAGTTGCCGCAGGATCTGAGCGATAACCAGCGCAAAGAACGCACGTTGCTCGCTGCCGAAATGAAACTGGCGCAGAAGGATTTTGCCGGTGCGAAAGCGCTACTCAACGAACTCGATCCCGCCGATCTTGAGCAAAACCAGCAAGCGCGTTACTGGCAAATTGGCATTTCCGCCTCGCAAGGCAAGCCTTCTCTGACGCTGCTGCGCGCGCTCATTGCCCAGCAACCGCTGTTGAGCAAACCGGAAGAGAAGCAGAAAAATATCGACGCTACCTGGCAAGCGCTGGCCTCCATGACGCAAGATCAAGCCAGAGCGCTGGTGATCAACGCCGATGAAGTGACGCTGCAAGGCTGGCTCGACCTGCAACGTATGTGGTTCGATAACCGCAACGACCCCAATATGCTGAAAGCAGGCATTACCGACTGGCAAACGCGCTACCCGCAAAACCCGGCGGCGAAAATGCTGCCTACGCAGTTGTCGAACATGCAAAACTTTAAACCGGCGGCAACCAACAAAATCGCGCTGCTGTTACCGCTAAATGGTCAGGCGTCGGTGTTTAGCCGCGCTATCCAGCAAGGTTTTGAAGCGGCGAAAAACGGCATTGCTCCGGTTTCCGGCCCGGCGGTTCCACAGCAAGTTGCGCAGGCTGCCACCGCAGCCGTTGTCAGCCCAGCAGACGCTAACGTGAATGACCTGACCAATGCTCCGGCGCAGCAAAATGCGGCTGCACCGGATGCACAACAAGCGCAAGCGCCGGATAGCGCAGCGCAAAGTGACGCAGCAGCAACGGATTCTGCCGCCACTGCTCAGCCGGATCCGGCAGCCACAACACCCACTCAGCCGACCGACGCCAATGCGACGCAACCGGTCGCTGCACCTGCCGTGACAGGCACGCCAGCGAACCCCGGTGCTGAGCTGAAAGTTTACGATACCAGCGCGCAGCCGATGGATCAGATCCTCAACCAGGTTCAGCAGGACGGCGCCAGCATCGTGGTAGGCCCGCTGTTGAAAAACAACGTTGAAGAGCTGATGCGCAGCAACACGTCGCTGAACGTACTGGCGCTCAACCAGCCGGAGCATGTCGAAAACCGCGCCAACATTTGTTACTTCGCCCTCTCGCCAGAGGATGAAGCTCACGACGCCGCACGCCATATTTTTGAGCAGGGCCGACACGCGCCGCTGCTGCTGGTGCCACGCAGCGCGTTGGGTGAACGCGTCAGTACCGCGTTTGCCGATGAGTGGAAAAAACTGGGCGGCGGCGTTGTGCTGGCACAGAAATTTGGCTCCACCGCTGAACTGCGTATGGGGCTGAACGGTCGCTCTGGCATCGCCCTGACCGGTAGCCCGGTCGCCTCCAGTCTGCCCCAGCAGCCAGGCGTGACGGTTGGCGGTCTGAATATTCCGGCTCCGCCGACCGATGCACAAATTAGCGGTAGCGGCAGCGTAGACGCGGTGTATATCGTCGCTACGCAGGATGAAATCGCGTTGATTAAACCGATGATTACTCTGCGGACCGGCAGCCAGAGTGGCGTGATGCTGTACGCCAGCTCACGCAGCGCGCAGGGCGGTGCAGGCCCGGATTTCCGCCTTGAAATGGAAGGTCTGCAATTCAACGAAATCCCTATGCTTGCCGGGGCAAACCCGTCGCTGATGCAGCAAGCGCTGAAAAGCGTGAATAACGACTATTCGCTGGCACGTCTGTACGCGATGGGCGCGGATGCCTGGTCGCTGGCGAATAACTTCTCGCAAATGCGTCAGGTGCCGGGTTTTGAACTGAACGGCAATACCGGCGATTTAACGGCTACACAAGACTGCGTGATCAACAGGAAGTTGTCATGGCTCAAATACCAACAGGGGCAAATCGCCCCGGCGAATTAAGCCGTAAGCAGACCGGCGACGTGTGGGAAGCGAAAGCGCGTCGCCTGCTTGAAAGCAAAGGACTGCGCTTTATCGCCGCCAATGTGCACGAGCGCGGCGGTGAAATCGACCTGATAATGCGACACGGCAAGACCACCGTGTTTATTGAAGTGCGCTATCGAAAGTCGGCGCGTTTTGGCGGTGCGGCAAGCAGCGTCACCCGCGCCAAGCAAGCCAAACTGCTGCATACCGCGCAATTATGGCTGGCCCGGCACAATGGGAGTTTTGACACTGTGGATTGCCGGTTTGATGTGGTAGCCTTCACCGAAAATGATGTTGAGTGGATACCTAACGCTTTTAATGACCACTCATGATTGCTGAATGATAGGGATTACCGTGCTCGAACGAATTAAAGTCTGCTTTACGGAAAGCATTCAAACCCAAATTGCGGCGGCGGAAGCGCTACCTGATGCCATTTCCCGAGCAGCCATGACGATGGTTCACTCCCTGCTGAATGGCAACAAAATCCTCTGTTGTGGCAACGGCACATCTGCTGCCAACGCACAGCATTTTGCTGCCAGCATGATCAACCGTTTTGAAACAGAACGTCCTAGTTTACCTGCCATTGCACTTAATACCGATAATGTGGTCTTAACCGCGATAGCAAATGACCGTCTGCATGATGAAATTTATGCCAAGCAGGTTCGGGCGCTCGGCCATACCGGCGATATTCTGTTGGCCATTTCAACGCGTGGTAACAGTCGCGATATCGTTAAAGCCGTCGAAGCGGCGGTGACACGCGATATGTCGATCATTGCGTTGACGGGCTACGACGGTGGCGAGCTGGCGGGTCTGCTGGGGCCGCAGGATGTCGAAATTCGTATTCCTTCCCACCGCAGCGCGCGCATCCAGGAAATGCACATGCTGACGGTAAATTGCTTATGCGATCTGATTGATAACACGCTTTTTCCTCACCAGGATGATTAAGGAGTACACATGAAGGCATTTACGCCCCTCGCAGTCCTTATTTCCGCGCTGCTGTTACAGGGTTGTGTTGGCGCAGTGGTGGTAGGTTCCGCAGCCGTAGGCACAAAAGCCGCAACGGATCCGCGAACCGTTGGCACCCAGGTGGATGACAGCACGCTGGAGCTGCGCGTGAATAGCGCGCTGTCGAAAGATGAACAAATTAAGAAAGAAGCGCGTGTTAACGTCACCGCCTACCAGGGGAAAGTGCTGCTGACCGGCCAGGCACCGAATACCGATCTCTCTTCGCGGGCAAAACAGATTGCCGTTGGTGTGGAGGGGACAACCGAAGTCTTTAACGAGATCCGCCAGGGTCAGCCGATTGGTCTGGGTACAGCCTCTTCCGATACCTGGATAACGACCAAAGTTCGCTCGCAGTTGCTGAGCAGTGACCAGGTGAAATCGTCAAACGTGAAAGTGACAACGGAAAACGGTGAAGTGTTCCTGATGGGGCTGGTTACCGAGCGTGAAGGTCGGGCCGCCGCGGATATCGCCAGCCGCGTCAGCGGAGTGAAACACGTGACCACCGCCTTTACCCTGCTTAAATAAACTCGCTATCATGAAAAAGCCCGGTAAATGGACTGACCCCATAAAGTTGGACAGTTCATGTTAAGCGGCTTTCAGGGCCTGGGTTCGGTACTCTACCGGACTCAGGCCTTTTAATTTCAGGCTTATCCGCTTGTTGTTGTAGTAACAGATGTATTCCTCTATCGCCTTTCTCAGTTCGTTGACACTGTCCCACCTGCTCAGATAAAAACACTCCGATTTCAGCGTACCGAAGAAGTTCTCCATCACTGCATTATCCAGGCAGTTTCCTTTGCGCGACATACTTTGTGTCATGCCCCGCGCCTTTAACTTTGCCTGATAGCCTGCCATCCGATACTGCCAGCCCTGATCCGAGTGCAGAAGGGGCGCATCTTCCGGGCTCAGCTTTGAGAAGGCTTTGCTCAGCATGGTATTTACCATCGCCATCACCGGCTTTTCTGACAGGCTGTATGAGATGATTTCCCGGTTAAACAGATCGAGAACCGGTGACAGGTACAGCTTTTTACCCTGTACCGGGAACTCTGTTACATCCGTAACCCATTTTTCATTGGCTTTCGAGGCACCGAAGTTCCGGCTCAGGATATTGGGCGCTGCCTTGCCCGTTTCCCCTTTCCAGGCACGATATTTCTTCACCCTTATCAGAGACCGGAGCGACAGCTCTCCCATCAGCCGCTGCACTGTTTTATGGTTTACCAGCAGCCCCTGTTTTCTCAGTGAGAGTGTGATCCTGCGGTAACCATAACGCCCTTTGTGCCAGTGGTATATCTCTCTGATTTTGTCTTTCAGCCCGGCATGCCTGTCCACTCGCTTCAGCGCATTCAGATTGTGATACCACGTGCTGCGGGACATCCCGGCTGCACGCAGAAGGTCACTGAGCGCGTGTCTGTGCCTTAGCTCGCTGATTATTGCGGCTTTCTGCCGTTTTTCTCGCTTTGAACTAAGGCCTTCAGCTTTTTTAAGTAAGCATTCTCTGCCCGCAGGTAACGGAGTTCAGCCCGCAGCTCTTCGGGAGATAACTTTTCCAGTGCAGCATCAGTAAGTGGAGGTGTTTTTTTGGGTTTTGTCATATCCCTGCTCCGGCCAGGTTTTATGCCCAGAAGTCCTTTCTCACCTGCGTCTTTGTAGACATTCAGCCAGTGACGGACAACGGTTTCATTTGAGATATTAAACCGTGCAGCAGCCTCACGCATTGAAAGTTCTTCATCGAGAGCAGTCCGGACAACAGTCATCCGGAACGCCGGAGAATGGCGGTCATTTTTCCAGGTAATACCATCAAGACCGTGGAGTTGCCAGGCTCTTACCCGGCGTCGCACTGATGTTCTTTCAACACCAAAACGTTCAGCGGTACGGTGTGCTCCATCTTTTCCGGCGAGGTAGTGATTAACTACAGCTAATCTGGTTTCGAGGGAATATTTTGGCTTTGCCATAAAAAACTGCACCTTACTCAGTTGGGTGTCCAACTTTTGGGGTGCAGTCCAAAAACCGGGCTTTTTTTTCGCGCATTAGTTGGCTTACAGCAGCGCAATAATACCGGTCATCACTCCGCACAACGCCACCAGGCCACCGGTCAACCACAGGGCTTTCGCCGGGAAAGACTTACGCAGCATAACGAGCGATGGCAGGCTAACCGCTGGCAGCGTAATCAGCAGCGCCAAAGCAGGCGCCATGCCCATCCCCGCCAGCATCATAGTTTGCACAATCGGAATTTCTGCCGCTGTGGGGATAACAAACAGGCAACCGACAATCGCCATCGCAATCACCCACAGCAATGTGTTATCCACCGCGCCATCCGCATGCGGGAACAGCCAGACGCGCGCCGCACCGAGAACCAGCACCGCGAGGATATAGACCGGAATGGTGCTCCAGAACAGTTGCCACAATGCCTTGCCCCAACGCGCCATAAAGCTGCCCTGCTGCTCCGGCAAAGTGATCTCCACCGGCTCTGCCTGTTGCGGGCTATCTTTCACCAGCATCTGTACCAGCGTTGCCACGCCGAGCACGGTGACCAGACCGGCAACCAGACGAATTGCCGCGAAATGCCAGCCAAGCACAAACCCCATAAACACCAGCGTCGCTGGGTTCAGTAGCGGGTTGCCCATCCAGAACGCCAGCGCACCGCCCATGGAAACGCGCTGACGCCGCATCCCCGCGGCGACTGGCGCAGCACAGCAGGAGCACATCATACCAGGCAGAGAAAACAACGTACCGAAAAGGGTGCCGCTGAAGCGTTTTTGCCCCAGCGTGCGCAGCAACCAGTCGCGCGGGATAAGCACCTGAATCAGCGAACCGAGCAGCACGCCGAGTACCGCCGCTTTCCAGACTGCGAGAAAATAGACCATGGCATAATCAAGCGCCGCCTGAAGCGGGCTGGAATCGGCCTGCGAAAGGATGGATTTACCGATGCTGTGTGTCTCGGCGGCAGTGAACGCTTTGCCGTAATAAGGCTGCCATTTCACGTACCAAAGACCCACGATAACAACAAGAAAGAACAGAGCGGGTTTCCACCATTGAACAGGTGTTGCCGCCTGAGGTGAAGACTGACCAGTCATAACATTCCCCGGGGATATATTTATAAGCCCGAGAATAGTACGCCGTGATAACTATTTTGCCAATGAGCTATCGGCAGCGATCGCGCGTAGCTGCGCGGATTTCACTATCCGGGTCGGCTGGCTCGCAGGCAAAAATGCCAGCGCCAGCATTGCACGGGCAACGTCGTGTGCGGGAATCGACTTCCAGTTACCCGGCAGCAGGCGGAAAAGCGGTGCCAGCAAAGATTCGTTCACCCGCGTTTTCTCCCGCTCACCCAGCAGCATGGAGGGGCGGACAATCGTCAGCGACGGCCACTGCTGGGCCATCAACGCATTTTCCATCTCACCTTTCACGTGGTTGTAGAAAAACGGCGAGCGCGCGTTTGCCCCTATTGAACTGACCACCAGCATTTGCGTGGCACCAAGGCGCAGGCCGGTGATCGCGGTATCCACCACCAGCGTGTAATCGGCAAGCACAAACGCCTCTTTGCTCCCCGCCTCACGCCGGGTTGTGCCAAGGCAACAAAAAACCGTATCGATGGGTTCCGTCACCAGCGCTAGCGCATCACTGAGCTGGGGATCGTGCGGGTTCGTAACGCCGGAAATCCCCTGCAACGGGCGGCGAGTGGGCGCAACGATAGAGTCAATTCGCGGGTCGCTGTTCAGCAACCGCAACAAATGCCCGCCAACCAAACCAGTGGCACCAGTGATTAATACACGTTGCATCGTTTCCCCCTTTGCAGATGAATCTGTCTTGCAATGTCGGCCTGCTGGACCAGGCTTAGTGTTCTGGTGAGTTATCAGTATGCATAACTCCCTTTCTGAAGCCAAAACAACGGAGGAAGTATGAGCAAGAAAATTGCTGTCTTGATCACCGACGAGTTTGAAGATTCAGAATTTACCTCTCCGGCGCATGAATTTCGCAAAGCCGGCCATGAAGTGATCACAATTGAGAAACAGGCCGGGAAAACCATTCACGGCAAAAAGGGCGAAGCGGAAGTGGTGATTGATAAAGCCATTGATGAAGTGCGCCCAGCAGACTTCGACGCGCTGCTGCTACCGGGAGGCCACTCACCTGACTATCTACGCGGCGACGATCGTTTTGTGACCTTCACGCGTGATTTCATCAGCACCGGGAAACCGGTATTCGCCATTTGCCACGGCCCGCAGTTGCTGATCAGCGCTGATGCGATACGCGGACGCAAACTCACGGCGGTGAAGCCGATTGTGGTCGATGTGAAAAACGCCGGAGGTGAGTTCTACGACCAGGAAGTGGTGGTCGATAAAGATCAGTTGGTTACCAGCCGTACTCCCGATGATTTGCCGGCGTTTAATCGCGAAGCGTTGCGTTTACTGGGTGCCTGAATCACGGATCCAGTGCAGTTTTTTACCAAAGCCCAGCGTGTTGTCGGTGAACTTCAATTCATGAAGGCGAATTTCCCACATCGGGGCGGATAACATGCGGGCGACCGGAAAGCGACGATTGTAGTGCGCACGCAACGTCGCGCTTTCCTCGCCGTCAAGGCGGCGGATCTCACCGGTGAACTGCACGCCGCGAATCAGCGCCACGGTTTTTGGCTGACCATTTACCGTGCCCGCGACCTGCGCTTTCAAGCCCGTCATCTGTGCATGGCGGGTTTGATCTTCGCTCAGGATATAAAACGCGACCGCGTGCGGGTCATAAAAATAGAACGCGTTCGCACACCATAACTCTCCCCGATTCGCCACGCACCAGGTCACGACATGTTGCTTCGCCAGCCAGCGATTAATGGCTGCAAGAGTCTCCATTTTTTCCCTTCCCCATGGTATTTTTCTTTCACATTAACATACTGAACATCGTCATGACGCCCTGGTTTCTTTATCTTATTCGTACCGCTGACAACATGCTCTACACCGGAATTACCACCGATGTCGCACGGCGTTTTATCCAGCATCAATCCGGGAAAGGCGCAAAAGCGCTACGTGGAAAAGGCGCGCTGGCGTTGGCTTTTTCAGCCGAGGTGGGGGAAAGATCGCTGGCGCTGCGGCTGGAGTACCGCATTAAGCAGTTAACCAAGTGCCAGAAAGAGCGCCTCGTCGCCGGGGATGGTTCGTTTGAGGCGCTGCGGGAAAGCCTGTTATCTGTGACGGTTAAAAGCGATTGAAATGATCGCTGTATTCGACCAGGCCACTGACGCCATTGAACGCGTCATCCGCCAGGCGGTGGACTAAAAACGCCTCATGGCTTTCTGGCCAGCGACAGTGCAAATCGTACTGCGCCGCCTTCTCAAACCCGAGACGGCTATAAAACGCAGGATCACCTAAGGTCACAACCGCCGCATAGCCAAACTCGTTGAGTGAGTCCAGCCCTTCATACACAAGCTGACGCGCAATACCCTGCCCGCGATACTGCTCATCAACGGCCAGCGGCGCAAGCCCGACCCATTGCAGCTCTTCACCTGCGACCGAGACCGGGCTAAACGCCACGTAGCCAATGACCAGGCCTTCATCATCAGTCGCAACAAATCCCAGCGTGATCAGCCCGTCTTCGCGCAGATCATGCACCAGCGACGCTTCCGCTTCGCCGCCAAAACTACGGCGCAGCAGCGCGTCGATACCAGGAGCATCAATGGGAATTTCAACTCTAATCAGCATGGCTCACCTACAGAAGGTTGTGTCGTTGCAGGCGGCGCTTGCAGGCCAGCCTCAACAAATTCCGCCAGCTGTAGCAGCATCACCCGCAGGGGTTTTGGCATCTGCTCCAGCTCAATGGCGTCCATCAGGTTTTTCACATACAGCCCAAGTTCCGTGTCGCCTTCAATCACCAGACGGCGCTGGAAAAACAGGGTATCGGGATCTTGCTTACGCGCAGCAATCATCAGCAAATCGCTGGCATCCGCGCTGAAGCTGACGTCCGCATCGGCAGATTCACGCACAATCATCTGCCCATCTTCAACAGAGGTATACCACGTCAGGCCAATATCCCGAACCTGGATACTTAACCAGCGGCCTTCGAGAAACTCAAGCTCTCCGTCCGCCAGCGCCTGTTGGAATTGCCAACGCAGCACCTGCTCCAACACCTGACGTTTGATGGCGAAAGGCGTCAGTTTAACCGGCACGCTCAGTAACGACGGGCCAACGTGAACAAGACGTGAGCGCAATTTATCCAACACGAGCTTTACTCCCTGAAATGATAATGACTGCTATTTTGCCACAATCGCCAAATGGCATAGCGGCACAAATCAACAATTACGAATAAACAGCGGGGGATTATTGGCGGCATCAATACGCATTTAACTGCCTCAAATCAAAAATTGTCGCTGACAGGTTAACTAAAATCCCAGTTCATTAACAACTTAGCGACCCCACGGGGTACATCCGGGCCATTGCGCCCCTGATTGCAGGATACACTATGGAGTTGCTCTGCCCTGCCGGAAACCTTCCGGCGCTGAAGGCGGCCATCGAAAACGGTGCCGACGCTGTGTACATCGGTCTGAAAGATGATACCAACGCCCGCCATTTCGCTGGTCTCAATTTTACCGAGAAGAAGCTTCAGGAAGCGGTCAGCTTTGTTCACCAACACCGCCGTAAGCTGCATATTGCCATTAATACGTTTGCGCATCCTGATGGTTATCAACGCTGGGAGCGCGCCGTCGATATGGCAGCGCAGATTGGTGCTGACGCGCTGATCCTGGCAGATTTAGCGATGCTCGAATATGCGGCTGAGCGCTATCCGCATATTGAGCGCCACGTCTCCGTTCAGGCTTCCGCGACCAACGAAGAGGCCATCCGTTTTTACCATCGCCACTTTGATGTGGCACGCGTGGTACTGCCGCGCGTGTTATCGATTCACCAGGTCAAACAGCTGGCGCGCGTCACGCCGGTGCCGCTGGAAGTGTTCGCTTTCGGCAGCCTGTGCATTATGGCGGAAGGGCGCTGCTATCTCTCTTCGTACCTGACTGGCGAATCGCCCAATACCGTGGGTGCCTGTTCTCCGGCGCGTTTTGTGCGCTGGCAGCAAACGCCGCAGGGGCTGGAATCCCGCCTTAACGAAGTGCTGATTGATCGCTATCAGGATGGCGAAAACGCCGGTTACCCGACCTTATGCAAAGGCCGCTATCTGGTGGATGGCGAGCGCTATCACGCGCTGGAAGAACCCACCAGCCTCAACACGCTGGAGCTGCTGCCCGAGTTGCTGGCCGCCAATATTGCCTCGGTAAAAATTGAGGGGCGTCAGCGCAGCCCGGCGTATGTCAGCCAGGTAGCAAAAGTTTGGCGTCAGGCAATCGACCGTTGCATGGCTTCGCCGCAAGACTTTGTACCGCAATCCGCCTGGATGGAAACACTGGGTTCCATGTCAGAAGGTACACAGACCACCCTCGGCGCGTATCACCGCAAATGGCAGTAGGAAAACCATGAAATATTCATTAGGGCCGGTGCTTTACTACTGGCCAAAAGAGACGCTGGAAGATTTTTACCGCCAGGCGGCCACCAGCCGTGCCGATGTGATTTATCTTGGCGAAGCCGTCTGCAGCAAGCGCCGCGCCACTAAAGTGGGCGACTGGCTGGATATGGCAAAAGCGTTGGCGGGTAGCGGCAAGCAGGTTGTACTTTCCACGTTAGCGCTGGTGCAGGCATCCTCCGAGTTGAACGAACTGAAGCGTTATGTTGATAACGGCGAGTTTCTACTCGAAGCCAGCGATCTGGGCGTAGTGAATATGTGCGCCGAGCGCAAGCTGCCGTTTGTCGCCGGGCATGCGCTCAACTGCTACAACGCGGTGACGCTGCGTTTACTGCTCAAGCAAGGCATGGTGCGCTGGTGCATGCCGGTTGAGCTTTCGCGCGACTGGCTGAAAAACTTACTCGATCAGTGTGATTCCCTGGGTATTCGCCAGCAGTTTGAAGTGGAAGTGTTGAGTTACGGTCATCTGCCGCTGGCTTACTCTGCGCGCTGCTTTACCGCCCGCTCCGAAGACCGACCCAAAGATGAGTGTGAAACCTGCTGCATTAAATATCCAAACGGGCGCAGCATTCTTTCGCAAGAGAACCAGCAAGTCTTTGTGCTCAACGGCATTCAGACGATGAGTGGCTATGTCTACAACCTCGGCAATGAGCTGGCTTCAATGGATGGCCTTGTGGATATCGTGCGCCTGTCGCCGATGGGTAACGAGACATTTGCCATGCTCGAGGCGTTTCAGGCTAATGAAACCGGTGATACACCGTTACCGCTGGCCACCAACAGTGACTGCAACGGCTACTGGCGCAGGCTGCCAGGGCTGGTGCTTCAACAGTAAAAAGCTCACTTTGTTAACAAGCATTGTCACAAGTTAATGCAGTATGAAAGTTGCAGCTTTTCTGGCCGGGCGCGGCACATTGCGCCAGGCTGGAAGAAGACCTTCAATCTGATGACCATGCTGTAGCAAAGTGAGTGTGTATGTCTGACAAAACGATCCCTTTTTCGGTGCTCGATCTCGCCCCGATCCCACAAAACTCCAGCGCTCGCGAGGCGTTTACCCATTCGCTGGATCTGGCGAAGCTGGCCGAACAGCGCGGTTATCATCGCTACTGGCTGGCCGAACACCACAATATGACCGGTATCGCCAGCGCGGCGACGTCGGTGCTGATTGGCTATCTGGCGGCGAATACACAAACCCTGCATCTGGGTTCCGGCGGTGTGATGCTGCCAAACCACTCGCCGTTGGTGATTGCCGAGCAGTTCGGTACGCTGAATACGCTTTACCCTGGGCGCATCGATCTCGGCCTTGGTCGCGCTCCCGGCAGCGATCAGCGCACCATGATGGCATTGCGCCGTCATATGAGTGGTGATATCGATAATTTCCCGCGTGATGTCGCAGAGCTGGTGGACTGGTTTGACGCCCGCGATCCCAACCCGCACGTACGACCTGTGCCGGGCTATGGGGAAAAAATTCCCGTCTGGCTGCTGGGTTCAAGCCTGTATAGTGCGCAATTGGCCGCACAACTGGGCTTGCCGTTTGCCTTTGCTTCGCATTTCGCGCCGGATATGTTGTTCCAGGCTTTGCATCTTTATCGCGCCAACTTTAAGGCTTCTGCGCGGCTGGAAAAACCGTATGCGATGGTGTGCATCAACATTGTCGCTGCCGACAGCAACCGCGATGCGGAATTTCTGTTTACCTCTATGCAGCAGGCGTTTGTGAAACTGCGCCGCGGCGAAAGCGCGCAACTACCGCCGCCGATCCCAAACATGGATCAGTTCTGGTCACCGTCGGAACAATATGGCGTGCAGCAGGCGCTGAGTATGTCGCTGGTGGGCGATAAAGCGAAAGTACGCCACGGGCTGGAGTCGATTCTGCGGGAAACGGATGCCGACGAAATTATGGTTAACGGGCAAATTTTTGATCACCAGGCGCGGCTTTACTCGTTTGAGCTGGCGATGCAGGTGAAAGAGGAACTGCTCGGTTAGCACCGATATTCTCCTCTCCCACAAGGGAGAGGAGAGAAAATGGCTACTGATAGACAGGTAGCAAATTGAAGCTGGAAAGCAGATGTACCACTGCGTTGCCGATGCCAAACAGCAGGATCAAGACGATCATCGGCTTGCCACCCCAAACGCGAAACGTCGGGCTGCCAAAGCGCTTACGCGACGCGTTTGCCAGCAATGCCGGAACAATCGCCGCCCATACCGTTGCCGCTAAACCCGCATAACCAATCGCATACAGAAAACCGTTCGGCCACAGTAAGCCACCGACAATCGGCGGCAAAAAGGTCAGCAGTGCGGTTTTAAAACGTCCCAACGGGGAATCATCAAATTTGAACAGGTCCGCCAGGTAATCAAACAGTCCCAGCGTCACCCCGAGGAAGGAACTGGCAACGGCAAAGTTTGAGAAGACAACCAGCAGTAGATCCAGGCTGCGGCTATTCAGCACGCCGCTCAGCGCCTGCACCAGCACATCGATATTCCCGCCTTTTGCCGCGATTTCAATAAATGCGGGACGAGAGATGTTGCCCATCGTAACCAGCAACCAAATAACATACAGCCCCAGCGCCAGCAACGTGCCGTAGACCAGGCAACGAATAATGGTGCGCGGATCTTTGCCATAGTATTTCATCAGGCTCGGCACATTACCGTGGTAGCCAAACGAGGCCAGACAGAACGGCAGCGTCATCAACAGATAAGGCGTGTACGAAACATCGCTCTGCGCGACATTAAATAAGGTAGCTGGCTCTACATGCCCCAGCAGGCTGCCAAAGGTGAGAAAGAAAGTAATGACCTTCGCCCCCAGTACAATCGCCGTCATCCGGCTGACAGCGTGCGTCGAGAGCCAGACGATAAACGCTACCAGCAGCGCAAAGGCAAATCCGGCCAGGCGCGGCGGGACATTCAGCGACATTTCGGCAAAGGTGTGGTGCAAAATAGAGCCGCTTGCCGAAATGTAGGCGTAAGTCAGGATATAGAGCACGAAGGCAATTGAGATACCGTTAACCAAGTTCCAGCCTTTACCCAACAGATCTTTAGTGATGGTATCGAAACTCGCGCCGCTACGGTAATTAAGGTTGGCTTCAAGAATCATCAGCCCGGAGTGCAACATGCAAAACCAGGTAAAGACGAGCGTCAGCAATGACCAGAAGAACCACGCGCCGGACATCACCACCGGCAGAGAAAACATCCCTGCGCCAATGATTGTGCCGCCAATAATCACCACCCCGCCGAACAGCGAAGGGGAAGTTTGTGTGGTTGTCAGTGTCGACATTTGAATGATTCTCCTGTGATGAACAATGCCCGTAGTTCAGGCTGCTGCATTGTACCAGTACAGGAGTACATTTCGGATAAAAAAAGCCCCAATCTTTTCGATCGGGGCTGTATCTATTTCTTTACAGAGTGTAAAGCAGCTTATGCGTCGTTACGGCGACGCGGAGCGCTGTCGTCACGATCGCGGCGCGGTGCACGACGTTCGCCACCGAAACTACGACCTTCCTGACGCTCACCGCTTAAACGACGACCTTCACCACGACCACCTTCACGGCGCTCACCACCGAAACCACCGCCACGACGTTCGCCGCCACCGCGACGTTCGCTACGCTCACGCGGCAGGGCATCACCCATCAACTGCATATTCATCGGTTTGTTGAGAATACGGGTGCGAGTGAAGTGCTGCAGAACTTCTCCAGGCATACCTTTCGGCAGCTCAATGGTGGAGTGAGTACCGAACAGCTTGATGTTACCGATATAACGGCTGCTGATGTCACCTTCGTTAGCGATAGCGCCAACGATATGACGGACTTCAACGCCATCATCACGGCCCACTTCAATGCGGTACAGTTCCATTTCGCCAACATCACGACGTTCGCGACGCGGACGATCTTCACCACTGCGTTCCGGACGATCACCACGCGGGGCACGATCATTACGATCGGCACGGCGTTCAAAACGCTCATCACGATCGCGGAATTCTCGCTTAGGACGCATCGGCGCATCCGGCGGCAGGATCAGCGGACGTTCGCCCTGCGCCATTTTCAGCAATGCAGCGGCCAGCGTTTCAATATCCATCTCTTCTTCAGCAGAAGGCTGGATTTTTGCCAGCAACGCGCGGTACTGATCCAGATCGCTGCTTTCCAGCTGCTGCTGAACTTTAGCGGCGAATTTTTCCAGACGGCGTTTGCCCAGCAGCTCTGCGTTCGGCAGTTCTACTTCCGGAATGGTCAGTTTCATCGTACGTTCGATATTGCGCAGCAGACGACGCTCGCGGTTCTCAACGAACAACAGCGCACGGCCCGCACGACCCGCACGACCGGTACGACCGATACGGTGAACGTAGGATTCGGAATCCATCGGGATATCGTAGTTAACGACCAGGCTGATACGTTCAACGTCCAGACCACGTGCCGCAACGTCTGTTGCGATCAGGATATCCAGACGACCGTCTTTCAGACGCTCCAGTGTTTGTTCACGCAGTGCCTGGTTCATATCACCGTTCAGCGCGGCGCTGTTATAGCCACTGCGTTCCAGCGCTTCAGCCACTTCCAGCGTTGCGTTTTTGGTACGAACGAAAATGATCGCCGCATCAAAATCTTCCGCTTCCAGGAAGCGAACCAGTGCTTCGTTTTTACGCATGCCGTATGCAGTCCAGTAGCTCTGGCTGATGTCCGGACGAGTCGTCACGCTGGACTGAATACGCACTTCCTGCGGCTCTTTCATAAAGCGGCGGGTAATACGACGAATCGCTTCCGGCATGGTTGCAGAGAACAGAGCGGTCTGATGACCTTCCGGGATCTGCGCCATGATGGTTTCTACGTCTTCGATAAAGCCCATGCGCAGCATTTCGTCAGCTTCATCCAGCACCAGACCGCTCAGTTTAGAGAGATCCAGTGTGCCGCGTTTCAGGTGATCCAGCAGACGGCCCGGCGTACCGACGACGATCTGCGGCCCCTGGCGCAGCGCGCGCAACTGCACGTCATAACGTTGACCGCCGTAAAGAGCGACTACGTTCACGCCGTGCATATGTTTGGAGAAATCAGTCATTGCTTCAGCTACCTGAACCGCCAGTTCGCGGGTCGGAGCGAGCACAAGGATCTGCGGCGCACGCAGATCCGCATCGATGTTATGAAGCAGCGGTAAAGAGAATGCTGCAGTTTTACCGCTACCAGTCTGGGCCATACCCAGCACGTCACGACCGTTCAGCAGGTGCGGAATGCACTCAGCCTGGATCGGAGATGGTTTTTCGTAACCGAGATCGTTAAGGGCTTCAAGGATGGGAGCCTTCAGGCCCAGATCTGCAAAAGTGGTTTCGAATTCAGCCATGTAGTACAAGTGCCTCTATGTCATTGGCGGCCAGTCTACATAACTCATCGTGAAAAAAATTAGCAATTTTCATTGAAAAGTGTGAACCGGCTCAAAGTAGGTTGATTAACGAACAATGAAGCCCTCACCCGCGAAGGTGATGGCAATCAAAAAAAGATTACGGGCTGATATGTTCGTCAGCTATTGCTGGTCCGATTCTGCCAGGTCGTCATGCTCCTGGCCCAAGAGCGCTAATTCCAACAATGCGTAACGGTGCTCAACAAAATTATGAACGTTGTTGGCAACCGCTAGTTTGAACAGTGCCGTGGCGCTGTCCTTATCCCCCAGACTTAGGTAATACTTACCTAAATAGAAGTTGGTTTCACTGAGATGCTCAGCGAGCGAGGTGTTATCCGTTGCGTCTGCCTTCAGGCGATCCATTAACGTTGCTTCGCTAATGTCGCCGAGGTAGAACTCGACAATGTTCCATCCCCACTGTTCCTTGTCCGATTTTTCGAAGCGCTGTTTCAGTGCTTCTTTAGCCTGCTTCTCATCAAGCTTCCGCTCAACGATGTAAAGCCACAGACTCCGGAAAGGATCATTAGGATCGTCTTGATAAAACGCCAGCAGATCATCTTGCGCTAACTTGTCGCGACCGCCGTAATGCAGTGCGATCCCGCGATTCAAGTGCGCGTAGTTGTAAGTTGGATCAAGCTCAAGTACAGAATCAAACGCTTCATAGGCAGCATCAAAATTGCCTGCCTGCGTTAAATAAATGCCTAAGTAATTGAATACTTCCGGCATATCGGGTCGAATTGCCAGCGCTTGTGAAAAATCATTTCGCGCTAAAGCTCTCAAACCGAGGCTATCATACAACACTCCGCGCTCATATAAAAGCTGTGCGCGTTCGTCATCGGTTAAAGCCCGACTGGCAAGAATTTGTTCCATGCGCGCCAGAATCACTTCTTGCTGCAAAGTCGGTTGCAATGGCACCGCGAGGACTTCGCTCTTACGCCAGGCAGAGTTGCTGCATCCTGCCAGCGTTAAAGCTGTCGCAACGAAACACCAGCGCAAAAAAGGCTTCATTTCCCACTCCCGAAGACAACAATTGGATGAACGTCCTGTCCCCCGGCTGCAAACATGGCGTCCTGCCTGCTAATAAGCCCTCCGCTTTCGCGGAGGGCAAAGGCAACCTTACTCGCCCTGCTCTGCTTGCGGCGCTTCTGACGCTTCAGCAGGCTGAGTCTGCTCAGTCGCTTCTTTAATGCTCAGACGGATACGGCCCTGACGGTCAACTTCCAGAACTTTGACCGGTACTTCCTGGCCCATCTGCAGATAATCGGTCACTTTCTCGACGCGTTTGTCCGCAATCTGAGAAATATGTACCAGACCTTCTTTACCGCCACCGATGGCAACAAACGCGCCAAAGTCAACGATACGGGTCACTTTACCGCTATAAACACGGCCCACTTCGATCTCAGCAGTAATCTCTTCAATACGGCGAATGGCATGTTTTGCTTTGTCACCGTCAGTTGCTGCGATTTTCACGGTACCATCATCTTCGATTTCGATGGTGGTGCCGGTTTCTTCGGTCAGCGCACGAATGACGGAACCGCCTTTACCGATCACGTCTTTGATCTTATCTGGATTAATTTTGATGGTATGGATACGCGGCGCAAATTCAGAGATATCACCACGCGGCGCGTTAATCGCCTGCTCCATTACACCCAGAATATGCAGACGAGCACCTTTCGCCTGGTTCAGCGCAACCTGCATGATTTCTTTGGTGATACCTTCAATTTTGATATCCATCTGCAGTGCAGAGATACCGTCGCGGGAGCCCGCAACTTTGAAGTCCATATCACCCAGGTGGTCTTCATCGCCCAGGATGTCAGAAAGAACAACAAAGTTGTCGCCTTCTTTCACCAGACCCATTGCGATACCCGCAACAGCGGCTTTCACCGGTACGCCTGCGTCCATCAGTGCCAGAGATGCACCACAAACGGAGGCCATAGAAGAAGAACCGTTAGATTCGGTGATTTCAGAAACTACGCGTACGGTGTACGGGAATTTATCTGCATCCGGCATTACTGCCAGCACGCCGCGTTTTGCCAGACGGCCGTGACCAATTTCACGACGTTTCGGCGAACCAACCATCCCGGTTTCCCCAACGGAGTACGGAGGGAAGTTGTAATGGAACAGGAAAGAGTCAGTGCGTTCGCCCATCAACTCGTCGATGATCTGCGCGTCACGTGCGGTACCCAGCGTTGCAGTAACCAGCGCCTGCGTTTCGCCACGAGTAAACAGTGCGGAACCGTGGGTGCGCGGCAGAACACCGGTACGAACGTCCAGACCACGGATCATATCTTTTTCGCGGCCATCGATACGCGGTTCGCCAGCCAGTACGCGGCTACGAACAACGTTTTTCTCGATAGCGTGCAGGATTTCGCCCAACTCGTTAGCATCCAGGGTTTCATCTTCTGCAACCAGCGCGGCGATGGTTTCTGATTTGATCACGTCAACCTGAGCATAACGCTCTTGTTTATCAGTGATGCGATAAGCATCGCTCAAACGTGATTCTGCCAGCGCAGCAACGCGCGCGTCCAGCGCTTCGTTTACCGCTTCCGGCTGCCAGTCCCAACGCGGTTTGCCGGCTTCTTTTACCAGATCGTTGATGTTCTGGATAACAATCTGCTGCTGGTCGTGGCCAAACACCACGGCGCCCAGCATCTGATCTTCGCTCAGCAGTTCCGCTTCGGATTCAACCATCAGAACGGCGGCTTCAGTACCGGCAACCACCAGGTCCAGCTTACTTGCTTTCAGCTCTTCTTGAGTCGGGTTCAGAACGTACTGGTCATTGATATAACCAACTCGCGCGGCGCCAATCGGGCCATTGAACGGGATACCAGACAGTGAAAGCGCAGCGGAAGCACCGATCATTGCTACGATATCCGGGTTAACCTGTGGGTTAACGGAAACGACGGTAGCGATAACCTGCACTTCGTTCACGAAGCCTTCCGGGAACAGCGGGCGAACCGGGCGGTCAATCAGACGCGCGATCAGCGTTTCGCCTTCGCTCGGACGTCCTTCACGACGGAAGAAACCGCCAGGGATTTTACCTGCAGCGTAAGTACGCTCTTGATAGTTAACAGTCAGCGGGAAGAAGTCCTGACCTGGTTTTGCTTTTTTCTGGCCAACAACGGTCACGAATACTGCGGTGTCATCCATGCTTACCATTACGGCAGCAGTCGCCTGACGCGCCATCATGCCGGTTTCCAGCGTGACGGTATGTTGACCATACTGGAATTTACGAACGATCGGATTCAGCAAAGTTCTGTCCTTTCTTAATGAAAGTCAGCACACCGTTGGCATGCCGACAATTTAACCGAATCTTCATGCATCCTCGCGACTAATGACAACCCTAACCCGCCCATTGCGGATAAAGCCTCTCATTAGCCGCGCGAACCTCTGCAGTGAAGATCATACCTGGCAACAATACATTAGTTTACTGCCAATTGCTGCCGCCTGGTTGAAAAAAGGGGCCTTGTAGGCCCCTTCTTGAAACTCGCCAGACTTAGCGACGCAGACCCAGACGCTCGATCAGCGCGGTGTAGCGTGCAACGTCTTTACGTTTCAGATAGTCGAGCAGTTTACGACGCTGAGAAACCATACGCAGCAGACCACGACGGCTGTGGTGATCTTTTTTGTGCTCTGCAAAGTGACCCTGCAGGTGGTTAATCTGAGCAGTCAGCAGTGCAACCTGAACTTCGGTAGAACCGCTGTCGTTAGAACCACGACCAAACTCGGAAACGATTTTTGCTTTAGCTTCAACGCTTAGAGACATTTTGAACTCCAGTGATAAAAAAATGAGAAGGCGCCGATCTCTAATTCAGCAGCCTCAGGATTAACGCCGGGTGATGTTAAATACATAGCCCGGCGTTAAGCGGCAATATTCTACTCGTAGTCACGGTTTCCCGCAAGGTAAGCCCGTCATTGTGCAGGATACTCGACCACCAGACGACGCGGCGCAACACGTCCTTCGTCGTCCATTTCACCCATGCCAATGAATGTCGCGTCATCACCTTCTGTCACACGCACCAGCCCCGCTTTTGGCGCAGCGGATGCCCGAACCGGCTGACCGTTTTTGAAGTATGCCGCGACCACTGACGGAATATTAACCGCCGGAAAATCTGACGCCGGGCTGTCCATTGGCATCAATAGCGGATCCAGCAGTTGTGCCGCAGGGATTCCCTGTTGCTCGGCCTGCTCAACCCGTTCACGCAGCTGTTCGAGCGTCACCATGCGTTCTACAGGGTACTTGCTCACCGCCAGGCGACGCAGATAGATAACATGCGCACCGCAGCCAAGTTTCTCACCCAAATCATCAATGATGGTGCGGATGTAAGTCCCTTTTGAGCAGTGAATTTCCAGCTCAAGTTCATTGCCTTCATGGCGGATAAATAACAGCTCGTAAACGGTGATTGGGCGAGCTTCACGCGGAACCTCAATACCCTGACGCGCATACTCGTAGAGCTTCTTTCCCTGGTATTTCAGGGCAGAGTACATCGACGGGACTTGCTGCGTATCTCCGCGAAAACTGTCCAGCGCAACGGCCAGTTGTTCGGCACTGAAGGTCAACGGACGTTCTTCAACGACTTGTCCATCCGCATCGGACGTATCGGTGCGCTGCCCAAGGCGGGCAATCACCCGATAACGTTTGTCTGAATCCAGCAGATATTGGGAAAACTTCGTCGCTTCCCCCAGGCAAATCGGCAGCATGCCGGTCGCCAGCGGATCAAGCGCTCCGGTATGTCCGGCACGGTTGGCGTTATAAAGACGCTTAACTTTTTGCAGCACATCATTGCTGGAAGCGCCCTGCTGTTTATCGAGCAGCAGAACGCCATGCACGTCGCGACCGCGACGACGAGGACGACTCATCAGTCCTCCTTGCTGTCGTCCGGATTCACACGACGTTCGTCATCGTGTTTCACCACGCTGGTCACCAGGTTGGACATGCGCATCCCTTCGACCAACGAGTTGTCGTAGAAGAACGTCAGTTCCGGCACGATACGCAAACGCATCGCTTTACCCAACAGAGAACGAATAAAACCAGAGGCATCCTGCAACGCTTTGATACCCGCTTTTACGGATGCTTCGTCTTTATCGTTAAGGAAGGTGACAAACACTTTGGCATAAGCCAGATCGCGGGAAACTTCGACACCAGAAACGGTGGTCATCATACCCAGACGCGGATCTTTAATTTCGCGCTGCAGGATAATCGCAATCTCTTTTTGCAGTTCCTGAGACACGCGCTGCGGGCGACCAAATTCTTTCGCCATAATAATTCTCCAGACTAAAAAGGGGCCGTAGCCCCTTTTAATATTTCTTGCCGGGAGGCGCTTCGCTTACCCGGCCAGCAATGTTCATCCACCGTCGATTTCGGCTGGCTACCAGCCGAAATCGAAGCGAATTACTCGATAGTACGTTGGATCTCAATGATCTCGAACACTTCGATCATATCGCCGGTGCGTACATCATTGTAGTTCTTAACGCCGATACCACATTCCATGCCGTTACGAACTTCGTTGACGTCATCTTTGAAGCGACGCAGGGATTCCAGTTCGCCTTCATAGATAACCACGTTGTCGCGCAGAACGCGGATCGGGTTGTGACGTTTAACCACACCTTCGGTAACCATACAGCCCGCGATCGCACCGAATTTCGGCGATTTGAACACATCGCGAACTTCCGCCAGACCGATGATCTGCTGTTTCAGTTCCGGAGAGAGCATACCGCTCATTGCCGCTTTCACTTCGTCAATCAGGTTATAGATGACGGAGTAGTAGCGCAGATCCAGACCTTCCGCTTCGATCACGCGACGCGCAGAAGCGTCGGCACGAACGTTGAAGCCAACCAGAATCGCGTTAGATGCAGCAGCCAGCGTCGCGTCGGTTTCGGTGATACCACCGACGCCAGAACCGATGATCTTCACTTTCACTTCGTCAGTAGACAGTTTCAGCAGAGAATCGGAGATCGCTTCAACAGAACCCTGAACGTCGGCCTTCAGTACGATGTTCACTTCGTGAACTTCGCCTTCGGTCATGTTGGCAAACATGTTTTCCAGTTTGGATTTCTGCTGACGTGCCAGCTTAACTTCGCGGAATTTGCCCTGACGGTACAGAGCCACTTCACGCGCTTTCTTCTCGTCACGTACCACAGTCGCTTCATCACCCGCCGCCGGAACGCCGGACAGACCGAGGATTTCCACCGGAATAGACGGACCAGCTTCTGTCACTTCACGGCCCAGTTCGTCACGCATCGCACGCACGCGGCCATATTCGAAGCCACACAGAACGATATCGCCTTTATGCAGCGTACCTTCACGCACCAGCACAGATGCCACCGGACCACGACCTTTATCCAGGAAGGATTCGATGACTACACCGCTCGCCATACCTTTACGTACAGCATGCAGCTCCAGAACTTCGGCCTGCAGCAGGATCGCATCCAGCAGCTCGTCAATACCGGTACCCGCTTTCGCGGAAACGTGAACGAACTGGCTTTCGCCGCCCCACTCTTCCGGAATGATGCCGTACTGAGAAAGTTCGTTTTTAACGCGATCCGGATCGGCTTCTGGCTTATCGATCTTGTTCACGGCAACCACTACCGGCACCTGCGCCGCTTTCGCGTGCTGGATAGCTTCGATAGTTTGCGGCATCACGCCGTCATCGGCAGCAACAACCAGAACCACGATATCCGTCGCCTGAGCACCACGGGCACGCATTGCGGTAAACGCGGCGTGGCCTGGGGTATCCAGGAAGGTGATCATGCCGTTGTCAGTTTCAACGTGGTAAGCACCAATGTGCTGAGTAATGCCGCCCGCTTCGCCAGAGGCCACTTTCGTTGAACGAATGTAGTCCAGCAGAGAGGTTTTACCGTGGTCAACGTGACCCATAATAGTCACAACCGGTGCGCGCGGTTCTACCGCAGCACCTGTATCACGGTCGCTCATTACCGCTTCTTCCAGCTCGTTTTCACGACGCAGGATAACTTTATGGCCCATCTCTTCAGCAACCAGTTGCGCAGTTTCTTGGTCAATAACCTGGTTGATGGTCGCCATCGCGCCCAGTTTCATCATCGCTTTGATGACCTGAGAGCCTTTAACCGCCATCTTGTTAGCCAGTTCGCCAACGGTCAGGGTTTCGCCGATCACAACGTCACGGTTAACCGCTTGTGCTGGCTTCTGGAAGCCCTGCTGCAGAGCAGAACCTTTGCGCTGGCGGCCGCCTTTACCACCACGAACCGCAGCACGCGCTTCTTCACGGTCAGCTTTGCTTTCAGCGTGTTTGTTACCTTTCTTCGGACGCGGCGCTTTAGCAGTGCGAGTACGACCACGACCACCTTCAACTTCACGGTCATTGTCATCTTCCGCCTGGCGGGCATGCTGGGAAGTGGTTACATGGTAGTCACCAGTAGTCTCTTCTTCTTCGGTTACCGGAGCCGTCCAGTTCGCTTCATTTTGTTCAGCCATACGACGAGCTTCTTCCGCTACGCGACGCGCATTTTCTTCCAGTTTACGACGAGCCTCTTCTTCCGCTTTGCGCTTGAGTTCTTGCGCTTCGGATTCACGGCGGGCTTTTTCCGCCTGGGCTGTCCTGGTCATTTCGTCAGATTGTTGGTTGCTCACTTTGCTATTTTCCGCAGCTTCGCGTTTTGCATTTTCAGCATTTCCGCGTTTAGCCTTTTCATCAGCTTCACGTTTCGCACGAGCTTCGGCATCACGTTTGGCTTTTTCCCCGGCTTCGCGCTCAGCGGCTTCCTCTGCTTCACGACGGGCCTTCTCTTCCGCTTCACGCATCGCCTCTTCTTCCGCAGCGAGACGTTCAGCCTCTTGTGGATCGCGTTTTACAAAGGTGCGTTTTTTACGGACTTCGATCTGCACCGATTTACTTTTCCCACCGGTGCCCTGAATATTTAGTGTACTGCGCGTTTTGCGCTGCAGCGTCAGCTTGTCAGGCGAAGAACCGTGTTCACGGTTCAAATGCGCTAACAGCGTCTGCTTTTCTTGTGCCGTCACTGAGTCTTCAGCGGACTTGCGGATCCCTGCGTCAGCAAATTGCTGTACCAGGCGGTCCACAGAGGTTTGAATCTCAGCGGCCAGCGTTTTTACGGTTACATCTGTCATGCTGTTCCTTCCTGCTACAGTTTATTACGCTTCGTCGCCAAACCAGCAAATATTACGTGCGGCCATGATGAGCTCACCTGCTTTCTCATCGGTTAACCCTTCGATATCGCTCAGGTCATCCACACCTTGTTCAGCGAGGTCTTCCAGCGTACAAACACCACGAGCAGCCAGTTTGAAAGCCAGTGCGCGATCCAGACCTTCCAGGTTAAGCAGGTCTTCAGCCGGTTCTTTATTACCGAGGCTTTCTTCCTGCGCCAGTGCCAGAGTGGTCAGCGCGTTTTTCGCACGATCACGCAGGGCTTCGACGGTGTCTTCATCCAGACCATCGATTTCCAGCAGCTCTTTGATTGGCACATAGGCCAGTTCTTCCAGCGTAGAGAAACCTTCTTCGACCAGAACGGTGGCGAAATCTTCGTCAATGTCCAGGTAACGGGTGAAGGTATCAATCGCTGCATGAGCCTCAGCCTGATGCTTGGACTGCAGATCCTCAACGGTCATGACGTTGAGTTCCCAGCCGCTCAGTTGAGACGCGAGGCGCACGTTCTGACCATTACGGCCGATAGCCTGCGCCAGGTTGCCTGCTTCAACGGCGATATCCATGGTGTGTTTATCTTCATCTACCACGATAGAAGCAACATCAGCCGGAGCCATTGCGTTGATAACGAACTGCGCCGGGTTATCGTCCCACAGCACGATATCAATACGCTCACCGCCGAGTTCCGTCGAGACAGCTTGCACACGTGCACCGCGCATACCCACGCAGGCGCCGACCGGATCGATACGCTTGTCGTTAGTCTTCACGGCGATTTTTGCACGGGAACCCGGATCGCGGGCTGCGGCTTTAATCTCGATGACTTCTTCGCCGATTTCCGGCACTTCAATGCGGAACAGTTCAATCAGCATTTCCGGTTTGGAACGGGTGACGAACAGTTGCGCTCCGCGCGCTTCCGGGCGTACAGCGTACAGCACACCGCGGATGCGGTCGCCCGGACGGAAGTTTTCACGCGGCAGCATATCTTCGCGCAGGATAACGGCTTCAGCGTTGTTGCCGAGATCCAGCGTGATGTTGTCGCGGTTCACTTTCTTCACCACACCGGTGATGATTTCACCTTCATGCTGGCGGAACTGATCAACCACCATTGCGCGCTCAGCTTCACGTACTTTTTGTACAATGACCTGTTTTGCGGTCTGGGTGGTGATACGGTCAAACGTGACGGATTCAATCTGATCTTCAACGTAGTCGTCGAGGTTCAGGCTCTCATCTTCGTAACGCGCTGCTTCGAGGGTGATTTCACGTGTCGGCTGCGTCACTTCTTCCACGATCAACCACCGACGGAACGTGTCGAAATCACCGCTTTTACGATCAATGCTTACACGAACATCGATCTCTTGTTCATATTTTTTCTTGGTTGCTGTAGCCAGAGCACTTTCCAGCGCTTCAAAGATTTTTTCACGCGGAAGCGACTTTTCGTTAGAAACAGCTTCAACAACAGCCAAAATTTCTTTGTTCATCGGGGGCCTTTCACCTCAAATCCAGACTGTTAAAAGTGGGGGACCAGGTTCGCTTTTTGAATATTGCTCAATGCGAACACTTCATCTTTACCTTCGACCGTAACGGTGATCATCTCGCCATCGACATCTTTAATGATGCCCTGCCATTTACGACGGTTTTGAACCGCCATACGCAGAACCAGCGAGACTTCGTCGCCCTTAAAGCGCGCATAGTGCTCAGCCGTAAACAAAGGACGCTCAAGACCTGGTGAGGAAACCTCCAGGTTGTAAGCCACGGTAATCGGATCTTCAACATCCAGTACCGCACTGACCTGGTGGCTGACATCAGCGCAATCATCAACATTGATGCCATCTTCACTATCAATATAGATGCGCAGTGTAGATGTGCGACCGCGCACAAATTCGATGCCGACCAGTTCGTAGCCCAGTGCTTCAACCGGCGCCGTAATCATCTCTGTTAATTTTTGCTCTAATGTGGACAAGTCCACCCCCAAGACATAAAAAAAGGGCGTATAGCCCAGTTATTTCGTACTCAGATAACAAAAAACCCCGATAAATCGGGGCTTTAAATAACTGAACCCTATAGCCGCAACTGCGGCCTGGAGAACCTTCCATGAGTATTTTTTTCAAATCCGGCTGCGAAGGCGTTAAGTCTTCATAGTATATTTGAAAAAAAACACTTAGGGAAAGTGGTTGCGGGGGCCGGATTTGAACCGACGACCTTCGGGTTATGAGCCCGACGAGCTACCAGGCTGCTCCACCCCGCGCCTGAAACGTGGCAAATTCTACTCGCTTGAGTGCAAATTTGCAAATAATGCTGGGATTTGGTACCGAAGACGGGACGTAAAACCGGCCTGCAGTATATTGATAAACATACCGTTCTGTCAACTGTAGCGAGTTAGCGTCCTGTGCCTCTGACGTATGCAATTTTGTTGCGTATTATTTTTAAGCATGTAAACAGCACGGTTCGCCACTATTGCAATGAAAATTACACTCTTCTCTTCCGGTCATCGCCAAAAGATGATTAAATGAAAACTCACTTATTTTGCATAACCATTCACTAATTATTCTGGTCGGATGGCACAAAGAGTATGGCGTGGCTGTTAAGTCTCTCACCATCGGTCTATCAAGCAGGGATTTTTTTATGACGACGATTCTCAAGCATCTTCCCGCAGGTCAACGTATCGGCATCGCTTTCTCCGGCGGACTGGACACCAGCGCAGCACTGCTGTGGATGCGCCAAAAAGGCGCGGTGCCTTATGCATACACAGCGAACCTGGGTCAACCGGACGAGGATGACTATGACGCAATTCCCCGTCGCGCAAAGGAGTACGGTGCGGAAAATGCTCGCCTAATCGACTGCCGTAAACAGCTGGTCGCCGAAGGCATTGCAGCCATCCAGTGCGGTGCTTTTCATAATACGACGGGTGGTCTGACGTATTTTAACACCACGCCGCTGGGTCGTGCGGTGACTGGCACGATGCTAGTTGCGGCAATGAAAGAAGACGGTGTGAATATTTGGGGCGATGGCAGTACTTATAAAGGCAACGATATTGAGCGCTTCTATCGCTACGGCCTGCTGACTAACGCTGAGTTGCAAATCTATAAGCCATGGCTGGATACCGACTTTATTGATGAGCTGGGTGGTCGTCAGGAAATGTCCGAATTCATGGTCGCCTCTGGTTTCGACTACAAAATGTCGGCAGAAAAAGCCTACTCAACTGACTCCAACATGCTGGGCGCAACGCACGAAGCAAAAGATTTAGAGTTCCTCAATTCCAGCGTGAAGATTGTTAACCCAATCATGGGGGTTAAATTCTGGGACGAGAATGTAAAAGTCCAGGCGGAAGAAGTTACCGTACGTTTTGAGCGTGGTCATCCGGTCGCGCTCAACGGAAAAACCTTCACTGATGATGTTGAACTGATGCTGGAAGCCAATCGCATCGGTGGTCGTCACGGTCTGGGGATGAGCGATCAGATTGAGAACCGTATTATCGAAGCGAAAAGCCGCGGTATTTACGAAGCCCCAGGGATGGCACTGCTGCATATCGCTTACGAACGTCTGTTGACGGGTATCCACAACGAAGACACCATTGAGCAATATCACGCACATGGTCGCCAGCTTGGCCGCTTGCTGTACCAGGGACGCTGGTTCGATCCGCAAGCGCTGATGCTACGTGATTCACTGCAACGTTGGGTGGCGAGTGCCATCACCGGTGAAGTCACGCTGGAATTGCGTCGCGGTAATGATTACTCGATTCTGAATACCGTTTCCGACAATCTGACCTACAAAGCAGAGCGTCTGACAATGGAAAAAGGCGAGTCGGTGTTCTCGCCGGACGACCGTATCGGGCAGCTGACAATGCGTAATCTGGATATCACTGATACCCGTGAGAAGCTGTTCAACTACGTGCAAACTGGCCTGCTTTCAACCTCTGCCGGCAACGGCCTGCCGCAGGTAGAGAATCTGGAAAACGGCGAGAAAAAATAGTCGTTTTCGTATTCGTGCCTGCAACGCAGGCACGATTTATTCCACCGCCGCCGTACACACGCTATATATCTCGCGACCGGAAAGAGCCCCCAGAATTCAGTCTGCCTTAAGACACATTACTTCTCTACTGTGCTCGCAATCTGGCAGCGGACGGCACTGATAAACTGCACCTTTTTATTCTTATCCAGCCCGGAAGGAAGTACGCACTGTAGCGAGGGTAAACCGTTTTCCGCCTGTATGGTAAGCAAGCGATTAGCAACGCCCGTGTCCAGCGTCAGAACACCTTCCGCATTTACGATACTTCCGCCAACATCACTTCTGACGTAACGGTTTTTAACCGCCTTACCCTGCTCATCTTGCAACATGCCAACCAGCGTAAACGTCTTCACCGTTTTGACATTCACGTACTGCACGCTACCACGGCTCATCTGGACACTTTGGCGTTCAGGGAATACCTGCACACTGTCACTGCCCCGCGCGCTAAACTGAATGTCGCTTTTTTTCCACAGTTCAGCGGGCAAAATATTCCGGCCCGGTTTAAGGCTGGTCTCACTCATGCTGCCGGATGCCAAAATGCGGGTCTCGTTATCATCGGCATCCACATCAACAATCACAGCAGACTCCATACCGCTATTGTTACCGTTGACCGAAGCGACCTTACCGCCGCCGATAACCAACGCCTGGCTCAGGTTAGCACCAGCAGTATTGATTTTGCTCTGCAGCCCGCGTTGCGCATAGAAATTACCATTTACCCATGGTGTATCTATCGCCCCGTTACCGTTAAGCATGGTTTCAGCCGCATTCCAGGAAACCCCTCCACCTAAACTACGGATGGTCTCTTTTTCCGTTGGCTCCCACTGATACTGTAAGCTTGAATAGCTCTTCGCTTGTTCCATACCTGTGCTCAAGGAAACAGAGTGATCACTGGAAGGGGATAACGCAATCGACACGCTGAATGACACTCCGCGATCGCGGCGTTTGTCGTTGAATCCTGGTCGATCGTACATGCCCAACCGAAAACTCATGCTACGGTCATAAAAGCGAGTTTGCGTTGATAACGCGACATCTGCGGCCACACCTTTACGCCACACCGTATCCATATATTGTGTGTTCAGAATCAACGATGAGGACCACGGCAACCTTGATGATAAAGACGCCCCCCACGTCTCCCCCTTCT
Organism: Kosakonia quasisacchari; assembly: GCF_004331415.1. GTDB lineage: Bacteria > Pseudomonadota > Gammaproteobacteria > Enterobacterales > Enterobacteriaceae > Kosakonia > Kosakonia quasisacchari. Next base: position 206,149 of record NZ_SJOP01000004.1, read on the forward strand.
GACGCGAACGAACCCGGTGGCCGTAAACATCGGTGAGGGTTGAACGCCAGAAAAAGCTGGCTGTGCCACCGGCGTACAAATTACGGTAATAACGGATGTCTGTATCCTGGTTAGCCTGGTGCTCCGAATTGCCGACAGTATATTGCGCAAGCAATCGGTCATTTTGCGAAAGCGTAATATTGGCTCGCGTTCGCACATGTCGATCTTTTGCTGTGGCTGCGCCAGTAAATGCCACGGTCGCCTGGGGATGAACCAATAACTCCAGGCCACCACCCATCGCGAAAGGGTTACCGTCTACCGTATTCATATCACCCGTTGCCAGGGTACGGCGCTGCCCGCTCCACAGATTCATACGCCAGCGTTGGTTTGGATTGCTCCACCCCTGCAACTTGAAAATTTGCGCTTCCTGCGTGTCGACAACCTGGCCGTTCTCAATGATTTTGATAGTGATATCGTAGATACCAATAGGCAACGGACGAGTATCCAGCGCCTGCACTCCCGGCTGAAGTTGCTGGGTACGGATCATTTGTCCATTTCGCCAGACTTCCGCAATTGACTGGCTGCGCCCTGTAACGTAAACAGGCCAGGCGCTGACGCTATCGGAAGTCATAAGCAACGCATCAGAAGTTCCCCACATACCGCCAACAACAGTGTCGTAGCCAAACCCGGAAGCCTGCACGTTCCCGGTATCGCTGTCCGGAGTGAATAGTCCCAACCGGATAAAACTGCCCTGCAGCTCTTTTTGCGTAAAGAGTTGATAAAGACTGGAGCTGTTGTATTGGTAGCGACCACTTGTACCCGATGACTGAAATGCAGCCAGTTGGCTCCATCCGCCAAGTGATGATGTGAGTGAGGAGTTGATCCCCCAACTACGCATTGCTGCAGCCTCAGAAAACGAGACATCATTATTCATGATTAGCCCAGCGGGCGTATCTTCAGGCACGGCAAGATAATTACCTGCAACCTGGCTGGTTTCGTAGTTGGTGGTATAAAGTTTTAACGCTGAGTTCTCCAGCGAATATTCTACCTGCATCAGCCCTGATGGACAGGATACGGTACATTTCCCCACCGAAACGCCTTTACTGAGCAAATCCGACCAAACCGTATTGGTTTCTGGATCGCTGTTCTGTTGTTCTTCAATGATGCGGAGAAGTTTGATGTCACCATTCTCTTTAAGAGAGACGCTGGCATCGAAAATGTAGTTGTCGTTCAGATATACCTGAACGACAACTTCAGAATTATAAAAATACCGCTTAAAATCTTCTGGCAATCCTTTCATGTTAGCAGCCAGTTGCATATCATTTGCCGAAACAATGAATGGAACAGCAGCAAGAAAGATTAATGATATTTTCATAATATTCAGTGACAAGCTTTTAAATGATTAAGCGAAAAGAATTAAGGAGTAACAATCTCTTCTTCGAAAATCATGGCAACCTGCCCGGTAAAATCACCCTGCACAGCGAGAGGCTGAGTGTCTTTCTGGCTAATGCGCAGCATCGTACGTCCACCTGCTTGTGCCGCAGTCGCATCGACTACAGTCTTCGCGGTATCACTTAATTCAACGCCGTTGAATTCCACTTTAAGCGGAATAGTGTCTGAACCGTTAGATAAAATGGTCTCACCGTTGGAATCCGTATTTGTCAATGTTGCACGAATACCGCCAGAAATATTTTTATACTGAAATTGCTTCTCAAAATTTTTCAGTTTAGAGGTAGTAAGATCATATTCAATTTCCTGAGCTTGATGGATCCATCCACTTTCTACAGGTTCAATTTGAAAGTCATCACTAGGAATATGAGCGTAGACATCAATAGTATAGCTTTGCTGATTAACAGCCATTGCTGCTGTGCTACCGAACACGGATAAAGACAGAGCACTAGTGATTAAACAAACTTTCGCGATTTTATGAGATAACATGGCAAGTCCCTTAATTTGATATATAAAAAGCATGCTGCTTATTTACAACTTACTGCGTAATACTAGAAACGTAGTTTCTTTCGGTTTTCCCCTTCGATAAGGGTGAAATAGGTAGTACGCCCTTTACTTTTTTCTACTGCTTTGCTTTTACCTGGTAGTAGAAAAAGGCGCGTAGCGCTGCTGCACTCTGTACCAACTGAAGTGCAACTGCGAATATCTTCGAGAACAATCGTGGCATTGCCTTTGTTTGTTACCCGAATAACCTCAGGGAGTGACGATTCAACCTGAGTATTAAAAATCGGTTTCGACGGCTGCACAATAACCAACGTGCCATAGCCCGCCATTACATTCAGCCCGGCCGTTAATGCCTTTTTACGGTAATCAGCAACTTCTTTACCACTTAACCCGAAACCATCATCCTTTTGCGGAAGAACTGGGACAAATCGTACACGGTAATATTTTTCGACATTTCGGTCGCCCGGCCACATAAATCTAGCCGACTGAAAGCCGGATGGCGGAATAATCATACGCAGTGGTGTGACAATGAGTCTTTCTTTTTGCAAAGAATTACCAGAAACTTCTTTAACTGGCGACTCAACAACTTTCCCGCTTTTATGAATATTAACTTCCAACATATCCACCCGGACAAATGCCGTTGACGACCCGGTATTATAAATACGCTTATTAATAGACTGAGATTCAGGTGACATAATGTCATACATGCTTCCTATTCCAATTTCAGGAAGCGCAAAAGCTGCAGGCATTTTCAACCCAAAAATAAGAGCCAGAGAAAATGGAGCAATCTTTTTTAATAAATATACGCAATACATATTCGGTATCCAGACAACGCTAAAAACGAGGCAAAGATAATCACGCCTCGAAATTAAAGCAACCGAAGAGATGAAGATTAATAAATAATTAAAAACCGAATCTTGATCAATTTTACTCCTCAGACCAGTAAATAAATTTTTGATAATGACATATGTCAATGATTTTAAAGATTAATATGAAATTAATGCGTTTTTATCTTGCCCTTTAACTAGCCATTGTTAATGGCTAGCAGGATAGCGCCTTGCTCAGGACGATTTTCTTGTATTAATCGTAGAATTAATAAGTTGTGAAGCAATTACCTTCTGAATACATAGAAAGGATTTGAGGTTTGAGGTTGAAGGTTGAAGGTTGAAGGTTGAAGGTTGAAGGTTGAAGGTTGAAGGTTGAAGGTTGAAGGTTGAAGGTTGAAGGTTGAAGGTTGAAGGTTGAAGGTTGAAGGTTTGGCAATGATCATCAATGGAGTAAATGCGAGGCAAAAAAAAGACATCTTGCGATGTCTTTTTCCGGAATATTGGTACCGAGGACGGGACTTGAACCCGTAAGCCCAATCGGGCACTACCACCTCAAGGTAGCGTGTCTACCAATTCCACCACCTCGGCACGACTTACTTCTTAGTGCGGGATATCGCTGCTCGGCTGTGCCGGAGCTACAGGCTGAGTTTGTTCACTCTTCGCCGGTGCGCTCAAATTATCCCACTCGCTTCCTTTATTGGTTTTATTGCTGTTAATGTTGCCCAGCACAAGGCTAATAATAAAGAACAGAGTTGCCAGCACAGCTGTCGCACGGGTCATGAAGTTACCAGAACCACTTGAACCGAACAGCGTACCGGACGCGCCAGCGCCAAAGGAGGCTCCCATGTCAGCGCCTTTACCTTGCTGCAGCATGATCAGGCCTACAAGAGCCAGCGCCACAATAAGGAAAATAACTAAAAGAGCTTCGTACATAATCAACCTGTTCCTTGCGGGGTTGCCGCAGCCAATGCTTCAAACCAATAAAAGTGGGATATTTATTGCTTTCCCACTGAAGCGGGTGTGAATACTAACCAAAGCGAATGACCTTCGCAAGGGCAATTTAAGTGCATTTCATCAAGTGCGGAAAAAAACAGCAAAATTGCGATCTCTGGCTACTAAAAAGAGGCAATAGCCGCCTTTTTAAGCACTTATCGCGCTATTTTACAGCCTTAACTGCATCGGCAATGCGATTCGCGAGCGATGTCACTTGCGCCTCGTCTTCCCCTTCTACCATGACGCGAATTAACGGCTCAGTACCGGATTTACGCAATAGCACACGACCGCGGCCAGCCAGTGTCGCTTCCACTTCTGCCGTCACCGTTTTGACCGTCTCGTCTTCCAGCGGATCGCCAATGCCTGCAGTAAAACGCACGTTCACCAGCACCTGCGGGAACATCTTCATGCCGCTGCATAAATCATGCAAAGACATGTGGTTACGTACCATTGCAGCAACCACCTGCAAACCGGCCACGATACCGTCTCCGGTCGTCGTTTTATCCAGCAAAATCACATGACCGGAGTTTTCAGCGCCGATGCGCCAGCCCTTCTCCTGCATTTTTTCCAGCACATAACGGTCGCCCACTTTCGCGCGAGCAAAGGGTATGCCCAGTTGCTTAAGCGCCAGTTCAAGCCCCATATTGCTCATGAGAGTGCCAACTGCGCCACCGCGCAGCTGCCCCTGGCGCAGCCCCTCGCGGGCAATGATATACATGATTTGATCGCCATCGACCTTGTTACCTTCGTGATCGACCATGATGACGCGGTCACCGTCACCATCAAAGGCAATGCCCAAATCGGCTTTCTCAACCAGAACGCGCTGCTGCAGCGCGGCCACATCCGTCGCGCCACATTTTTCGTTGATGTTCACGCCATCCGGATCACACCCGATAGCAATAACCTTCGCTCCCAGTTCGCGAAAAACACTCGGTGCAATGTGGTAAGTCGCACCATTAGCGCAATCAACCACGATTTTTAACCCATTCAGGCTCAGTTCATTCGGAAACGTCGCCTTGCAAAACTCAATATAACGTCCAGCGGCATCAACAATACGACTGGCCTTACCCAGCTCGGCGGAGTCGACGCAGGTAAGCTCTTTTTCCATCTCGGCTTCAATCGCCTCTTCTACTGCATCCGGCAGTTTTGTGCCGTCAATAGAGAAGAATTTGATGCCATTGTCATAGAAAGGATTATGCGAAGCCGAAATCACGATTCCCGCTTCTGCTCGGAATGTGCGCGTGAGATAGGCTACCGCCGGCGTTGGCATTGGTCCGGTAAAGGACGCGGAAAGACCAGCCGCCGCAAGACCGGCCTCCAGAGCGGATTCCAGCATGTAACCCGAAATGCGGGTGTCTTTACCAATGATGATTTTACGCGATCCATGGCGCGCCAGTACTTTCCCGGCAGCCCAGCCCAGCTTTAGTACAAAATCTGGGGTGATCGGTGCGTCGCCCACACGGCCGCGAATACCATCAGTGCCAAAATATTTACGATTACTCATAGCGTTTGTTTTCCTTCGCTGACAGCGTGGCTTCCACCACCCGCATAGCTTCTACTGTTTCTTTTACATCGTGAACACGAATAATGTGTGCGCCTTGCATTGCCGCGATCACTGCGCAAGCCAGACTACCGCTTAACCGCTCGGAGGGGCCGACATTAAGTAGCTGGCCGACCATCGATTTACGCGACATTCCGACCAACAGAGGTAATCCAAAATGATGAAACTCAGCCAGGCGGGTAAGCAATTCATAATTGTGGGACAGATTTTTACCGAAACCGAATCCCGGGTCGAGCAACAATTTCTCTTTTGAGATCCCAGCCTGTTCGCATCGTGCTATATGCTCGATAAAAAAGTGATTCACATCGGCAAACACATCATCATATTTCGGCGCTTCCTGCATGGTTTTTGGCTGGCCTTGCATATGCATCAGGCAAACCGGCAGTCCGGTTTGTGCAGCAGCTTCCAGCGCGCCCGGTTCTGTTAATGAGCGGATATCATTAATGATGTGTGCACCTACTCGCGCTGATTCGCGAATGACTTCAGGTTTAGATGTGTCGACGGAAATCCATACCTCAAAACGCTGTGCGATGGCTTCAACGACCGGGATTACGCGTTCAAGTTCCTCTTCTACGCTAACATCGACCGCCCCAGGACGCGTCGATTCCCCACCGATATCCACAATTGTCGCCCCCGCATTGATCATCAGGTTCGCGTGCTTCACCGCCTCGATCAATGTGTTATGTGCACCACCATCAGAAAAAGAATCCGGCGTTACATTGAGGATGCCCATTACATGGGGGTGAGACAAATCCAGTGTTGAGCCCTGAGCATGGAGTTTCATGACTAAAAATCCCTGAGGTTGTGGCGATTAGAAATTAAAAGAAAAACCCCGGAGCAAGCCCCGGGGTTTTCATTAAAAGCAGATCATCAGCGCAAATACTTATTTGTCGCCCAGCTGTTCTGACATGGTATTGCCCGGGTTTGGCGTACGCGGTTCATCAACCGGACGCGGCGCTCGCGGCGTACCATTATTGTCAGAGTTGTTCGCACCAGGTTCTTCCCAACCTGCTGGCGGACGAACATCACGACGTGACATCAAGTCATCAATCTGCGGTGCATCGATGGTCTCATATTTCATCAGAGCATCTTTCATCGCATGCAGAATATCCATATTCTCATTGAGCAGTTGACGTGCGCGATTGTAGTTACGTTCAATAAGCAATTTCACTTCCTGGTCGATGATTCGTGCGGTTTCATCGGACATATGTTTCGCTTTTGCAACGCTACGGCCCAGGAAAACTTCGCCTTCCTCTTCCGCATAAAGCAGCGGACCGAGTTTGTCGGAGAAGCCCCACTGGGTGACCATGTTACGCGCCAGGTTAGTCGCGACTTTAATATCGTTCGACGCACCGGTAGAAACATGTTCAACACCGTAAATGATCTCTTCTGCCAGACGACCACCGTACAGCGTTGAAATCTGACTTTCCAGTTTCTGACGGCTGGCGCTAATCGCATCACCTTCCGGCAGGAAGAACGTCACACCCAGCGCACGGCCGCGCGGAATAATCGTCACTTTATGCACCGGATCGTGTTCCGGTACCAGACGACCAATAATCGCATGACCTGCTTCGTGGTATGCCGTGGACTCTTTCTGCGCTTCGGTCATCACCATGGAGCGGCGTTCAGCACCCATCATGATTTTGTCTTTCGCTTTTTCAAACTCGACCATCGACACGACGCGTTTGTTACCACGAGCGGCAAACAGCGCAGCTTCGTTGACCAGGTTCGCCAGATCGGCACCGGAGAAGCCTGGCGTCCCGCGCGCGATGATTGCAGCATCAACATCCGGCGACAGCGGCACACGGCGCATATGGACTTTCAGGATCTGTTCACGGCCGCGAACATCCGGCAGACCGACAACAACCTGGCGGTCAAAACGCCCCGGGCGCAACAAAGCAGGGTCGAGTACGTCAGGACGGTTAGTCGCGGCAATAACGATAATACCTTCGTTGCCTTCGAAACCATCCATCTCAACTAGCATCTGGTTCAGCGTCTGTTCACGCTCATCATGACCACCGCCAAGACCCGCGCCACGCTGGCGGCCTACGGCGTCGATTTCATCGATGAAGATAATGCACGGCGCTGCTTTCTTCGCTTGCTCGAACATGTCACGCACACGAGATGCACCAACACCAACGAACATTTCTACAAAGTCAGAACCGGAAATGGTGAAGAACGGCACTTTCGCTTCACCGGCGATCGCTTTCGCCAGCAGCGTTTTACCCGTACCCGGAGGACCGACCATCAGGACGCCTTTCGGGATTTTACCGCCCAGTTTCTGGAAACGGCTCGGCTCACGCAGATATTCAACCAGCTCGCCAACTTCTTCTTTTGCTTCGTCGCAACCGGCAACGTCAGCGAAAGTCGTTTTGATCTGATCTTCCGTAAGCATACGCGCCTTGCTCTTGCCGAACGACATGGCACCTTTGCCACCGCCGCCCTGCATCTGACGCATAAAGAAAATCCAGACCCCAATCAGCAGCAGCATCGGGAACCAGGAAATGAAGATAGTCGTCAGCACGCTCTGCTCTTCAGGCGGTTCACCTACAACCTTGACGTTTTTCGTCACCAGGTTGTCGAGCAGTTTCGGATCCTGGACCGGGATGTAAGTCGTGTAACGGTTACTATCTTTCTTGGTAACGTTGATCTCACGTCCGTTGATACGCGCTTCGCGAACCTGGTCCTGGTTGACCTCTTGCAGGAAGGTAGAATAGTCCACCTTACGGCTATTCGACTCGCTGGGCCCAAAGCTCTGGAATACTGACATCAGCACGACGGCAATGACCAGCCAGAGTATTAGGTTTTTCGCCATGTCACTCAAGGGATTAACCTCATATTACAACTGTGTTAAAAACAGCGTCAGGATACAACATAACCCATCTCTTTCAAACCAAAGGCCGAAATCGACGGGGTATCATTTTCGCCCGGTCGCTACAATATACACTTCACGTGAACGCGCACGTGAAGAGTCCGGTTTACGCACTTTAACCTTCGTAAACAGGGAGCGAATTTCGGTGAGATACTCATCGAAACCTTCGCCCTGGAACACCTTCACTAAAAAACTTCCGCCCGGCGCCAACACATCACGGCACATCTCCAGCGCCAGCTCCACAAGATACATGGAACGGGGGATATCAACAGCAGGCGTGCCGCTCATATTCGGTGCCATATCTGACATGACAACCTGAACTTTACTGTCGCCAACGCGATCCAGTAACGCTTTCAGAACTAATTCATCACGAAAATCGCCCTGAAGGAAGTCCACACCAACGATTGGATCCATCGGTAAAAGATCGCAAGCGATGATACGTCCGTTGCCACCAATCTGTGTGACCGCATATTGCGACCATCCACCTGGGGCAGCGCCCAGATCGACAACCGTCATACCCGGCTTAAAAAGTTTGTCACTTTGCTGTATTTCATCAAGTTTAAACCAGGCACGGGAACGCAACCCTTTTTTCTGCGCCTGTTGAACATATTTATCGCTAAAGTGTTCCTGAAGCCAGCGGCTCGAGCTGGCAGAACGCTTTTTACCTGTCATTTAACTTTCCATCTGGGTTCATCGTCGACATCGAGAAATTTCGACGCGCAATTTGGCGATATAGTGGAGATGGCGGTAGAATGACCCGTTTTCAATCCCAACGTAAGCAAAATATACGATGAATCTGAGTACTAAACAAAAACAGCACCTGAAAGGTCTGGCACATCCGCTCAAGCCAGTAGTTATGCTTGGCAATAATGGTTTGACCGAAGGGGTACTGGCCGAGATTGAACAAGCGCTAGAGCACCATGAACTTATCAAGGTGAAGATCGCCTCTGAAGACAGAGAAACTAAGACCTTGATCGTGGAAGCTATCGTTCGCGAAACCGGCGCCTGCAATGTACAGGTCATCGGTAAAACGCTGGTGCTTTATCGCCCAACCGCAGAGCGTAAAATTCCACTGCCACGCTAAGGATATCCTGAATTGAACACAAAATCTGTGTAAAACGAGGGGTTTCCGCCAGCAGACGTGCAAAATGCCACGCTCCTGGAATTCATAAAAGGCCGCAGTGCGGCCTTTTTCTTTTCTTTACAATCCGTCAACAATCGACGCGAATGCAAACATCAAAGATATTCCACTTTGATAATTTCGTATTCCACTTCGCCGCCCGGCGTGCGAATCACCACCACATCGTCTTGTTCTTTACCTACCAGGCCGCGGGCAATAGGTGAATTGACTGAAATCAGGTTCTGTTTAAAGTCGGCTTCATCATCGCCAACAATGCGATAAGTCTGCTCTTCGTCATTATCGAGGTTCAATACCGTGACGGTGGAGCCAAAAATGACACGACCGCTTTTCGGCATTTTAGAAATGTCGATTACCTGCGCATTAGACAGTTTTGCTTCGATATCTTTAATTCGCCCTTCGCAGAAACCCTGCTGCTCGCGCGCTGCGTGATATTCCGCATTTTCTTTCAGATCGCCATGTTCGCGGGCATCCGCGATGGCGGCGATAATTTCAGGGCGACGAACGGATTTCAGAAACTCCAGTTCTTCGCGCAATTTTTCGGCACCACGTAAGGTCATCGGAATAGCTTGCATTGTTATACCTCTTGAACATTCCTGTAGGGAGCGGTAACCCACCCCATCTGATCTACCTCCCCCGTACACCGGCATATACCGTCGGGCAGGAGCAAAAGAAAACTGACCCGGGGACAAAGCCCCAGGTCAGCGCAATTTTTCAATTTGATACGTATTTTACCCGGAAGTTCACTATGGGTCATCGTTTACTTTCCGGGTCGTTGCGCCGTAGTATGACGGCTTGTTTACTGCTTCCTAGCGCGAGATTATGCGATTTTCCAGCTTTATCATCGGATTGACCACAAGTATAGCCCTGAACGTTCAGGCCGCGAATGTAGACGAATACATAAACCAATTGCCGGATGGTGCAAACCTGGCGCTGATAGTGCAAAAAGTCGGAGCTCAGGCGCCAGAAATTGATTACCACGGTAAACAAATGGCGCTGCCAGCCAGCACACAGAAGGTCATCACCGCCCTGGCCGCCCTGTTGCAACTTGGGCCGGACTTTCGCTTTACAACCACCCTGGAAAGCAAAGGTTCTGTCGAGAACGGTACGCTAAAAGGCGATTTAATTGCGCGATTTGGCGGCGATCCGACGCTAAAACGTCAGGATATTCGTAATATGGTCGCGGCGCTGAAAAAGTCAGGTGTGCAGAAAATCCAAGGTAATGTGCTTGTCGATACCTCTATTTTTGCCAGCCATGATAAAGCGCCTGGCTGGCCGTGGAACGACATGACGCAGTGCTTTAGCGCACCACCTGCTGCAGCGATTATCGATCGTAACTGCTTCTCGATTTCGCTCTACAGCGCGCAAAAACCAGGCGATTTGGCTTATATCCGCATCGCGAATTATTATCCGGTGAATATGTTCAGCCAGGTGCGTACACTCGCGCGCGGCTCCGCAGAGGCGCAGTATTGCGAACTGGATGTCGTCCCTGGCGATTTAAATCGCTTTACACTAACGGGATGCCTGCCGCAGCGTGCCGACCCGCTCCCGCTGGCTTTCGCTATTCAGGACGGTGCAAGTTACGCAGGTGCGATTCTGAAAGCAGAATTAAACGATGCCGGCATCACTTATACCGGTACACTGCTGCGTCAAACGCAAGAGAACGAGGCCGGCACTGTCATTGCCAGCAAACAGTCGGTGCCGCTTCACGATCTGCTAAAGCAGATGCTGAAAAAATCAGACAATATGATCGCTGATACAGTGTTTCGTATGATTGGTCATGCGCGTTTTGGTGTACCGGGTACCTGGCGAGCAGGCTCGGATGCAGTACGGCAGATCCTGCGCCAGCAAGCTGGCGTCGATCTCGGTAACACCATCATCGCTGATGGTTCCGGTTTGTCGCGGCATAACCTTCTGGCGCCAGCCACAATGATGCAAGTTCTGCAATACATTGCGCAGCATGACACCGAGCTCAATTTCATCTCAATGCTGCCGCTGGCGGGCTATGATGGCTCCCTGCAGTATCGAGCAGGCCTGCATGAAGCGGGTGTAGACGGCAAAGTTTCGGCCAAAACAGGTTCCTTGCAAGGCGTGTATAACCTGGCGGGCTTTATCACCACCGCGAGCGGTCAGCGGATGGCTTTCGTGCAGTATCTCTCCGGCTATGCGGTTGAACCTGCGGATCAACGTAATCGCCGCATTCCGCTGGTGCGTTTCGAAAGCCGTCTGTACAAAGATATCTACCAGAACAATTAACAAAAATGCCGGGGAGCGTGTGCTGACCCGGCATTTTGTTGGCGAAACACCCCGTTTAACCGGGAAAATCGCAGCGATTAGCGCTTGTAGATGAACTCAACGCCTTCTTCGTCGTCTTCATCCCAGTCGTCATCCCACTCTTCGTCTTCTTCAACCACTTCTGCTTCTTCAAGCTGCTGGCGATGATAATCATCCCACATAAACTCGACTTTCTCAGGCTGCTGCTCTTCCTGCGCCTGGGTAATCGGGTTTTCGATGATAAAGGTCATCACATCCCAGCACAGGTCTTTAACGCCCTGCTGGCTGGCAGCTGAGATAAGATAAAATTTATCCTCCCAACCCAGTGCCTCAGCGATGGCTTTTGCTTTCGCTTCTGCTTCCGCTTTATCCATCAGATCGATTTTGTTGAAGACCAACCAACGCGGTTTGGCAGCCAGTTTCTCGCTATATTTTTCCAGTTCACCGATGATGATACGGGCATTTTCAGCCGGATCGGAACCATCGATTGGATCGATATCGATCAGATGCAGCAGGACGCGGCAGCGTTCCAGATGTTTCAGGAAACGGATCCCGAGGCCTGCACCATCAGCAGCGCCCTCAATCAATCCCGGAATATCGGCAACCACAAAGCTCTTTTCATTATCCATACGGACAACGCCAAGGCTCGGCACCAGTGTGGTAAACGGATAATCCGCCACTTTTGGTTTTGCGGCCGATACCGCGCGAATAAATGTCGATTTGCCTGCGTTAGGCATACCAAGCATACCCACGTCGGCCAACAGCATCAGTTCCAGCTGCAGATCGCGCTTGTCGCCCGGCGTGCCCATGGTTTTCTGACGGGGCGAACGGTTAACCGAGGATTTAAACCGCGTGTTACCCAGACCATGCCAGCCACCTTTTGCGACCATCAGACGTTGACCATGCTTAGTCATATCGCCCATCGTTTCGCCGGTCCCCTGGTCGATAACACGCGTACCTACCGGTACTTTCACCGTAATATCTTTCCCGCGTTTTCCCGTACAGTCACGACTCTGACCATTCTGTCCGCGTTCAGCACGGAAAGATTTTTCAAAACGGTAATCAATCAGGGTATTGAGGTTTTCGTCCGCTTCCAGCCAGACATCGCCGCCATCACCACCGTCGCCGCCATCAGGGCCGCCTCTCGGGATATACTTTTCGCGGCGGAAGCTCACACACCCGTTACCGCCATCACCTGCCACGACAAGGATCGTAGCTTCATCAACAAACTTCATTTTACTCTCCGTAACTCATTCGCCTGAGCGGGGCACAGTGGCGACCACTTCGCGATTGCGCCAGCGTCCCAAAAGACGGTGGCCAATAGCGGAAAACATCGCGCCCGCAACCACGACAAACGCACCGAGATAACCGATAAGGTTTAACATCGGTCTGGCGAAAACATCGGGCCAGGCCATTGATAATAAATCTGAAAAAAACAGCGTAAAGAGCGGTGTCAGCGTGATTAATGCGCTCACCTGCGCCGCCTGCCAGCGAGCCATCGCTTCCGCCAGCGCGCCATAACCCACCAGCGTATTGAGGCCACAAAACACCAGGCAAGCCAGTTGCCAGTCACTCAACTGAAGCAGCACGGCGGGTTTTGCCAACGGCAACAACGCAATTGTACACAAAGTGTACAGCAAAAAGAGGATCTGCTGGGAGGCCAGGCGCCGCAATAACACTTTTTGCGCGACGCCGTAACTAACCCACACCGTGGCTGCTCCGACGCCAAAAATTACGCCCCAGGTGTAATCCGTCAGGCGGGTAAAAATCTCCGCCAGGCTGGTATTAAAAAACATCACCAGACCACAGATAAGCATCAGCGCGCCGATAACCTGAGTGCCGCGCATTTTCTCCTTGAGAATAACAACGCTGGCAATCATCATGCCCACAGGCGAAAGTTGACCGATCACCTGCGAAGCCGTCGGGCTAACGTATTGCAGGGAAGAGCTGAAGAGGATGAAATTCCCGAACAGCCCGCCAGTGGCAATGGCCAGCAAAACTAACCAGCGCGGCTTGCGAAAAAGATGCAGTGGAGGCAGTTTTTTTTTCCAGCCGAGAATCAAGCCAAGGCCGATTCCCGCCATCAAAAAGCGATAAAACACCACCGTTGGCGGTTCCATCACTTCCAGCACCTGCTTCATGGCGATGGGTAACGCACCCCAGCACATCGCGGTTGTGAGCGCCAGCGCAATGCCGATGCCTGCCTGCTGTTTCATGCCCGTATTCCCTGCCAGAATTTACCGGACTTCTAATGTAAAAAGCCCCGCAACGTGTTGCGGGGCTTTCTTCCGTTACCGGGACGCGAAAAACTTATTCAGCAACGATGCTGATGAATTTACGGTTTTTCGGGCCTTTAACTTCGAACTTAACTTTACCGTCAGTCAAAGCGAACAGAGTGTGGTCACGGCCGCAACCTACGTTAGAACCAGCGTGGAATTTGGTGCCACGTTGACGAACGATGATGCTACCTGCCAGTACTGCTTCACCGCCGAAGCGTTTTACGCCCAGACGTTTAGCTTCTGAATCGCGACCGTTACGAGTTGAGCCGCCAGCCTTTTTATGTGCCATTTAAATCTACTCCTCAGGTCTTAGGCGCTGATGCCAGTAATTTTCACATCAGTAAACCACTGACGGTGGCCCTGCTGCTTACGGTAGTGTTTACGACGACGAAACTTAACAATTTTAACTTTCTCGCCACGACCATGAGCAACAACTTCAGCTTTGATTACGCCGCCATCAACGAAAGGAACGCCGATTTTGACTTCTTCACCGTTAGCGATCATCAGAACTTCAGCGAATTCAACAGATTCGCCAGTTGCGATGTCCAGCTTTTCCAGGCGAACGGTCTGACCTTCGCTTACTCGGTGTTGTTTACCACCACTTTGGAAAACCGCGTACATATAAAACTCCGCTTCCGCGCACATATTCTGATCAATTCAGAGTGCGCTAAAAATATTCATAATAGGGCGCGAATATTACGCAACTTGCTAGCCTTTGACAAGAGTGATCGTCACTCCATGCAGAAAAAAAACACAACACGTAAGGTAACGTTTATCTGGCGCATTTTTTCAGTACAATCAACAATACTATTCTAACCCGTAACCCTTTGTTATCCCATTTTGCTATGTGGTAAACAGGACTGAAAGCCCGGCTTTTGCGATGAATTTAGAAAAAATCAATGAGTTAACCGCGCACGATATGGCGGGTGTAAACGCGACGATTCTGCAACAACTCAACTCGGATGTTCAGTTAATCAACCAGTTGGGTTATTACATCGTAAGCGGCGGCGGCAAACGCATCCGTCCGATGATTGCCGTGCTGGCGGCGCGAGCCGTTGGCTATGAGGGCAATTTGCATGTCACTATTGCCGCATTAATCGAATTTATTCACACCGCGACCCTTCTCCATGACGATGTCGTGGACGAGTCCGACATGCGCCGCGGCAAAGCCACCGCTAACGCGGCCTTTGGCAACGCAGCGAGCGTATTGGTCGGCGATTTTATCTACACCCGCGCTTTCCAGATGATGACCAGCCTCGGCTCGTTGAAAGTGCTGGAAGTGATGTCCGAAGCCGTAAATGTGATTGCTGAAGGCGAAGTCCTGCAGTTAATGAACGTCAACGACCCGAATATCACTGAAGAAAACTATATGCGCGTCATTTACAGCAAAACCGCCCGTCTGTTTGAAGCGGCGGCTCAGTGCTCCGGCTTGCTGGCTGGCTGTACGGAAGCGCAGGAAAAAGGGTTGCAGGATTACGGTCGCTATCTGGGAACGGCTTTTCAGCTCATCGATGATTTGCTTGATTACAGTGCAGACGGTGAAACGCTCGGCAAAAACACCGGCGATGACCTGAATGAAGGCAAACCGACGTTACCGTTGTTACATGCCATGCATAACGGCACACCAGAACAAGCACAGATGATCCGCGAAGCTATCGAACAAGGAAATGGCCGACACCTTCTGGAACCTGTTCTGGAAGCAATGGCGGCCTGCGGCTCACTGGAGTGGACGCGTCGTCGTGCGGAAGAAGAAGCGGATAAAGCGATTGCTGCTTTACATGTTCTGCCGGATTCACCGTGGCGCGAAGCGTTGGTCGGTCTTGCCCACATCGCCGTTCAGCGCGATCGTTAATCTTTCCAGGTTCCCGCGCATTGTCGCGGGAAAGTTCCAATAAGTTTCTTTAAACCACGTCAAAACCAAAAATAACCAGCAATATCAAGCCTTGTCATAATCCTAAAACGCAAAATATTACATGAGCTTTTCAGAACAAACGCTCCCATATGCGTATAGTAAGTAGCGTTGTTGACGTAAATAATTGACACCTATTTTCTATCAGGGAGATGTTATGGAAACAAAAGTAATGGACTGGCACCAGGCGGATATCATTGCCGGGCTGCGTAAGAAAGGAACATCGCTGGCTGCAGAATCCCGTAAAAACGGGTTAAGCTCATCGACCCTCGCTAACGCTCTGACCCGCTCCTGGCCAAAAGGGGAATTGATTATTGCGCGTGCGCTGGATACCGATCCCTGGGTTATCTGGCCATCACGTTACCATGATCCTGTCACCCATGAATTTATCGATAAGACGAAGCTGATCAGGAAAAAAAGGGAGGAAAAATAAGCGGCCATGCAAGTAGCACCTCCCCTTGCTTGCCAGAACAGGCGATAGAAAAAAAGGGAGCCAAGGCTCCCTTCTTACCGTTCAGCAGACAGGCTTATTCGTCTTTGATGCGCTCAATATTCGCGCCAAGCGCACTGAGTTTATCTTCAATACGCTCGTAGCCACGATCGATATGATAGATACGATCAACGATGGTGGTTCCTTCCGCAATACAACCCGCCAGCACAAGACTTGCAGAGGCGCGTAAATCGGTTGCCATGACCTGCGCACCGGAGAGCTTTTCTACACCGTGGCAAATCGCTGTATTGCTTTCGATTTCCGCGTGAGCACCCATACGGATCAGCTCAGGGATATGCATGAAACGGTTTTCGAAGATGGTCTCGGTGATAACTCCCGTACCTTCAGCCACCAGGTTCAGCAGCGTGAATTGCGCCTGCATATCGGTCGGGAACCCCGGATGCGGAGCCGTGCGCACGTTCACTGCTTTCGGGCGCTTACCATGCATATCAAGGCTAATCCAGTCTTCGCCAACCTCAATATCCGCACCAGCATCACGCAGCTTAGCCAGCACCGCGTCAAGCGTATCGGGCTGGGCGTTACGGCAGACAATTTTACCGCCAGAGATCGCCGCCGCGACCAGGAAAGTCCCGGTTTCGATACGATCAGGCAGGACGCGATAAACTCCGCCACCCAGACGTTTCACCCCTTCGATGGTGATGCGATCGGTTCCCATACCGGTGATTTTTGCACCGAGGGTATTGAGGAAGTTTGCCGTATCAACAATTTCCGGCTCACGGGCGGCGTTTTCGATAATAGTCGTACCTTCCGCCAGCGTCGCGGCAGACATAATGGTTACTGTCGCGCCAACGCTTACTTTATCCATCACAATATGTGCGCCTTTCAGACGCCCATTAACGGAAGCTTTGACGTAGCCCTCTTCCAGCTTGATCTCCGCGCCCAGTTGTTCCAGGCCGGTAATGTGCAGATCAACCGGACGCGCGCCAATCGCACAACCGCCAGGCAGAGAGACCTGCCCCTGACCAAAACGCGCAACCAACGGCCCCAGCGCCCAAATAGATGCGCGCATTGTTTTCACCAGCTCGTACGGTGCGCAGAAAACATTGACGTCGCCCGCATCGATCCACACGGATCCATTACGTTCCACCTTGGTGCCCAACTGGCTGAGCAGCTTCATGGTGGTATCGATATCTTTCAGTTTCGGAACGTTACGGATTTCAACCGGTTCTTCCGCCAGCAACGCGGCAAAAAGAATCGGCAGCGCGGCGTTTTTCGCGCCTGAAATTGTCACTTCGCCCTGGAGACGCGTCGGCCCCTGTACACGAAACTTATCCATTCATCTGATCTCTGTTAAGAATTCACACGCGCAGTGGGTTTATCCCCTGCGCTCAAAAGCCGTTAAGTTTGCGATCCCGCGCCCACTCCGCTGGAGTGTAGGCCTTGATCGACAGGGCATGGATACGGTTGTCTGCGATGTATTCCATCAGCGGGCCATAAATGGTCTGTTGTTTCTTGACCCGACTCATGCCGTCGAAAATCTCACCCACAGCAACAACCTGAAAGTGACTGCCATCGCCAGTGACGTGGGCTTCCTGGAGAGAGAGTGCGTTCATCAACACCGTCTGAATTTCATGATTTTCCATGGGTGTAAATATCATCTAATAGTGAAAACAGTCACACATCTTAGAGGAAAGTGGCGTCGGCTTAAACAAGCAAAAAGCCCCATCAATATAAAGGATGGGGCTTTAAGTAGTAACGCATTGAAAAAATTAGTGAGGCAATACATCCTGCGGCAAATTATAGAGCGCAGCGAGGGTGGACACATTCTCACTCACTCCGGCAAGCACAACATTGCTCCCCTGTTTTTTGCCCTGCGCCACCAGATGTACCAGCAGCGCGACGCCAGCGGTATCAACGCGTGACACACCGTGTAAGTCGATGCAGGTTACCCCTCTCATCGCCTCCACGCGCGCTTCCCACAGCGGGTTTAAGAGGTTCTGATCCAGTTCGCCCAACAGTTTCAGGCAGTCTCCGTTGCGCGCCCAGCTTAGACTGGCTGTCATTGCTTTTTCTCGTCCAGGGTAATTTTCTGGCGGGAAATAGATTGCAGTTCGGCGGTTAAACCGTCGATGCCTTTGGTGCGTAGCAGATCGCTCCACTCGTTCTGTTTGGTCGTGATCATGCTCACCCCTTCGGCAATCATGTCATAAGCCTGCCAGTTGCCGCTCTGCGTGTTTTTACGCCACTGGAAATCCAGGCGCACCGGCGGACGACCATTCGGATCGATGATGGTCACACGGATCGGCACAATCGTCGCATCGCCCAACGGCTGCTCCGGCGCAATCTGGTAGGTCTGGCCGTGGTACATTGCCAGCGCCTGGCCGTATGCCTGTTTCAGGTATTCGCGAAATGCAGCGAAATAGGCTTCGCGCTGCGCGGGCGTCGCTTCTTTGTAATAACGGCCCAGCACCAACGCACCAGCGTATTTCACCTGCACGTAGGGCAGCAGTTCCTGATCGACAACATCGCGCAAGTAGTCCGGGTTCGCACGGATTTTTGGCTGCTCATTTTTGAGGCGATCGAAGGTTTTCTGTGCCGCGTCTTTCATTGCGGCGTAAGGGTTAGCTTGATCGGCCGCCATCGCAGCACCCAGCGGTGCAATCACCAGCAGGGCAACCATTAATAGACGTTTAAACATGCGTCAATTCTCCTCGTTAATTCGTCTGCCCAGCAGACGGTGCGGCTTGAGTATTCCCTGCATCGTGGGCTGCCGCATCGCCTGAATTCTTATTGTCACCGCCTTTACTGTTGTAAAGGAATTGTCCGATAAGATCCTCAAGCACGATGGCGGACTTGGTATCCTGAATGGTGCTTCCTTCTTTAAGCATAGAAGTTCCCATCTCCGGATCGTCAAAGCCAACATTCAGCGCCAGATACTGCTCACCTAACAACCCGGAAGTGCGGATCGCCAGCGAGCTGGTATCCGGGATCTGGTTGTAACGCTCTTCAATATCAAGCGCGACACGCGGCAGATAGGTTTTGGGATCGAGAGAGATATCCGCAACGCGCCCGATCACTACTCCGCCAATTCTCACTGGCGAATGTGCTTTCAGACCGCCAATATTGTCAAAGGTGGCATAGACACGGTAAGTCGGTTCGGTGCGCATTGAAGCGACATCCGCCGCTTTTAAGCAGATAAAGAGTCCAGCCAGCAGCGCCAGCACAAGGAAAACACCGACCCAAATTTCACTTTTTTTCGTTTGCATGAACTCAATTCCCAAACATCAGTGCGGTGAGCACAAAATCAAGGCCAAGCACGGCCAACGAGGAGTGCACAACGGTGCGTGTTGTCGCCCGGCTAATGCCGGCAGAAGTCGGGATCGCATCATAACCATTAAATAACGCAATCCAGGTCACAGTGATGGCAAACACCACACTTTTAATCAGACAGTTAACCAGATCCATCCGCCATTCAACGGCGTTTTGCATCGCGGTCCAGAAAAAGCCCGTATCAATACCTTTCCAGTTAACGCCAACCAGCGAACCGCCCCAAATACCGACAGCGACAAAGATAATGGTCAACAGCGGTAGCGAGATGACTCCCGCCCAAAATCGCGGCGAAATCACGCGTCGCAGCGGGTCAACCGCCATCATTTCAAGGCTGGAAAGCTGTTCGGTTGCACGCATCAAACCAATTTCAGCAGTCAATGCAGAACCCGCACGGCCAGCAAACAACAGCGCGGCGACAACTGGCCCCAGCTCGCGCAGCAGCGACAACGCCACCAGCATGCCAAGACTGGTTTCCGCGCTGTAGGTGGTCAACACCAGGTAACCCTGCAGACCAAGCACCATACCGATAAACACGCCGGAAACAATAATAATGAGCATCGACAAAACGCCGACATTATAAAGCTGGCGAACTAGCAGCGGCGCGTGTTTGCGGAATTCGGGTTTACCCACCACCGCGTTGAAGAGCATCAAACCAGCGCGCCCGAACGTCGCGATCGTTTTGATCCCGCGGTGCCCAAGCGATGCCAGTGCATTTAGCAGCATGAGCGTCTTAACTCCCTGTTTCTAATAAATCGGTCTGATAATCACCCGCAGGGTAGCGGAACGGAACCGGGCCATCGGCAATACCATCCAGGAACTGACGCACGCGCGGATCGCTGTTCTCCTGCAGCCCCTGCGCACTGCCGTGGGCAACAATTTTCCTGTCAGCCACAATATAGGCGTAGTCAGCAATACTCAGCACTTCAGGAACATCATGGGAAACCACAATACAGGTGACGCCCAGCGCGCTATTCAGCTCGGAGATCAACTTCACCAGCACTCCCATCGTAATAGGATCCTGGCCAACAAAAGGTTCATCGAACATGATCAGGTCCGGCTCCAGCGCAATGGCTCGTGCCAGTGCGGCGCGCCGCGCCATACCGCCGGAGAGTTCTGATGGCATTAAGTCCGCCGCACCGCGCAGCCCTACCGCTTCCAGCTTCATCATCACCGTGCTTCGCAGCAACGGTTCGGGCAGCCGAGTGTGCTCACGCAAAGGATAGGCAACGTTGTCAAAAACGTTCATATCGGTAAACAACGCGCCAGACTGAAACAGCATGCTCATTCTCTTGCGTACGGTGAACAGACGCGAACGGGTCATCCCCGGCACGTTTTCGCCATCGAATAAAATCTCACCGCCATCAGGCGGAATCTGTCCACCGATCAGACGCAAGAGCGTCGTTTTGCCGATCCCTGAAGGTCCCATAATGGCGGTGATTTTACCGTGCGGTACCGTCAGTGAAATATTGTCAAAGATTGGGCGGCTGCCGCGGGAGAAGCTGACGCCACGAACATCGACCAAATTCGCCACAGTCTGGCTCATTTCCTCTTCCTTATAAGCCTCGTCGGCCACAAGCATGACGCTTGATAACATCACGAACCCAACATTTTTACAGAATATTACCTGCTGAGGTTAGCGAAAGCTGGCATTTGTTTTACTTTTGAGCCGCATAAAGTCAAAATTAGGAATCATTACGCTACGCGGAACTCCCGGTTTTACCCGGCATGGCAGCCTGCGAGCCGGCGGATTATACCTGAAGAAAGGATGTTAGATGCTTTTAGCGACGGCGCTATTGATAATTGGTTTACTCTTAGTGGTCTACAGTGCCGATCGTCTGGTGTTCGCTGCTTCGATCCTTTGCCGCACATTCGGCGTACCGCCTTTAATCATCGGCATGACCGTTGTAAGCATCGGTACCTCTCTGCCCGAGATAATCACCTCCGTTGCCGCATCCCTGCATGGCCAGTTGGATCTGGCTATCGGCACTGCGATCGGCTCTAACATCACTAATATCTTGTTAATCCTCGGCGTCGCCGCTCTTTTACACCCTTTTACCGTACATTCCGATATTCTGCGTCGCGAATTGCCGTTAACCTTGGTAGCCAGCCTGCTGGCAGGCGTGGTGTTGTACAATGGGCACCTCAGCCGCTTTGACGGCATTATTTTACTGTTATTAGCCGTGCTATGGCTGGTGTTCATTGTTAAAATTGCCCGCCTGGCAGAGCGCCAGGGCAACGACAGTCTCACCCGAGAGCAGTTGGCGGAGTTGCCGAGAGACGGCAGCCTTTCGGTCGCGTTCCTCTGGCTGGGCGTAGCATTAATTATTATGCCGATGGCAACACGTATGGTGGTGGATAACGCAACAGTGGTAGCGAACTACTTTGCTATCAGCGAGCTGACCATTGGCCTGACGGTGATTGCTATCGGTACTGGCCTGCCTGAACTGGCGACAGCGATTGCCGGTGCGCGCAAAGGTGAAGACGATATCGCGATTGGCAATATTATTGGTTCAAACATTTTTAACATTGCTCTCGTACTGGGTTTGCCTGCATTGATTGCGCCGGGCGACTTTAACCCGATAGCCTTTACGCGTGATTATGGCGTGATGTTGCTGGTCAGTGCTCTTTTTGCCCTGATTTGCTGGCGACGTAAGCAAATCAGCAGAGGTGTCGGTGCACTGTTGTTCGGCGGGTTTATCGTATGGCTGGCGCTGCTCTACTGGCTGTCGCCGCTTTTGACTGGATAATCGGATACGCATTATGTCGCAAATAGATTTGCAGCCGGGTTTTGACTTTCAACAAGCAGGTAAAGACGTCCTGGAAATTGAACGTGAAGGCCTCGCAGAGCTGGATCAGTACATCAACGCCGATTTCACGCAGGCGTGCGAAAAAATGTTCTATTGCGCCGGAAAAGTGGTGGTGATGGGAATGGGCAAATCCGGCCATATCGGTAGAAAAATGGCTGCCACATTTGCCAGCACCGGAACCCCCTCCTTCTTTGTGCATCCGGGCGAAGCGGCCCATGGTGATTTGGGGATGGTCAGCCCGCAAGATGTGGTCATTGCGCTGTCAAACTCAGGGGAGTCGAACGAGATCCTCGCGCTGATCCCGGTGCTGAAGCGATTGAAAGTTTCGCTGATTTGCATGACCAGCCGACCAGAAAGCAGCATGGCGCGCGTCGCAGATATTCATTTGTGCGTGAAGGTTCCCAAAGAGGCCTGTCCGCTAGGTCTGGCGCCAACCTCCAGCACCACAGCGGCGCTGGTAATGGGCGATGCGCTGGCAGTTGCGTTGCTGAAAGCGCGCGGTTTTACAGCGGAAGATTTCGCCTTATCTCATCCCGGCGGCGCGCTGGGTAGAAAACTGTTGCTGCGCGTCAATGACATCATGCACACCGGCGATGAAATTCCCCATGTCAGCAAAAACGCCAGCTTGCGCGATGCGCTGCTTGAAATCACGCGTAAAAACCTGGGCATGACGGTTATCTGCGATGATCTGATGAAGATCGAAGGCATCTTTACCGACGGTGACTTACGCCGCGTGTTCGATATGGGCGGCGATGTCCGCAGCATGGGCATTGCCGACGTCATGACGCCCGGTGGTGTTCGAGTACGGCCTAACACGCTGGCAGTGGATGCGCTGAATCTGATGCAATCCCGGCACATTACCTCCGTGCTGGTGGCCGATGGCGACCAGTTGCTGGGTGTGTTACATATGCATGATTTACTGCGCGCTGGCGTAGTGTAAAGAAGGACATACGAATGAGTAATGCTGGCGCGTCGCTTGCGACCTGTTATGGGCCGGTAAGCACGCAAGTTATGGCGAAAGCGGAAAAAATACGCCTGTTAATTCTGGATGTGGACGGCGTGTTATCCGATGGGCTCATCTATATGGGCAATAACGGAGAAGAGCTGAAAGCGTTCAACGTTCGCGATGGTTACGGGATCCGCTGTGCACTTACTTCCGACATTGAGGTTGCCATAATTACCGGGCGAAAAGCTAAACTAGTGGAAGATCGCTGCGAAACCCTGAAGATTAAGCACTTGTATCAAGGTCAGTCGGATAAACTGCTCGCTTACCGCGAACTGGTGGCAAAACTGGCGCTCACCCCCGATCAAGTGGCTTATGTAGGCGATGATTTGATCGACTGGCCAGTGATGGCGGAAATTGGTTTGAGCGTTGCCGTTGCTGATGCTCATCCGCTGCTGCTTTCACGCGTAGATTACGTTACGCGCATTAATGGCGGCCGAGGCGCAGTTCGTGAAGTCTGTGATTTGTTGTTGCTGGCGCAGGGCAAGCTGGATGAGGCCAAAGGGCAATCGATATGAGTAAAACCAAACGTTGGGTCATCATTCTGCTGGCGCTGGCCGCACTGATCCTGATAGGGATCAACCTGACGACTCAGGATGATCCGAATCCGGTCGCCACCAACAATGCCGACCCGACTTATAAAAGCCAACATACGGATACGGTGGTTTATAGCCCGGAAGGGGCGCTTAACTACCGGCTTATCGCGCAGAACGTGGAATACTTTTCTGCTGAAGGTGTGAGTTGGTTCGCGCAGCCAATACTGACAACGTTCGACGAGGATAAGGTTCCAACCTGGTCGATAAAGTCAGACAAAGCGAAGCTAACCGATGACAAAATGCTTTATCTTTATGGACATGTTGAAGTCAATGCGCTGACGGCGGACGCCCAGCTGCGAAAAATCACCACGGATAACGCCCAGATTAACCTGGTAACGCAGGATGTTACCTCGAATGATCAGGTCACGTTGTACGGTACAACATTTAATTCCACCGGCCTGAAAATGCGCGGCAATTTACGCAGCAAAAACGCCGAGCTGATTGAAAAGGTTAGAAGCTCCTATGAAATTCAAAACAAACAAACGCAGCCTTAATCTTGTATTGGCCACCACGCTTTTGGCCGCCGCGCTTCCGGCGCTCGCCGTGACCGGGGATACAGATCAACCTATCCATATCGACTCCGATCAGCAGTCGCTGGATATGCAGGGTAACGTTGTGACCTTCACCGGCAACGTCGTGGTAACCCAGGGGACGATTAAAATTAATGCCGACAAAGTCGTCGTTACCCGTCCGGGTGGTCAGCAAGGTAAAGAGATCATTGACGGCTACGGCAACCCTGCGACGTTTTACCAAATGCAGGACAATGGCAAACCCGTTAAAGGCCACTCCTCGCAGATGCATTACGAACTGGAAAAAGATTTCGTGGTGCTGACCGGTAACGCCTATCTGGAACAGCTGGATAGCAATATCACCGGAGACAAAATCACTTATCTGGTGAAAGAGCAGAAAATGCAGGCGTTCAGCGAAAAAGGCAAACGCGTGACCACCGTTCTGGTACCGTCGCAGTTGCAAGATAAGAGCAACAAACAAACCCCGGCTCCGGCGCAAAAAAAGAGTAACTAATTCGTTATGGCAACATTAACTGCAAAGAATCTCGCCAAAGCTTATAAAGGCCGCCGCGTAGTTGAGGATGTCAGTCTGACCGTCAACTCTGGCGAAATCGTCGGGCTGCTTGGCCCTAACGGCGCAGGGAAAACAACGACCTTCTATATGGTGGTGGGTATTGTGTCGCGCGACGCTGGCAACATCATTATTGATGATGAAGATATCAGCCTGCTGCCGCTGCATGCGCGTGCACGCCGCGGTATTGGTTATCTTCCCCAGGAAGCCTCGATTTTTCGCCGCCTGAGCGTCTACGATAACCTGATGGCCGTCCTGCAAATCCGCGATGACCTGACCTCAGAGCAACGCGAAGATCGCGCCAATGAGCTGATGGAAGAGTTCCACATTGAGCATCTGCGCGACAACATGGGCCAATCACTCTCTGGCGGCGAACGTCGCCGTGTGGAGATTGCCCGCGCGCTGGCGGCGAATCCGAAATTTATCCTGCTGGATGAACCCTTTGCCGGCGTTGACCCGATCTCCGTTATCGATATCAAACGTATCATTGAGCACCTGCGTGATAGCGGGTTGGGCGTGCTGATTACTGACCATAACGTTCGTGAAACGCTGGCAGTGTGTGAACGTGCTTATATCGTCAGCCAGGGGCATCTCATTGCGCATGGAACACCGCAGCAAATCCTTGAAGACGAACACGTTAAGCGCGTGTATCTTGGGGAAGACTTCAGACTCTGATAGGGTAGGGTTTATTGACATTTTTTGTCGGAGAGTGCTGCTCTGAATATGAAGCAAGGTTTGCAACTAAGGCTCAGCCAACAGCTAGCCATGACGCCACAACTGCAACAGGCCATCCGTCTGCTGCAGTTGTCCACGTTGGAACTTCAGCAGGAACTTCAGCAAGCGCTGGAGAGTAATCCATTGCTGGAACAAACTGACCTTCATGAGGAAGTCGATAGCCAGCAGGTTCAGGAAAATGACGGTCTGGATACCGTTGACGCTCTCGAACAAAAAGAGATGCCGGATGAGTTGCCGCTGGATGCCAGCTGGGATGAGCTTTACACTGCCGGGACTCCTTCCGGCAGTAGCCACGACTACATCGACGACGAATTGCCTATCTATCAGGGCGAAACCACGCAGTCACTGCAGGATTACTTGATGTGGCAGGTAGGGCTGACCCCCTTCTCTGACACCGATCGTGCTATCGCAACGTCCATTGTCGATGCCGTTGACGAAACAGGCTATCTCACCGTTTCGCTGGAAGAGGTGCTGGAGAGCATGGGCAATGATGACGTGGGGCTTGATGAGGTCGAGGCGGTGCTTAAACGCATTCAACGCTTTGATCCCGTTGGCGTTGCCGCGCGGGATCTGCGCGATTGCCTATTGATCCAACTCTCGCAGTTCGCCAAAGAGACACCGTGGTGCGAAGAAGCCCGGCTTATCATTAGCGATCATCTGGATCTCCTCGCCAATCACGATTTCCGCACCCTAATGCGCGTGACGCGTCTGAAAGAAGAGGTGCTGAAAGAGGCAGTAAACCTGATCCAGTCTCTGGATCCGCGCCCGGGACAGTCGATCCAGACCGGCGAACCAGAATATGTGATTCCAGATGTGCTGGTGCGCAAACATAACGGTCGCTGGACGGTGGAGCTGAACTCCGACAGCATTCCGCGCCTGCAAATCAACCAGCATTATGCCTCAATGGGCGGCGGCGCACGTAACGATGCCGACAACCAGTTCATCCGTAGCAATTTGCAGGAAGCGAAGTGGTTGATCAAAAGCCTGGAGAGCCGCAACGACACGCTGTTGCGCGTTAGCCGCTGCATTGTTGAACAGCAACAAGCCTTCTTTGAACAAGGCGAAGAATTTATGAAACCGATGGTGCTGGCCGATATCGCCCAGGCCGTCGAGATGCACGAGTCGACAATTTCTCGTGTAACGACCCAGAAGTACCTGCACAGTCCTCGCGGCATTTTCGAGCTGAAGTATTTCTTCTCCAGCCATGTAAATACCGAAGGTGGTGGCGAAGCCTCCTCTACCGCTATTCGCGCACTGGTGAAGAAATTGATCGCCGCAGAAAACCCTGCAAAACCGCTGAGCGACAGTAAGCTGACGACCCTGCTTTCCGATCAAGGAATTATGGTGGCGCGGCGTACCGTTGCGAAGTATCGAGAATCTTTATCCATTCCGCCGTCGAATCAGCGTAAACAGCTGGTTTGACCCAACCGATAAGGAAGACACTATGCAGCTTAACATCACAGGACAAAACGTCGAGATCACTGATGCTCTGCGTGAATTTGTGACCAATAAATTCGCCAAGCTTGAACAGTATTTCGAAAGGATTAATCAGGTCTATATTGTGTTGAAAGTGGAGAAAGTGACTCACACCTCGGATGCGACGCTCCATGTCAATGGCGGCGAGTTGCATGCCAGTGCGGAAGGGCAGGATATGTACGCTGCTATCGACGGTTTAATAGATAAACTGGCGCGGCAGCTCACGAAGCATAAAGATAAACTGAAACAACACTAATTGTCCGAGCGTCCGTCTGGTGCGTTGCACCCTACCGTAACCCGGTAGGGTGGCTGGCTCTGGCATCGCTCAGGTGAAATTATGATGAATAACGATTCCGCTCTTCAATTGAGCAATGTCCTTAACCAGGAATGTACCCGTAGCGGCGTTCACTGCCAGAGTAAAAAACGTGCTCTGGAAATCATCAGTGAACTGGCGGCAAAACAGTTAGGCTTACCGCCACAAGTCGTCTTTGAAGCGATTCTTACGCGCGAGAAAATGGGCAGCACCGGCATTGGAAACGGTATCGCCATTCCTCACGGTAAGCTTGAAGAAGACACGCTTCGCGCCGTTGGCGTTTTTGTGCAACTCGAAACGCCCATTGCCTTCGACGCTATCGATAATCAGCCTGTCGATCTGCTGTTTGCCCTGTTGGTACCAGCGGATCAAACCAAAACGCATCTGCATACGCTCTCGCTGGTCGCCAAAAGGCTGGCGGACAAAACCATCTGCCGGCGCCTGCGTAGCGCGCAAAGTGATGAAGAGCTGTATCAAATCATCACGCAGACGGAAGGTGAAAGCGACGATGCGTAACGGGAAGGAAACCTTTTTATCAGTCGTACTGAGGAGAAATGGTTCATGGTCCTGATGATCGTCAGTGGTCGTTCGGGTTCAGGGAAATCCGTCGCTCTGCGCGCCCTGGAAGATATGGGTTTTTATTGCGTCGACAACCTGCCAGTCGTGCTGCTGCCCGAGCTGGCGCAGACGCTTGCCGAGCGCCAAACTTCCGCTGCCGTCAGTATCGATGTGCGAAATATGCCGGAGTCACCGGAAATTTTTGAACAGGCAATGAGCAATCTGCCGGATGCCTTTTCACCGCAGTTATTGTTTCTCGATGCCGATCGCAACACGTTAATCCGCCGTTACAGCGATACGCGTCGCCTACATCCGCTTTCCAGCAAAAACCTGTCGCTAGAAAGCGCGATTGACGAAGAGAGTAACTTGCTGGAACCGCTGCGTTCCCGTGCGGATCTGATTGTCGACACGTCGGAAATGTCGGTGCATGAACTGGCAGAAATGCTGCGTACACGCCTGTTAGGTAAGCGCGAGCGTGAACTGACCATGGTTTTTGAATCCTTCGGTTTCAAGCACGGTATTCCTATTGATGCAGATTACGTCTTTGACGTTCGTTTCCTGCCGAACCCGCACTGGGATCCTAAATTGCGCCCGATGACCGGCCTCGACAAACCCGTTGCGGCGTTCCTCGACAGACATACGGAAGTGCATAATTTTATCTACCAAACGCGGAGTTATCTCGAGTTGTGGCTACCGATGCTGGAGACCAACAACCGTAGTTATCTGACCGTGGCCATCGGTTGTACCGGTGGTAAACACCGCTCCGTCTACGTCGCCGAACAACTGGCGGATTATTTCCGCTCGCGCGGTAAGAACGTTCAATCCCGTCACCGTACGCTGGAAAAACGCAAAACATGACCGTAAAACAAATCGTTGAGATCACCAATAAGCTGGGAATGCATGCGCGCCCAGCCATGAAACTGTTTGAACTGGTGCAGGGCTTCGATGCGGAAGTGCTGCTACGCAACGATGAAGGTACCGAAGCAGAAGCCAGCAGCGTGATTGCATTGCTGATGCTGGATTCTGCGAAAGGTCGGCAAATTGAAGTAGAGGCCAGCGGCCCACAGGAAGAAGAAGCGTTGGCGGCAGTGATTGCGCTGTTTAACGCCGGATTTGACGAAGATTAATTCAGTACAGCTTGTTGCTCTGTAAAAACGCTTCCCCGCCCAACTGTCGCATCTGGCGCAGGATCCATGCTTGGCGGCTGCGTACATAGCCAGATGGCGCAGCGGCCTGAAAACGAATCGGGTTTGGCAATACCGCGGCCAGTAGCGCCGCTTCCGACATAGTTAAGCGGCTTGCCGGTTTGTGGAAATAGCGCTGCGAGGCCTCCTCGACACCAAATACTCCGTCCCCGAACTCAGCGATATTAAGGTAAACGGTCAGGATCCTCCGCTTGGTCCACACCGCTTCCATCCCTAGCGTCAGCCCCGCTTCCAGCCCTTTACGCACCCAGCTTTTTCCATCCCACAACAGCAGGTTTTTCACCGTCTGCTGTGAAATCGTCGACGCGCCGCGAATGCGGTTCTCATGCCGCTCGTTATGCGAAAGCGCTTTCTCAATGGCACTAAAATCCAGCCCCCAGTGATCGGGAAAACGCTGATCTTCAGCGGCTACAACGGCCAGCGCCATCCACGGCGAAATGTCATCCATACCGACCCAGTCGGAATGCGCGACATAGCCAAAGTCACCGCTAAACCACGCGCCCAGTTGACGTTCCACCATCACGGCGGAAAAAGGCACCGGCAGGAAGCTGAACAACACAATGCCGCCACCCCAGAAGAGCGCCAGTACGAACAACACCCGCAGAGCAATGCGTTTAACGGTGGCTTTCAGCGGGCCGCGAAACCATTTCCTCATTCCGCCAGCACCAGTACGCGCGCCACCAGTTTTTCGATACCGGAGGCGGCCTGCGCGATGTCGTCTGCCAGCATGTACGCCGGCGTCGTCACCACTTTGTGCTCTTCGTCGACAACAATATCATCGACTGGGCAAGGCACATGCTCAGCCCCCATCTCTTCCAGCACTTCAGCGGTATCAATATCCGTGCCGATCGTCAGGCGTAGTGGAAAATCGAAAAGTTTCGGCAACATCGCCGGTGCGATGCACATAAAACCGAGCGGTTTACCCGCTTCGTACATCTCCAGCACCAATTTTTTCAGGCTGCTGTCAATGGTGCATTCACTCCCGAGGCTGGCAAAAGTACTGAGATTTTTCGCCGCGCCAAAACCACCCGGTACAATCAGCGCATCCAGATCGTTTGCTGATGCCTGGGTCAGCGGCTGTATATTTCCACGGGCAATACGGGCAGATTCAATCAAGACATTACGGCGCTCAGCCAGCGTCTCGCCCGTTAAATGGTTTATCACATCGCTTTGCCATTTATCGGGAGCGAAACAGACCGCCTGCGCACCATGACGGGCAATCGTTAAAAGCGTAATCACCGCTTCATGAATCTCCGAACCGTCGTACACGCCTGCGCCGCTGAAAATCACGCCGACTTTTTTCATTTTGCTCATCCTTTATGCAACGTACTGACGATAATTAAAAATTTTGATAAGGGAGCCTTGCTTCACACATTTCACTGATTGATGTAACAAATCATTTAAGATTTGCTATCTTATGTGCGTGTGGTCGAATTTTTTCAGGCTACGCCCTTGCAAAAAAACAATTCATTACGGCGCAGCCACGATTTCCCTGGTGTTGGCGCAGTATTCGCGCACCCCGGTTAATCCGGGGTCATTTTTTTCCAGCGTCCGCAACCCAGGCTTTTAACACTGCAACATCGTTGCGCCACTCCTGCTTCATCTCTTCCACCCAATCACCGACGTTATCCCACCAGGCAGGAAGATCGGGAGACTGAATCTGCTGTCCAAGCTGTTGCAGATGGCGCAGCCCGACAGAACCTGCGGCGCCTTTAATTTTATGGCCCTCTTCCACAATTCCTTTTTGGTCACGCGCGGTCAGGTTTGATTCAAGCACGCTCAAATACCCCGGCATCATTTTTTCAAACACATCCAACCCGTCGGTAATCAATTTCGGCCCGACCAGCTCGATATATTGCTCAAGCATGGCGGTATCAAGCAGCGTTTGTACTTTACTGTTGTCCATGGTTGTCACTGGCTCCTCCTCACTTTCACTCGCATCCCAGAACTTTTTAATCATGGCAGTTAATGCCGGGACTGCCAGCGGTTTGCTTAATACATCATCCATGCCCGCATCGAGGTATTCCTGTTTATCTTTCAGCACGTTGGCAGTAAGCGCCACCAGCGGCGGTAAATCCTCGCGCGCGTAACGGCGGGTCAACTCTCGCGAAATATCCAGCCCGGTCATATCTGGCAACTGAATATCCAGCAACACCAAATCGTATTCACCCGGCGTGAACATCTCCAGCGCGGCAGTGCCGGTCATGGCGACATCGACGCTGCTACCCAGTTTTTCCAGCACCGAGCGCGCGACAATCACGTTCAGCTCGATATCCTCCACCAGCAGTACATGTAACGCGGGCAGCGGCATATCATCATCTTCAAACGCGTCTTCAACTTCTTCTGCCACCGCCGGTGCGTGAATGGTCAACGTAAATATCGAACCCGCCCCTGGTTCACTGCTTACGGTAATGTCGCCGCCCATGTTCTTCGCCAGACGGCGTGAAACGGCCAGGCCAATACCGGTACCCGTTGCAGGTTTACCGCCGTGGCTATCTTTCACCTGGTAATACATGGCGAAAATTTTATCCTGCTCATCGCGAGGAATACCGATCCCGGAATCCTGCACGTCAAAGTGCATGATATCGCCTTCGTCGTAACGCACACGCACCACGACCTGCCCTTCACGGGTGAATTTGACGGCGTTGCTAATAAGGTTCCACAGGATCTGACGCAAACGCGTGCCGTCTGTAATCACCTGATGCGGCAACGGCAACGTGGGTTCCAGTACGAAGCGCAACCCTTTCTGGTGCGCCTGTAAGGCGGAGAGGTTTTCCAGATCGGCCAGGAAGCTGGTGAAATCAAGCGGTTGATTATCCAACTGGACTTTGCGCCGCTCCATCTTATCCATGTCGATAATATCGTTGAAAATATTGCCGAGCGTTACGGCGGAGACATGGATCGTTTTAAGGTATTTTTCCTGCTCCTGCGTTAAATCGGTATCCAGCAGAATACGGCTTAACCCAACAATGCCATTCAGCGGCGTACGCAGCTCGTGGCTAATGGTGGAAATAAAGGTGGTCTTATCCCGGCTGGCGCGCTCCAGCGCGTCCTGGTAACGTTTACGCTCGGTGATATCGCGACCAAAGCCCATCAGCCCGTGGCGTTTACCGACGCGATCGTAATAAGGAACTTTGCGGATCTCGAAACAGGCTTTGCGACCATCCGGGTAATCCAGCCACTGTTCGTAGGTTAAAGAGACGTTGTGACGGAAAACTTTTTCGTCGGTCTCGATCACTTTTTCTGCCGCTTCCGGCGAGTAGACATCCTGCGGTTTGAGGTGAATAAGCTGCTTCTCGCTCTTACCGGTCAGCAGCTCCATTGCCCGATTACAGCCGGAGAACTCTTTGTCTTCATTGCGATAGAACACCAGATCCGGCGAGGCGTCGAGGAAGGAACGCAGAAAAGAAGATTGCTGTTCGAGCTGGATTTGCGTCTGCTCACGCTCCTGCATCTCTATTTTGAGTTTTTCAAAGGTTTCCTGACGCTCGGCTTCCGCTTTCTCGCGGTCGCTGATTTCCTGATTAAGCTTGGCAATATTGTCCTTCAACTGCACATTGAGCTTCAGGTCACGCTCGCGCATCTCTTCCAGTTTCTCGACCAGGCGCGACAAACGCTGGCGCGACTCTTCGAGTTGCTCAACCACCACCGATAAGAAATAGACCGCCCATGGTGTGATCAGCAAGCCAAAAAAGATGGAGCGGATAACATCAATGCTTTCCACTTGCCCCTGCAACACCATGGTAACGGCCATCTGCACAACGATTGCCAGTACCACTAACGCCAAAGCAAGCAGCATGGAAAAGCGCACCAGACCCAGCTTCATCATCAGGTCGACGTAATATTGCGCCAGTAAACGGATTTGCTTCATAGAGATTTCCTCGAACAATTCCGCTCAATAATACTCAATTCTGAGCAAGGCGTTGAAGCTTGTGCAAAAAATGCAGGGGTGATTAGCGTTTTACGATGTGATCAGGCGGGTAGTTGCCAGCAACGACCCAGCGCAGAACCTTGCCCGCCCTGCTCTTTCAGGTAGCGATCCAGCTCTACCATTCCCGTCCAGCGGTTTTCACACCACAGCGGGGCAAGCAGCGTCGGGCGACGCGCGCTGGCGGAAACACGATGGAAAATCACCTCCGGCGGTGTATGGCGAATCATTTCGCCGGCGATCACGGTGTACTCTTCCAGGCCTATTCCATTCAGGCGCCCCGCTTCCCACGCCTTCGCCATAATGCTGCCTTTCACGATATGTAAAGGATGTAACTTGATGCCGTCGACGCCGGTCTCTACAACGCGCTGTATCGTCTCCAGACAGTCCATGTGGCGCTCGCCGGGTAATCCGACGATAAGATGAGCGCAGACTTTCAGGCCACGTTCACGCGCTTGCTGCGTCGTTTTTTGATAACAGGCGAAGTCGTGCCCACGATTGATACGATGCAGCGTTTTATCATGCGCGGTCTGCAAACCCAGCTCCAGCCACACTTCATAACCCTGCTCGCGGTATTCGCACAATAAATCCAGCACGGCTTCCGGTACGCAGTCCGGACGTGTCCCCACACACAAGCCAACAATATTCGCCTGGCTGACTGCCTGCTGGTACATCGAGCGCAGCACCTGCACTTCCGCCCAAGTACTGGTATAAGCCTGGAAATAGGCGAGATAACGCCGGGCGCGGTTCACCAATTGCGCCTGGTGAGCAAGCTGTGCAGCAATGGATTGATGCTGCTGCGCTTCGTCAGCAAAAGAGGCGACATTACAGAAAGTGCAACCGCCGCGACCAATGGTGCCATCGCGGTTAGGGCAGCTAAAACCGCCATGTAATGTCAGTTTATGGACTTTTTCACCATAGCGGCGGGCAAGATCCCCACCAAACATATTGACTAATTTCTGTAACTGCATAATCTGAGAGGCCGCCCAAATAAAAGGGCGTAGCCTGCCACTTTTAGCTTTCGTCGGCGATGACCTGGATCAATCGCCCTGGAAGGCTTTTATTCATTGCATAATCAGTCAATATAATCGCAATTTCATTCACCCCAAAGACGATTACTTTTCCTTATGTCGCTGCGTTATTTTGCAGAAATACTATCACGCGTGAAAAACAGTGTGTTCATGCAACTCTGACGCGCATAGCAGAATAAAAATCTGCCATTAAAACCCCACTCAGAATAGAACATCAGAAACAGCGCTTTTAGATAGTGAGTCAGATCACACTCTGCTGCCGCTTAGTAGCGCGTTCATTGAATGTAAAAATCCTTAAATAATATTAATTATCAACAATATAAACACTATTTAGCACATTTTTGTATAAATAAGCTCGGCATTTGACCTGTGTACGGATTCCCGATAACTTGGGAATCCGCTGGAAGCTTTCTGGATGAGCAGTCTGCTCATCATATTTATGCAGTAATTGAGATTCCCTCTTAAGCAAGTCCTCAACACTTGTGTATCGATGCGAAAAGGAAATTAAAGAGGGCGACATGCGAGGCAATTGCCCCGTCGCCATGCTCTTTTTGTGCCTGTGCGTAACGTTCTGGAGGGGCTCTCGTAGAGCCTGGGGAGGTTCACTGATATGTTGTACGATAAATCTCTTGAGAGAGATAACTGTGGTTTCGGCCTGATCGCCCACATAGAAGGCGAACCTAGCCACAAGGTAGTGCGTACTGCTATTCACGCACTGGCCCGAATGCAGCACCGCGGCGCGATTCTCGCCGATGGTAAAACCGGTGACGGTTGTGGCCTGCTGCTGCAAAAACCCGATCGTTTTTTCCGTATCGTTGCGGAAGAACGCGGCTGGCGCTTAGCCAAAAACTACGCCGTTGGCATGTTATTCCTGAACCAGGATCCCGAAAAAGCCAGCGCGTCGCGCCGTGTAGTAGAAGAAGAACTTCAACGTGAAACCCTGTCAATTGTCGGCTGGCGCGATGTGCCAACCAACGAAGGGGTACTCGGTGAAATCGCCCTCTCCTCGCTGCCTCGTATTGAGCAAATTTTTGTTAACGCCCCTGCGGGATGGCGTCCGCGCGATATGGAGCGCCGCCTGTTTATCGCCCGTCGCCGCATCGAAAAGCGTCTGCTGGAAGATAAAGAGTTCTACGTATGTAGTCTCTCGAATCTGGTGAACATCTATAAAGGTCTGTGTATGCCGGCGGATCTGCCGCGTTTCTACCTGGATCTCGCGGATCTGCGTCTGGAATCAGCCATTTGCCTGTTCCACCAACGCTTCTCCACCAATACCGTACCGCGCTGGCCGCTGGCGCAGCCGTTCCGCTATCTGGCGCACAACGGCGAAATCAACACCATTACCGGTAACCGCCAATGGGCGCGTGCACGTACTTACAAATTCCAGACGCCATTGATCCCGGATCTGCATGACGCGGCACCATTCGTCAATGAAACCGGCTCCGACTCCAGTTCAATGGATAACATGCTGGAACTGCTGTTAGCGGGCGGGATGGATATTGTGCGCGCCATGCGTTTGCTGGTACCGCCTGCCTGGCAAAACAACCCGGAGATGGATCCGGATCTGCGCAGCTTCTTTGACTTTAACTCCATGCACATGGAGCCGTGGGACGGTCCGGCGGGCATCGTGATGTCCGATGGTCGTTTCGCCGCCTGTAACCTCGACCGTAACGGCCTGCGCCCGGCGCGCTATGTGATCACCAAAGACAAGCTGATCACCTGCGCTTCTGAAGTGGGAATTTGGGATTACCAGCCGGATGAAGTGGTCGAAAAAGGCCGTGTTGGTCCTGGCGAACTGATGGTTATCGATACCCGTGGCGGGCGCATTCTGCACTCTGCCGAAACCGATGACGATCTGAAAAGCCGCCACCCGTATAAAGAGTGGATGGAGAAAAACGTCCGTCGCCTGGTGCCATTCGAAGATCTGCCGGATGAAGAAGTCGGCACCCGCGAAATGGACGACGATCTGCTGTCGAGCTACCAAAAACAATTTAACTACAGCTTCGAAGAGCTGGATTCAGTGATCCGCGTGTTGGGCGAAAATGGCCAGGAAGCCGTCGGCTCAATGGGCGATGACACACCATTTGCTGTGCTTTCCAGCCAGCCGCGCATCATTTATGACTACTTCCGCCAGCAGTTCGCGCAGGTCACCAACCCGCCAATCGATCCGCTGCGTGAAGCGCACGTGATGTCGCTGGCGACCAGCATCGGCCGCGAGATGAACGTCTTCTGCGAAGCGGAAGGCCAGGCGCACCGCTTAAGCTTTAAATCGCCGATCCTGCTGTTCTCTGATTTCAAACAGCTGACGACGATGGAAGAGGAACACTACCGCGCCGACACGCTCGATATCACCTTCGACGTCACCGAAACCACGCTGGAAGAGACCATCAAAGCGTTGTGCGATAAGGCCGAGCAGATGGTGCGTAGCGGCACGGTTCTGCTGGTACTTTCCGACCGTAATATTGCCAAAAACCGTCTGCCGGTTCCGGCACCGATGGCCGTTGGCGCGATTCAGACCCGCCTGGTAGATAAGAGCCTGCGCTGCGACGCCAACATTATTGTCGAAACCGCAAGTGCGCGTGATCCACACCACTTCGCAGTGCTGCTGGGCTTCGGCGCGACGGCAATTTACCCGTACCTGGCATATGAAACGCTGGCGAAACTGGTGGACAGTAAAGCCATCGAGAAAAATTACCGCACAGTGATGCTGAACTACCGTAATGGCATCAACAAAGGGCTGTACAAGATCATGTCCAAAATGGGCATTTCGACTATCGCCTCTTACCGCTGTTCGAAACTGTTTGAAGCCGTCGGCCTGCACGATGATGTTTCCGGGCTCTGCTTCCAGGGCGTGGTTAGCCGTATCGGTGGTGCCGGATTCACTGATTTCCAGCAAGATCTGGTGAACCTGTCCAAACGCGCATGGCTGGCGCGTAAGCCGTTGGATCAAGGCGGTTTGCTGAAGTATGTCCACGGCGGCGAGTATCATGCATACAACCCGGATGTGGTGCGTACGCTGCAACAAGCGGTACAGAGCGGCGAATACAGCGATTACCAACAATACGCGAAGTTGGTGAATGAGCGCCCGGCGGCAACGCTGCGCGATTTGCTAGCGATTACGCCAAACGGCGAAGCGGTGAGCCTGAAAGATGTTGAACCGGCGACGGAGTTGTTCAAACGCTTCGATACCGCAGCGATGTCCATCGGCGCGCTGAGCCCGGAAGCGCACGAAGCGCTGGCGGAAGCGATGAACAGCCTCGGCGGGTTCTCTAACTCCGGCGAGGGTGGCGAAGATCCGGCGCGCTATGGCACCAATAAAGTGTCGCGCATCAAACAGGTGGCTTCCGGTCGTTTCGGCGTGACGCCTGCGTACCTGGTCAACGCGGATGTTATTCAGATCAAAGTGGCTCAGGGCGCAAAACCGGGCGAAGGCGGTCAATTACCGGGTGATAAAGTCACGCCGTACATCGCCAAACTGCGTTATTCCGTGCCTGGCGTTACGCTGATCTCCCCGCCGCCGCACCACGATATTTACTCTATCGAGGATCTGGCGCAGCTGATTTTCGACCTGAAACAGGTCAACCCGAAAGCGATGATTTCCGTCAAACTGGTTTCCGAACCGGGCGTTGGCACCATCGCGACCGGCGTGGCGAAAGCCTACGCTGACCTTATCACTATCGCCGGTTATGACGGCGGCACCGGTGCAAGCCCGCTCTCTTCGGTGAAATATGCCGGTTGTCCGTGGGAGCTTGGCCTGGTGGAAACCCAACAAGCGCTGGTGGCTAACGGCCTGCGTCATAAGATCCGTTTGCAGGTAGATGGCGGTCTGAAAACCGGCCAGGACATCATCAAAGCAGCGATTTTGGGTGCGGAAAGCTTTGGTTTCGGTACCGGCCCGATGGTGGCGCTGGGCTGTAAATATCTGCGAATTTGTCACCTGAACAATTGCGCGACGGGTGTTGCAACCCAGGATGAGAAGCTGCGTAAAAACCATTATCACGGCCTGCCGTTCAAAGTGACCAACTACTTTGAATTTATCGCCCGTGAAACTCGCGAGCTGATGGCGCAGCTGGGCGTGAAACGTCTGGTGGATCTGATTGGCCGCACCGATCTGCTCAAAGAGCTCGATGGCTTTACCGCCA
The DNA here is from genome assembly GCF_004331415.1 of Kosakonia quasisacchari. GTDB lineage: Bacteria > Pseudomonadota > Gammaproteobacteria > Enterobacterales > Enterobacteriaceae > Kosakonia > Kosakonia quasisacchari. The sequence goes on from NZ_SJOP01000004.1 coordinate 244,589, forward strand.
AGCAGCAAAAACTGGATCTGTCGAAACTGCTGGAAACGGCAGAACCGCACCCGGGCAAAGCGCTGTACTGCACCGAGCACAACCCGCCGTTTGATAATGGCGCACTGAATGCGCAGTTACTGCAACAGGCGAAACCGTTTGTCGATGAGAAGCAGAGTAAAACCTTCTGGTTCGATATTCGCAATACTGACCGTTCTGTCGGCGCGTTGCTGTCGGGTTATATCGCGCAGTCCCATGGCGACCAGGGGCTGGCGGCCGATCCGATCAAAGCACACTTTAGCGGCACCGCAGGCCAGAGCTTCGGCGTCTGGAACGCAGGCGGCGTGGAGCTTTATTTGACTGGCGACGCTAACGACTATGTGGGTAAAGGTATGGCTGGCGGCTTGCTGGCGGTACGCCCACCGGTTGGTTCTGCTTTCCGCAGCCACGAAGCGAGCATTATCGGTAACACCTGTCTGTATGGCGCAACTGGCGGTCGTCTGTACGCCGCAGGCCGTGCGGGTGAGCGTTTTGCGGTACGTAACTCTGGCGCGATCACCGTGGTGGAAGGTATCGGTGATAACGGCTGTGAATACATGACAGGCGGCATCGTCTGCGTGTTAGGTAGAACCGGTGTTAACTTTGGTGCGGGGATGACAGGCGGCTTCGCCTACGTGCTGGATGAAGATGGTGAATTCCGTAAACGCGTGAACCCGGAACTGGTGGAAGTGCTGAGCGTCGATGACCTCGCCATCCATGAAGAGCACCTGCGCGGTCTGATCACCGAGCATGTGCAACATACCGGTTCGCAGCGCGGCGAAGAGATCCTGGCGAACTGGCCAGCCTTCTCCAGCAAATTCACGCTGGTTAAGCCGAAGTCCAGCGATGTGAAAGCACTGTTGGGTCACCGTAGTCGTAGCGCAGCAGAGCTGCGTGTGCAGGCGCAGTAAGGGGTAGCAATGAGTCAGAACGTATACCAGTTTATCGACTTGCAGCGCGTTGATCCGCCGAAGAAAGCGCTGAAGATCCGTAAAATTGAATTTGTTGAAATCTATGAGCCGTTTTCAGAAGGCCAGGCCAAAGCACAGGCAGATCGCTGCCTCTCCTGCGGCAACCCTTACTGTGAGTGGAAATGCCCGGTCCATAACTACATCCCGAACTGGCTGAAGCTGGCCAATGAGGGGCGTATTTTTGAAGCGGCTGAGCTGTCGCATCAGACCAACACCCTGCCGGAAGTATGCGGCCGCGTTTGCCCACAAGACAGATTGTGTGAAGGTTCCTGTACGCTGAACGACGAGTTTGGCGCGGTGACCATCGGCAACATTGAGCGCTATATCAATGATAAAGCGTTTGAAATGGGCTGGCGCCCGGATTTGACCGGTGTGAAACAGACCGATAAACGCGTGGCAATTATCGGTGCTGGCCCGGCGGGCCTGGCTTGCGCCGATGTGCTGACCCGCAACGGCGTCAAAGCGGTGGTGTTCGATCGTCACCCGGAGATCGGTGGCCTGCTGACCTTTGGTATTCCGGCCTTTAAGCTGGAAAAAGAGGTGATGACCCGCCGTCGTGAAATCTTCACGGGTATGGGTATTGAGTTCAAACTCAACACCGAAGTGGGTCGCGACGTGCAGATTGACGAGTTGTTGAAAGATTACGATGCGGTGTTCCTTGGCGTCGGGACTTATCAATCGATGCGCGGCGGGCTGGAAAATGAAGATGCAAACGGCGTGTTCGATGCACTGCCGTTCCTCATCGCCAATACCAAGCAGATTATGGGCTTTGGCGAAACGCCAGAAGAACCGTATGTCAGCATGGAAGGCAAACGTGTTGTGGTGCTTGGCGGTGGCGATACCGCGATGGACTGTGTGCGTACGTCAGTGCGTCAGGGCGCGACGCACGTTATTTGTGCTTATCGTCGTGATGAAGAGAACATGCCAGGTTCGAAACGCGAAGTGAAGAACGCGCGTGAAGAAGGTGTCGAATTCCAGTTCAATGTGCAGCCGCTGGGCGTTGAAATCAATGCTAACGGTAAAGTGTGCGGCGTGAAGATGGCACGCACCGAAATGGGCGCACCGGATGCAAAAGGCCGTCGTCGTGCGGAAATTGTCGCCGGTTCTGAACATGTGGTTCCGGCAGACGCTGTTGTCATGGCGTTTGGTTTCCGTCCACACAGCATGGAGTGGCTGGCAAAACACAGCGTTGAGCTGGATTCGCAGGGCCGTGTGATTGCGCCAGAAGGCAGCGAAAATGCGTTCCAGACCAGCAATCCAAAAATCTTTGCCGGCGGCGATATTGTGCGTGGCTCCGATTTGGTAGTAACGGCGATTGCCGAAGGCCGTAAAGCGGCAGACGGTATTCTGAACTACCTCGAAGTGTAATATCCATGTAGCGACCAAAAAGGAGGCTTCGGCCTCCTTTTTTATGCGTATTTTCAACACAAAAAAAAGCAGAACCGCGGGGGTTCTGCTTTCTGGGTTACTTCACCACTCGCAGCGATGGACGCCCACCGCGCGGCGGCGGATCGTCATCAGGGCTGTTATCGTGATCGTCCTCGTGGTCGGGTTTATCACCGTCAATAACCGACATCACCGTCTCGCTTTCCTGCGCTGAAGTGTTGTCGTCATCGTTCAGGCTGACGACATCTTCATCGTACGCGGCTTCCGGTTCAAACATCGTACCGGCACCGTTTTCACGGGCATAAACCGCCAACACGGCAGCCATGGGTACTTCAACCTGACGCGGAACGCCGCCGAAGCGCGCGTTGAAACGCACTTCGTCATTCGCCAGTTCCAGGTTGCCGACCGCGCGCGGCGCAATGTTCAACACGATTTGTCCGTCACGCGCATACTCCATCGGCACGCGTACGCCCGGCAACGTCACATCAACAACCAGATGCGGCGTAAGCTGGTTATCCAGCAGCCATTCGTAAAAGGCCCGCAGTAAATACGGACGGCGTGGAGACAGTTGCGACAAATCCATTCAATTAACCCCGGCCCAGGCGCATTTCGCGCTCGGCTTCTGTCAGAGAGGCAAGGAAGGAATCACGCTCGAAAACGCGCGTCATATACCCTTTCAGCTCTTTTGCACCGGTGCCACTCAGTTCAATACCCAGTACCGGCAAACGCCACAACAGCGGTGCGAGGTAGCAGTCAACCAAACTGAACTCGTCGTTCAGGAAGTACGGTTTCTGGGTGAACAGCGGACCAATCGCCAACAGCTCTTCACGCAGCTGTTTACGCGCCGCGTCCGCCTGAGCGCCACTGCTGTTCTGGATGGTATTCATCAGTGAATACCAGTCCTTTTCAATACGATGCATGTACAGACGGCTCTCACCGCGCGCCACCGGGTAAACCGGCATTAACGGCGGGTGCGGGAAACGCTCGTCCAGATATTCCATAATGATGCGTGATTCCCACAGGGTGAGTTCACGATCTACAAGTGTCGGTACGCTTTGATTCGGGTTGAGGTCAATCAGATCCTGAGGAGGATTATCCTTTTCCACGTGCTCAATTTCGAAGCTGACACCTTTTTCGGCCAGCACGATACGGACCTGATGGCTATAGATGTCCACAGGACCAGAAAACAGCGTCATTACCGAACGTTTGTTGGCAGCGACAGCCATGAAAACCTCCAGGTATATATTCAGAATTTACTGCTACCGGACTTAATCGACCGGTCAGATGTTGAGTTAACTACCCGCGCGTACTGTCACTCTCGTTGTAAGGCAAACAAAAAATGAACAATCCCAGCCATTTGGGCAGAAAATTGGATGATAGTTTACCAGATTTTGCGGGCTTTGTGGTGAGGGGATTCTGGAAATGCTGAAAAAGAAGAGATAATCAATGGATTGCTGTGGATAACACGATCTTTATCCATAAAAAAACCCGGTTCGCACCGGGTTTTTTCGCCAATCGTTCTGCCGAAGCAGAAACCAATTAACGTTTGGAGAACTGCGGACGACGACGTGCTTTGCGCAGACCGACTTTTTTACGTTCAACCTGACGCGCGTCACGAGTGACGAAGCCAGCTTTACGCAGTTCGGAACGCAGGGACTCGTCGTACTCCATCAGAGCGCGGGTGATACCGTGACGGATCGCACCAGCCTGACCGGAGATACCACCACCTTTAACGGTGATGTACAGGTCCAATTTTTCAACCATGTCGACCAGTTCCAGCGGCTGACGAACTACCATGCGGGCAGTTTCACGACCAAAGTACTGTTCCAGCGAACGCTGGTTGATTACGATTTTACCGTTGCCCGGTTTGATAAACACGCGAGCGGCGGAGCTTTTGCGGCGACCAGTGCCGTAGTATTGATTTTCAGCCATTGCCTATAATCCCGATTAGATGTCAAGAACTTGCGGTTGCTGTGCCGCGTGGTTGTGCTCGTTGCCAGCGTAAACTTTCAGTTTACGGTACATAGCACGACCCAGCGGGCCTTTTGGCAGCATGCCTTTAACCGCGATTTCAATCACACGCTCAGGACGGCGAGCAATCATCTCTTCAAAGGTCGCTTCTTTGATACCACCGATGTGGCCGGTGTGGTGGTAGTACATTTTGTCTTCGCGCTTGTTGCCGGTTACAGCAACTTTTTCTGCGTTCAGAACGATGATGTAATCACCCGTATCAACGTGCGGAGTGTATTCCGCTTTATGCTTACCGCGCAGGCGACGAGCCAGTTCGGAAGCCAGACGGCCCAGAGTTTTACCGGTCGCGTCAACAACATACCAGTCGCGTTTTACGGTTTCTGGTTTAGCTGTAAAAGTTTTCATTAAAAGCTTACCCAAATAATTAGTTACACGTTGGTGAACACCCAAACGTTTAGTCAGTTGAGGTTCACACGACATTGTCCAGCAAACCTACCCCTTCGAATAGCCTATGCCGGCGCAGAGAAAGTTTCGGGAAAAAAACCTTCTTGTAACGTGGGGTCGCAGGATTATAGAGAAGTCGGGGTCAAAGATCGACCCCTTTTCGTGATTTGACGCAGGTTTTGTCGCCCGCTGGCAATATAAAGAGGGCAAGGTCGCATCAGGGCATATGCGCGCGTTTCAGATACTCTTCGCTCTGCATCTCTTGCAAGCGAGATAAACAGCGCTGGAACTCAAACTTCAGGCGCTCACCCTGGTAGATGTCATGCAACGCTGCCGCTGCGCTAACCACCAGCTTGACATGGCGCTCGTAGAACTCGTCCACCAGCGCGATAAACCGCCGGGCTTCGCTCTCCATCAGCGGCGTCATCACCGGCACATCAAATAACATCACCGTATGGAAGAGCCGCGACAGTGCAATGTAGTCATGTTGGCTGCGGGCATCCACGCAGAGGGTAGAAAACGACACCGCCAGCGTTTGGTTTTCTACACCCAACGTTGGCAATGGTCGGTGATTAATCTCTAATTCCGGCGCGTTTTGTCGTGCAGCACCTGCCAACGCCAACCACAGTTTGTCCATCTGCTGAGCGGTACTGGCATCTAACGGCGTTAACCACAGGTGCGCCTGCGTCAGTGTTCGCAGGCGATAATCCACGCCCGCATCGACATTCATGATGTCGCAAAACTGCTTAATTGCCTCGATGGCGGGTAAAAACCGCGCCCGCTGTAAACCGTTGCGGTACAGTTCATCCGGCGGAATATTCGATGTCGCCACCAGCGTGATACCGCGTGCGAACAGCGCTTTCATCAGCCCACCAAGCAGCATGGCATCGGTGATATCCGACACAAAAAACTCGTCAAAGCACAGTACATCGGTTTCGGCTTTAAAGCGGTCGGCCACGATTTCCAGCGGATCGCTTTGCCCTTGCAGCGAGGTCAATTCTTCATGGACGCGCAGCATAAAACGGTGAAAGTGCAGACGCTGTTTACGCTCGCCGGGCAGGCTTTGATGGAACATATCCATCAGCCAGGTTTTTCCCCGCCCGACGCCGCCCCACATATAAAGGCCACGCACGGGGGCGGCTTCTTTAAGCTCACGTTTGCCGAGCAGCTTGCCAAACGTCGCCAGCAAGCCACCACTTTGTGGCGCGGCGGGTTCGCTGCGGTTAATTAATGCCCGGTAAATGACATCCAGCCGCGAGACGGCTTCTTTTTGCACATCATCCGGTTGATGGCTACCCTCGTTCAGGGCATTTAGATATCGCGATGTTGGGGAAAGGCTCTGCATGGTGTTGTTGTTATTCCTTGAAAATCGATCCGCCCCCACAGGGTTGACGAAAAAAAGGCCGTTCTACACTACGCGATGCTGCGTCAGGATTCCACTTCTGCACGATTAGCGGTTATAGTGGCACAATCAGGCGCAGGCAGGAGCTTGCAGCCCACACCCTACGGAATCAAAAAACAACGGGAGAAGTTCATGACCTGGGAATATGCGCTAATTGGGTTGGTTGTCGGCATTATTATTGGTGCCGTGGGTATGCGTTTCGGAAACCGCAAATTGCGCCAACAACAGGCCTTGCAGTACGAACTGGAAAAAAACAAAGCGGAACTCGAAGATTACCGCGAAGAGCTGGTGAGCCACTTTGCCCGCAGCGCTGAGCTGTTGGATAACATGGCAGACGATTACCGCCAGCTTTATCAGCATATGGCGAAAAGTTCGACCAGCCTGCTGCCGGAAATGTCCGCGGAAGAGAACCCGTTCCGCAACCGTCTGGCCGAATCCGAAGCCAGCAACGATCAGGCGCCGGTGCAGATCCCGCGCGACTATTCTGAAGGTGCATCCGGCCTGCTGCGCGGCGGCGCTAGCCGTAAATAATCGAACGCATCTTAAATATTTACGGGCGCGCTCCTTGCGCCCGTCCCTTCTTGCGCATCGCAGCTATTATTTAGTCATTCACCTCATTGTTACCCGGTTGAAATTTCAATAACATCAAACTGTTTTGGGGCGTCATTCTTTCCACTTCAGGTTACGAGAGCCAGCATCAATGAAGAAACAAACCCAGCTGTTGAGTGCATTTGCGTTAAGTGTCGGGTTAACTCTCTCGGCACCCTTTCAGACCTTTGCGGCAATGCCATCACAAATCCCAGGCCAGGGCGCGTTACCAAGCCTCGCCCCCGTGCTGGAAAAGGTTCTGCCGGCGGTAGTCAGCGTGCAGGTAGAAGGCACAGCGGTACAAGGCCAGAAAGTCCCTGAAGAATTGAAAAAATATTTCGGCGAAGAGATGCCAGATCAACCACAGCAGCAACCGCAGCCGTTTGAAGGCCTCGGTTCCGGGGTGATTATCGATGCCGCCAAAGGTTACGTGCTGACCAATAACCACGTGATTAACCAAGCACAAAAAATCAACGTACAGTTGAACGATGGGCGCGAATTCGAAGCCAAATTGATTGGCGGGGACGATCAGAGCGACATCGCGCTACTGCAATTACAAAATGCGAGCAACCTGACGCAAATTGCCATCGCCGATTCCGATCAGTTGCGCGTCGGCGATTTCGTGATTGCCGTGGGTAACCCCTTCGGTCTTGGCCAAACCGCCACATCAGGGATTGTTTCTGCGCTGGGTCGTAGCGGCCTGAACCTTGAAGGGCTGGAAAACTTTATTCAGACCGATGCTTCCATTAACCGTGGCAACTCTGGCGGCGCGCTGCTCAACCTGAACGGCGAACTTATCGGTATTAACACGGCGATACTCGCACCGGGCGGCGGTAGCGTTGGCATCGGTTTTGCGATTCCAAGCAACATGGCACAAACCCTCTCTCATCAGTTGATTCAGTTTGGTGAAATCAAACGCGGACTGTTGGGCATTAAAGGCACCGAAATGAGTGCAGATATTGCCAAAGCCTTTAACCTGAACGTGCAGCGCGGCGCATTTGTCAGTGAAGTGCTGCCGAACTCGGGTTCGGCGAAAGCGGGGATCAAATCGGGTGATGTGATTGTGAGCCTGAACGGCAAACCGTTGAGCAGCTTCGCCGAACTGCGTTCGCGCATCGCGACCACCGAACCGGGTGCAAAAGTGAAGTTGGGGCTGCTACGCGACGGTAAACCACTGGATGTCGAAGTGACGCTTGATAAAAGCACCTCATCTTCCGCCAGCGCCGAGTTGATCTCCCCGTCGCTGCAAGGCGCGGAGCTGAGCGATGGTCAGCTTAAAGATGGCACTAAAGGCATCACCGTCGGTAATGTGGAAAAAGGCAGCGCCGCCGCGCAGGCTGGCCTGCACAAAGATGATGTGATCATTGGCGTTAACCGGGATCGTGTGCAGTCGATCGCTGAAATGCGCAAAGTGCTGGAAGCGAAACCACCTGTCATGGCGCTGCATATCGTGCGGGGCAATGACAGTATCTATCTGTTGCTGCGCTAAGTAATTCTGTCGCCGGACATCACCGCCTGCGTGTGATGTCCGGATAACTCATGTTATGCTGCTGCCGTTCTCCTTTTAATGACTATCCCATCATGTATGTGAAGCTTTTACGTTCCGTGGCAATCGGTTTGGTCGTCGGTGGTCTGATCATCGCCGCCATGCCTTCGCTGCGTAAAAACATTCCGCTCGCGACGCCGCAAATCGACAGCGCCGATGAAACGCCTGCCAGCTATAACCCGGCAGTTCGTCGCGCAGCGCCTGCGGTAGTGAACGTCTATAACCGTAGCCTGAATAGCTCCACCCATGATCGCCTCGAAATTCGTACGCTCGGTTCCGGCGTCATCATGGATCAGCGCGGCTATATCATCACCAACAAACATGTGATCAACGATGCCGACCAAATCATTGTCGCGTTGCAGGATGGTCGGGTATTTGAAGCGTTACTGGTGGGCTCGGATACGTTGACCGATCTTGCGGTGTTGAAGATCAATGCTAACGGTGGCTTGCCGGTGATCCCCATCAACACGAAGCGCACGCCGCATATCGGCGATGTGGTGCTGGCGATCGGCAACCCGTATAACCTTGGTCAAACGACGACCCAGGGGATTATCAGCGCCACGGGTCGTATTGGTTTGAATCCCAGCGGGCGGCAAAACTTTTTGCAGACTGACGCTTCCATTAACCACGGTAACTCCGGCGGCGCACTGGTGAATTCACTGGGCGAACTGATGGGTATTAACACCCTGTCGTTTGATAAAAGCAATGACGGTGAAACGCCGGAAGGTATCGGGTTCGCCATTCCCTTCCAGTTGGCGACTAAAATTATGGATAAGCTGATCCGCGACGGTCGCGTGATCCGTGGCTATATCGGTATTGGCGGCCGGGAGATCGCGCCATTACATACTCAGGGCGGCGGTATCGACCCGATCCAGGGGATCGTTGTCAACGAAGTCTCACCGGATGGCCCGGCGGCGCGCGCGGGGATTCAGGTCAATGATGTGATCACCTCGGTGAATGGAAAACCAGCTGTTTCCGCCCTCGAAACCATGGATCAAGTGGCAGAAATCCGCCCTGGTTCTGAAATCCCCGTCGAGGTCATGCGCGACGACAAGAAGCTCACCTTCAAGGTCACAATTCAGGAATACCCGGCGACCAATTGATCGCCATAAAAAAACCGGAGCAACAGGCTCCGGTTTTTTCTTCCTGCGCTCGCAGGACAACAAGGCTTAACGGTTAACGAAATCGACGCCAAGCTGGATGTCTTTTTTCAGCGTATCCAGCATGCCTTCCAGCGACTGCTGTTCAAACGCGCTGAGCTTACCGATTGCATGACGCTCCTCAATACCGTTTTTGCCCAGCAGCAGCGGCTGTGAGAAGAAACGCGCATGCTCGCCGTCACCTTCTACATAAGCGCATTCAACAACGCCTTGCTCGCCTTGCAGCGCACGCACCAGCGACAAACCAAAACGCGCGGCGGCCTGACCCATAGAAAGCGTCGCTGAACCGCCACCCGCTTTCGCCTCTACCACTTCAGTACCGGCGTTCTGAATACGTTTTGTCAGATCGGCTACTTCCTGCTCGCTGAAGTTCACGCCCGGGATCTGCGACAGCAACGGAAGGATTGTCACGCCAGAGTGGCCGCCAATAACCGGCACTTCGATATCCGTCGGCTGTTTGCCTTTCAGCTCTGCCACGAAAGTGTTGGAACGAATAATGTCCAGCGTGGTAACGCCAAACAGCTTGTTCTTATCGTAAACACCGGCTTTTTTCAGCACTTCAGCAGCAATCGCGACTGTGGTATTAACCGGGTTAGTGATGATACCAATACAGGCTTTAGGCGCGGTTTTCGCCACCTGAGCGACCAGGTTTTTCACGATACCGGCGTTGACGTTAAACAGGTCGGAACGATCCATACCCGGTTTACGCGCCACACCTGCCGAAATCAGCACGATATCGGCGCCTTCCAGCGCTGGCGTCGCATCTTCGCCGGAGAAGCCTTTAATGTTTACTGCGGTAGGAATATGACTGAGGTCAACGGCAACCCCAGGGGTGACAGGTGCAATATCATACAGAGAGAGTTCTGAACCTGAAGGCAGTTGTGTTTTCAGTAGTAGGGCAAGCGCTTGACCGATACCACCGGCCGCGCCGAGGACTGCGACTTTCATCCTAAACTCCTTATTATGGTTAGCTAAATATTTTGTTACTCCGTTGCGGCGACCTTAATCCACCCTGGTAATTATGACAATAAACGCGCCAAAATAGTGCGGCGCAGCCCACTGTTAAGATCTTATATAAGGATGGATATGACCGTCAGATCGGCAATCTAAGCAACTAACACTGAGAGTTTATAATATAGCTGCGATATCCACCAAAATAACATCAACTTTATAACATTTAATTTACTTTTTAATCTTATTTGCGACGTAAGACACATGTGGCTGTGCTTCATTACAGGATTTGATAAACTTCGCGCCTTCTCAGCAGTTTTCAGAAATTCCTCGCGAGAATATTTGCATAAAAATTCATCAATATGCATAATAATGTTGTTTTCACGGCCATATTACGGGTGACTTATGCGAAGCTCGGCAAAACAAGAAGAATTAGTTAAAGCGTTTAAAGCGCTTCTTAAAGAAGAGAAATTCAGTTCTCAAGGAGAAATTGTTCAGGCTCTGCAAGAGGAGGGCTTCGACAATATCAATCAATCTAAAGTCTCTCGCATGCTGACCAAATTCGGCGCGGTGCGTACGCGCAACGCGAAAATGGAAATGGTCTACTGCCTGCCGATAGAGCTGGGTGTTCCCACCACCTCCAGCCCACTGAAAAACCTGGTGCTGGATATCGATTATAACGATGCGGTCGTGGTGATCCACACCAGCCCTGGCGCTGCACAGTTGATTGCACGTCTGCTGGATTCACTGGGCAAAGCGGAGGGCATCCTTGGCACTATTGCCGGGGATGACACCATTTTCACTACTCCAGCCAAAGGCTTTACTGTTAAAGACCTCTTCGAAGCTATTCTGGTGCTGTTCGAACAAGAATTGTAATGAGCGCTTCCCCTCGGCTTCGGCTGTGGGGGAATGTTCGGCTTTTTGCTCCCCAACTCGACTTTTCCCCTATCAAAGACTTAGCAGTTAGTGCGATTTATGGTTTCGCTTCCCTTTCCCAGCGCATGCCACCGCACAAAAAATCAAATTCATCTATCCATATGATTTTCTTAACTATCGTTAACTAAATTTTTACCTGAATACTGTTTTTTATGCTTTTCTGCAATATAAAACCGCAAATCATATTCCCATTCATCATGGTTATAATTAGCTTGGTATTAATTATTCGCGTGATTAGTGTATACTTGATTTTGTGATGAGGGTCACGAAACAAGACCCTCCGAAAAATTAAATAAAAGAATACGACGAGGTATTAGACATGAATATCAAATCAACCGTTGCAACACTGAGTATCCTTTCAGCCCTGTCATTTGGCGCTTTCGCGGCGGATTCCATCAACGCGGAACAAGCTCAATCTCGCCAGTCACTGGGTACCGTTTCCATCGGTTCTGTCACAGCGTCTCCGATGGACATGAACGCGCAACTGAGTAAAAAAGCGGAAGAACAAGGTGCTTCAGCTTACCGCATCATTGAAGCACGTAGCGGCGACCAATGGCACGCAACCGCAGAGCTGTATAAATAAGTTTTACCGATAACCCTATCTAACCGTCACTCAACGGCACCAGGCACAAAAATAGCACTTTAACCCTTCTCGCCGTTGAGTCTCTTTTAAGGAGACAGACAATGAAACGTAATCTCATCATCGCATCCCTTGGCCTTGCATCCTTGATCTCTTTCGGTGCGAGCGCCGCAACGCTTGTTAATAGCGATCAGGCCAACAACCTGCAACCTATGGGCAGTGTTTCCATTTCCCAAAGAGCGGGCGTCCCAATGGACATTCGCCAGGAGCTCTCTGCTAAAGCCGATCAGGCTGGCGCGAGCAGTTACCGTATTATTGAAGCACGTACGGGCGATAGTACCCACGTTACGGCTGAACTGTATAAATAAACCCTCGTCGTCTTGTCCGACGACTTGCCCCTGCCCGTCAGGGGCTTTTTTTTGCCTTCGCTCACCGCACGTTAAAACGTAGCTCGCCTTCCAGCTCCTCTTCCGCTTCATCAAAGAGCAGGATCAGCGCGCCAAAGCGGCGGCGCTGTTTTTCTGGTAGATGAATAAATTCAATTTCCAGCGGTAAGGGCAGCGCGCCGTCCATCACCGTGTCCCACAAGGAATCCAGATCGTGGACTTTCTCGCGCTCAATAGCGAACAGGCGGCTAAACTCGCGGTAGAAAGCACTTTGATCAGCGATATTTTTAAAATCGAAAGTGTAGATATTCATTTTCCGCCATCAGCCCAACAGGGCAGCAAAACGCCGCCCACATGATTACAATCCCCCAAGGTGCAGAGTTTTCACTTCCAGAAACTCGTCCAGCCCCAGCACCGAACCTTCCCGGCCAAGACCGGACTCTTTCACCCCGCCAAACGGCCCCAGCTCCGTTGATACCGCACACTCGTTAATCCCGATCATGCCGCTTTCGATCGCCTGCGAAACGCGGAATACCCGCTGCAGGTTCTGCGTATAGAAATAAGCGGCCAGACCAAACGGTGTTGCATTGGCACGTTGCACCACCTCCTCTTCGCTGGTGAAACGGAAACAGGCGGCAACCGGGCCAAACGTCTCTTCCTGCGCCAGTTTCATGCCATCGCTGCAATCACCCAGCACCGTTGGCTGCCAGAAGTTACCGCCAAGGCTGTGCGGTTTGCCACCGGCTAATACTTTCGCCCCTTTGGCGACGGCATCGTCGACATGCTCGCGCACTTTGTCCACCGCAGCGCGTTCAATCAGCGGACCTACAACCACGCCCTCATCCAGGCCATTACCCACTTTTAGCGCATTAACAGCCTCGGTCAGTTTTTGTGTAAAGCTATCGTAGACAGATTCATGAATGTAGAAGCGGTTAACGCTGACGCACACCTGCCCCGCATTACGGAATTTATTGGCAACAGCGCCCTGCACCGCCGCATCAATGTCGGCATCCTCAAACACGATATAAGGCGCATTTCCTCCCAGCTCCATCGACACTTTTTTCATGGTTTCAGCTGCGTTTCGCACCAGCGTTTTCCCCACCGCCGTCGAGCCGGTAAACGAGATTTTGCGCACCTCATGGCTGGCCATAATCGCATCGCTGATTTCAGATGTATTCCCGGCAACAGCGTTCAACACACCGTCCGGCACACCGGCTTTTTTCGCCAGCGCCAGCAACGCAAAAGCGCTAAGCGGTGTGTTGTTTGCCGGTTTGATAACGCCGGTACAGCCTGCCGCCAGCGCGGGCCCAAGCTTGCGGGTCAACATCGCCATCGGGAAATTCCACGGTGTAATCGCGGCCACCACACCAATCGGTTCTCGCGTCGCCAGAATGCGTGATCCTGGCTTGATGGGCGGAATAATTTCACCGTTTGCGCGTTTTGCCTGCTCAGCAAACCACTGAATAAAGCTGGCGGCATATTCCACTTCACCTTCTGCTTCTTTCAATGGTTTGCCCTGCTCAGTGGTCATCAATCTGCCAAGCCAGCTTTTGTTTTCAATGATCAATTCATACCAGCGATACAAAATGGTCGAGCGCTCTTTCGCGGTTTTCGCCCGCCATGCGGGAAAGGCACGTGTCGCAGCGGCAATGGCTTCTTCTGTCTCTTTCTTGCCTGCTTTGGCAACTTTCGCGATAGTTTCGCCCGTCGCCGGATTCAGAACGTCAAATGTGGTATCCAGCGATTTCCAGACACCATCAACCAGATAGCCGGTCTGAAAAAGCGCATTGTCCTGCAGTGACTGCGTTGTCATTTGTCCTCCTGATCTGCGGTTTATAAAAACTCTTAGAAAGTATAGCCATAAAAAAACCGACGCTTTTGGCGTCGGTTTGGCATTAACTGCTGGTCAGCGCATGTTGGTATTTATGCAACATGCCCGTTAGCCGGTATACCGGCTCAGTAACCTGCGGCGGTGCGTTCCAGTGGTGTAGCTTGTGCTGGTAAATATCCAGCTCTTCCAGTAACTGAGTGAAGTAACGGCGGCGTTTCGTGTCGTTGCCCGCCGAAATAACTTGTGACGCAGTACGCCGTAACTGGCGGTGAAACGCCGAGAGATCATCATTGATCGGCACCGGCGCATCCCGCAGGCGCTGGTGCGCAATAATCAGCGTCAGCGCGAGGCGGAACTTCGCGACATCACCGGGAAATTTATTCAGCAGCAAAAAAAGCTGTTGATACAGTGCGGGCAAGTGGTTCTCTTTGCGACGCGCGGTATTGGTGGTCATTGCCGAAACGGCCGCGGAAACAAACTGGTTCAGCAGCATACGCCCGGTGCGCGCCTGGGAGTTATCGCGCACCAGCAAAAGCACAACCATCGCCAGAACCACGCCAACCAGTTGCCCCAGCGCGTTATCGAGAAACTGGCTGAATTTAAAGGTCATCGGGTTATCCAGCACTAGAATATTAATGGTGCCCGCCAGCGTCGCCATTGAACCCAGCCGACGCTTTTGCACTTCAATACCAATAAAGAACGCCAGTACCGCCAGACTAATACACAGCAACAGCATGCTTTGTTGCGTCGATGGCAGGATAACCAGGTAATAGAACGAACCAATCGGCAACGCCCACAGCATGCCGTAGATAAAGTCTTTCGCCACCATTTTTGGGTTCGGCAGACGCATCGCCAGCGAGGTGACCACTGCGATCATCACCATTGAGCCGCTGCCAGATGTCCAGCCGGTCCACAGCCAGAACAAGGTTCCGAGCATGCAAGAAAGCGTGGTGCGCCAGAAGTTAACCATCGCATGGTGGCGTTCGGCAGATTCCGCTTTCACCACCACTTCGCCCTGCAACACCTCTTCTTCGACAGCGCTGATTTTCGCGTTGCCAATAACACCGCGTTTCAGCAGCAGATAGCGGGTCGCCGAACCCACCCAGCTATAAATGGTGACAGGCGTTTCCCGCTCACCGGTCCAGGCGATGACTCGACGCATTCTTTTTAACTGCTTGTGCATCTCCTGCACGTTATCGACCGGCTCGGCAAACAGCTCGCGAAATGTGTCGGTAACAAGCTCGGGACGGGTATTCTGGATCAGATAGGTTTCACACGCTTGGGTGATCAGCGTCAGCGACAAGGTGTTGATCACTTTCAGGCGGCGGTTAGCGCGCCCCCAGCGGGAAGACTCAATATTCAGATTGCTGCGCATCCCTTCAAGGGCATTGGTACGACGCACCAGCGCAGCCCAGGCTTTGTCCACCTCTTCGCTATCGCCATGCTTGATACACAACTGCATCAGTTGATAGTGGGCCAGCAGCAGGCTATCGAGCTCGCGGTCAATTTCCTGTTTGACGGAGCGCGGAGAAAAGAGCAGATCGGCGACAATCGCGCAGAGAATACCCACCACGATTTCACTGCATCGCTCAACTGCATATTGCGGTGCCAGCAGAGGTTCTGTCTGAATAGTGACAACAATAATTAACGCGGTATAACCCGCCAGCCCCCAGGCGTAGGAGTTCTCAACACGCACCAGCGAAGAGACCCAGGTACAAAACCCGGCCCAGACACAGCACACCATTAACATCAGAAGCGGGGTGCGGATCAGCATGATGATGATGGCAAGCCCGGCGATACAGCCAATAAAGGTGCCGATAATACGCAACATCCCCCGGTAGCGAATCGCCCCGGAATAGGGCTCACCACCGGCGGCAAACGCCGGGCCCGCCGCGACAATGGCTGCGGTCAACACCGCCCAGCGCGGGGTTTCAAGCTGAAAGTGAAAACCAACAAACAGTGCCAACACGACGGCAAAGGCCAGCTTGAAAGCAAAACGCAAATGCTGGCTGGCAATGGATAACAGCCCCATCGCGATTACCCCAACTCGCGCAGTCGATGCGCCATTTTGCGAAAGAACGAATCCTGGCTTTCATCACGATCGGATTTACCTGTCACCACTACCGTCGCGGTGGTGCCCGCCGGCCACAGGTTACCTTGTTGTTTGTCGAGACGAATACGTACCGGTACACGCTGCGCCAACCGCACCCATTCAAGGTTGGAATCGATGGTCGCCATGCCTTTGCTGTCATTGCTGCTGCTGGCATTCGTGACGCCTGCGGCGAGGCTATCCACCGTGCCTTTCAATACCAGATTGCTGCCAAGCGGGGTGATCTCCGCGCGATAACCGGGACGCACGCCTTCCAGCTTGGTCTCTTCCATATACGCCAGAACATAGAAGGTGTGTTGTTTCACCAACGCCACCGCGGTGGAACCACGGGTAATAAACTCACCGGCGTAGACGTTAAGGTTTGTCACCCAACCATCGGCTGGCGCACGAATGATGGTGCGCTCCAGATCCAGCTTCGCCAGATCGCGGGTCGCCTGAGCTTTGGCTAACTGATGCAGCTCAGTTTGCAGGGTGTTGTTGGCCTGGTCGATCTCTTCACGCGACATGGCCTGAATACCCAACTGGTTACGGCGTCCGGCTTCGCGGCGTTTTTCCGCCACCAGCGCTTCGTAGTAGGCAACATCGGCTTCATCTTCCGCCAGCGCTTTTTGGTAACGCGGTTGATCGATGGTAAACAGCACCTGGCCCTCTTTCACCAGTTGGTTGTCATGCACATTAACGGCGGTGACAAGCCCGGTAACATCCGGCGCGATAGCGACAACATCCGCACTAAAGCGCGCGTCGCGCGTCCAGGGCGATTCGGTGTAATAAACCCAGGCGCGGAAAACCGCGACGAACGCCAGGATTACCATCACCATAGTGATAGCGGTGCGAGAGATATTTCTTGTTAGTGTTTTCACTTCTACCTCAGACAAACAGGCGCGACAGCAGGTAAAAAAGGCAGCAATACAGCGCAGTGTTAAACAACGCCGGATGCCAGACAAAGTCATAGATCCCGGTGGGGACCAGCACCCGACGCACCAGCCAGAAGATCGCCAGTGACAAAATTAATTCGAAGAAAATCGGTGGGAACGACAAACCGAACACCACGATGACGGGAAACAGACTCATGTTGACCTTGATTAGAGAGCGTGCAGGTGACAATTCGTTCTAACGTCACCGCAGGAGTAAGGGCAAGGAGAGCCAGGCGAGAGTGACGTGAATATTCTTAATAGATAGTATATTAACGTAACTGTTATGCTGTTATCTATATTATGTGATCTAAATCACTTTTAACTCAGAGTGAATAATGGAACGACTAAAACGCATGTCGGTGTTTGCCAAAGTGGTGGAATTAGGTTCATTTACCGCCGCTGCTCGACAGCTACAAATGAGTGTTTCCTCCATCAGCCAGACCGTTGCCAAACTGGAAGATGAGTTGCAGGTAAAGCTGTTGAACCGCAGCACGCGCAGCCTGGGGCTCACCGAAGCAGGGAAGATTTACTACCAGGGCTGCCGCCGGATGCTGCATGAAGTGCAGGACGTTCACGAACAGCTTTACGCCTTTAACAACACACCAATCGGTACGCTGCGCATTGGCAGTTCTTCAACCATGGCGCAAAATGTGCTGGCAAAAATGACCGCCGATATGCTCAAAGAGCATCCGGGTTTGTCGGTAAATCTCGTCACGGGTATCCCGGCGCCGGATTTGATTGCTGACGGTCTGGATCTGGTGATCCGCGTCGGCGCGTTGCAGGATTCCAGCCTCTTCTCCCGCCGTCTTGGCGCGATGCCAATGGTGGTTTGCGCAGCCAAAAGCTACCTTGCTCAGTACGGCATTCCTGAAAAGCCAGCGGATATGGTGAACCACTCATGGCTTGAATACAGCGTGCGTCCGGATAACGAATTTGAGCTGGTGGCTCCGGAAGGGATCGCCACGCGGCTTATCCCACAAGGGCGTTTTGTCACCAACGATCCAATGACGCTAACGCGCTGGCTGACCGCCGGTGCCGGGATCGCATTCGTGCCGTTAATGTGGGTGATCGACGAGATCAACAGTGGCCAGCTTGAGATCCTGCTGCCGCGTTACCAGTCGGATCCGCGCCCGGTTTATGCGCTCTATACCGAAAAAGATAAGCTGCCGCTGAAAGTGCAGGTGTGCATTAATTATCTGACGGATTACTTTATTGAAGTGGCGAAAGTGTATCAGAGCATGCAGGGACGCAGAGTGTAAGGAATTCACCCTCTTCGTGCGAAGAGGGTGAGAAAAGGTTTAAGCCGTACCGCCGACGGTCAGGTTATCGACTTTCAACGTCGGTTGGCCCACACCCACCGGCAGGCTCTGCCCCTCTTTGCCGCAGACGCCAACGCCGTTATCCAGCTTCAGATCGTTACCCACCATGGAGATCTGCTGCATCGCTTCGATACCGGAGCCAATCAGCGTTGCGCCTTTCACCGCTTTGGTGACCTTACCTTTTTCAATCAGGTACGCTTCAGAAGTGGAGAAGACAAATTTCCCGGAAGTGATATCGACCTGGCCGCCGCCAAAATTCGGTGCGTAGATGCCGTAGTCGACAGATTCGATAATCTCCTGCGGCGTTGATTTCCCCGCCAGCATATAAGTGTTGGTCATACGCGGCATTGGCAGATGCGCATAAGATTCACGACGTCCGTTACCGGTCGGCTTAACGCCCATAAGACGCGCATTCAGCTTGTCCTGCATATAACCTTTCAACACGCCGTTTTCGATAAGCACGTTGTACTGGCCCGGCGTTCCTTCATCATCGATCGCCACAGAACCGCGGCGATCGGCGATGGTGCCATCGTCCACAACGGTACACAGTTCTGAGGCCACCAGTTGCCCCATCTGGCCGCTGAATACAGACGTTCCGCGACGGTTGAAGTCGCCTTCCAGCCCGTGTCCAACCGCTTCGTGCAGCAGCACGCCCGGCCAGCCCGCGCCCAATACCACCGGCAACGTGCCCGCAGGTGCGGCAACCGCAGAAAGGTTTACCAGCGCCATGCGTACCGCTTCTTTCGCCCACGCATCCGCGCGAACATCGCCATCCACATCCTGCAAGAACCAGTCATAACCAAAACGACCGCCGCCACCGCTGGAACCACGTTCGCGTTTACCGTCGTCTTCAACCTGTACGCTCACGGAAAGCCGCACCAACGGGCGCACATCCGCCGCCAGCGTACCGTCCGTCGCCGCCACCAGAATGAGTTCGTAGACGCCGGTCAGACTGGCTGTTACTTCCTGTACGCGTTTATCCGCCGCGCGCGCCGCTTTATCTACGCGGCGCAGAATATCGAGCTTCTCTTCACGGCTCATGCTCTGCAGCGGATCGAGGCTGGTATAAAGGCTTGGATGTTCGAGCGCACCCAGCGTTTTCACTTTGCCATCGCCGTCTTCCCGCACGATAGTACGCGCAGCCTGCGCGCTCTGTTCCAGCGCCAGCAGGCTGATTTGGTCCGCATAAGCAAAACCGGTTTTCTCGCCGCTGACGGCGCGCACGCCCACGCCCTGGTCGATATTGTAAGAGCCATCTTTAATGATGCTGTCTTCTAAAACCCAGGATTCGTGATAGCTCGACTGGAAATAGAGATCGCCGTAATCAAGACGACGCGCGGTCAGTTGACCGAGAATAGCAAACAGATCCTGATGGCTCAGGCCGTTTGCTGCCAGAAGTTGTTCACTTACCAGATTAAGACTCATCATTTTTTCTCGTCGTTGCCGCCACTGCGGGCAATAAAAATTGCGATATAAGGAGCTTGAGGCAATTCGCTGATGCCGTCAAATCATTGCTTTTTGTCCGTACGCGGCTGGCGCAGGACTTCGTTGATTTGCGGCTGATCGACCGGGCCGGTAATGCGATAGCGCAGAATCGAGACTTTGTTCCACAGTGGCCCCAGCACTTTGCTGGCGGCAAACACCGCAGCACCGACAATCGGGTTTACGGCGAAGGCCGCCGCCACCCCGACAGTCGCGGAGATTTCCGGGGCTACCACCGCTTCCATATCCAGCTCGCGGCGCACCAAATTCACGGAACCTTTCATCGCGATATCCGCTTCCAGGCCATCAACCAGTGTATCGTCGGTATGCAGCACACCGTCTTTGATCCACGCGGTGCTGCGAATGGAATCAAACCAGAACCCCTCACTGCTGAAGGTATCGCTGAAGTCAAAACGCAATTTACGCCACAGCGAGTCGACGCTGAACAGGCGCAGCAACTGCCCGGCATGACCAGTGCTGATATCGGTAATTTTACCTTTGCCAAGACGCGTACGCAGGATGCCATTGAGCGACTCTTCCTGCGGTTGCCACGGTGTGCTGCGCCAGTGCAGGTCGTAATTAATATCAAACGACGAATCACGCACCGGCGTCGGTACGCCAAAGAAGCCCATCGCTGAATCAATTTTCTCACCGCGCAGCACGCCTTTCAGCGAGGTGCGCTCCGCGCCTTCACGATTGACCCATTCACCGTCAGCGGTCAGCCGCGCGGTGCCGCTGTCCACCAGCCCATTCGCCAGCGTCAGCGTATCGCCCTGAATGGCGAAATCACCGTCGATGCGACCATACTTTTGCCCCCACAGCCAACACTCCGCACAGCGCAGCTGCAAATCCGGCCAGCCGGTAAAGTCCAACCGCGTCTGGCCACGCAGCAGTGTTGAAGGGGAAGAGATATCGTTATCGTCCGGTGGCGCGTTCGACGGGTTGTAGTAGAGGTAGCGAATCGCTGCCTGCCACGGCGCATTATCATGAATCGTCAATGTACCGCTGATTTCGCGCCCCTGCGCTTCGATGGTCGAACCTGAATCTTGCGGCTGCGAAATAATGCTGAGGTTATTCCACTGCTGCCCGCCCAGTGTCAGGGCAGGTGTACGCAGCGTAATGCTCTGTGGGAAAGTGGTTGCGCTGCTGACATTGTTTGCCACGCCCTGTCTGAACAGGCCCAGCCACTGCGCGCCATTCATTGGCGGCAAGTTCAGTTCAAGCCCGGCCTGCTCCGGCAGCGGTGGCAGTGTACGGCTGTCCGACGTCCAGATCCCGCGATCGAGCGCCAGCTTATTATTCAGCAGCCAGCGGGTGTTGAAATGGTTGTTACCACCGGCATTACCGGTTAAATCGAAACTGTGCAGGTTCCCTTCTACCTTCACCTTCAACGGCAATGCTTTGCCCGCTGGTTTATCCATCGGTGGCGGTAACGTACTGGCAAGGTTACTCAAATCACCATCAAGATTGACCTTGTAAGTGGTGCCGCCACGGTGCGGCAGCTCAACGCCGACATCACCTTTCCATGCGATGCTGCCGCGCAGCGCATCATTAAGTTGAGGAGGTAACACGCCGGTTTTTGCCGGTTGCCAGTTCCCGTTGAGATTCACCGCGACCTGGTAAGCCTTATCCCCCTCGGTGGTGGAGAAATCGAGATTTACCGGTTGATTAAACCAAGTTGCCTGCAACGGCTCACTTTTCAGCGTGCCGTTCTCGAAGCTAAATTTGCCGCTGAGGTTCTTCAGTGTGCTGTTAAGCGGTTTGATAAACAGGCTGTTGTTGTTCAGCACCACATCGCCTTTAGCGACGGTCTGCTCACCATCCAGCGGAATATCAAGATGTAAGCGAGCGCTTACATCACCATCGATCTGCAACTCATCCAGTGCGCTGCCCAGCGTGTCGTGTAGCGGCGTCTCTTTGAAATAGGGACCAACAGCTTTGCCCGGCCCATTAATGTCTGCATCAATCAGCAGCTTCTCTTTGACGTAATCCGGGATATTGGCAGTCAGGTTGCTGGCCGTTACACCACCCAGCGCCACTTTACTGCTTTTCATCCACAAACCGTCGTTGAGGAAATCGAGATCGATATCGAGGTTTTGCAACGCAGGCCAGTCAGGCTGGAAAGCAAAGGTCGCATTGCGCAACGGCACCGCGACTTCAAACTGGCCTTCGTTGTGCTTAAACGGAAAGAGCTTCGGATTACCGCCAAACAGCAGCGTGGCATCTTGCGTCTGCCCGCCTTTGATCGACGAACTCAGGTACGCCACCAGCGCTTTGCCCATCAAATTTTCCGGGAAGTAACGCCAGGCCTGTCCGGCATCCGTCACATTGATACCAGCCAGGATACCCAACCAGGGCTCATCACCTTGCGGCTGGAGATAGCGGAAATCACCGCGCGCGCGCAGGGCATTGGCCTGAATGTCGATATTGCGTCCATCCAACTGGAAGCCATGCTCGTTTTTCTGCCAGTTCAGCGTGGCAACGCCTTTTTCAATCTCCAGCGGTTCGGGGAATACCGTCTTATACGGCATCTTCGCCTGCGCGATATCGGCGGTTAAGCGCCCATTCTCCATGCTGCCGGCAAGCGTTCCACTGAGATGTTCAACACCGGGCAGCAATTCCCACTGTTGCCAGGCTATATCCTGCCACTGTGCATGGAAGCGCGTTTTTTCGGTCGCCTGCAACGGAATATCCAGCGCCAGTTGATTGAGCTTGCCGCGAGGCTGCATGGTGTGCCAGATGTCGTACAGTTCCGGTGAGATTTTCTGTGCAATCGGCAGCAGTCCCTCTAAGCCACTGAGCTCAAGGTTACTGGCACGTACGCGCAGTTCATCGCTGCGCACACTGCTGATACCGCCCACTTCCTGCGCCGGAACCCAGGCAAAACTCAGTGCGCCCTGCGGCCACGGATGGTCATCAATCGCGATACGCGTTACCGGCACATCAAACTGCCAGCCCTGCTGCTGACGGGAAACATGTGCGGTAAGGTTATCCACCGTCATGCGGTGCTGCGTGTTATATCCCTGCCAGCTGGCGCCGCCTTTTTTCAGCCATACATCGCCGCTTTCAACTACGCCTTTGCTTAATGTCATCCAGCCTTCAAGGCTGAATCGCGCGGAATCCAGCGCGACCTTATCCTGCATCCATTTGGCGAGCCAGGGCTTGACATCAATATCGTCCGCCTGCAACCACACCCGGCCATTATTCAGCAGCCCATTGTCGTCACGCAGATCCATACGCACTTGCATAATACCGTGCTGCCCAGTCAGGCTCGAAAGGCTGACTTGCCCCTCCGCACGGTGACGATCGCTGCCGTTAAGCCAGGTAAGTTGCGGGATAGCCAACTCAGCGCGCTGCCCGGAGAGCGTTAAGAAACTGATGCGGCTGTCGCGAAGATCAAAGTGATCGAATTGACGCAAAAACAGATCGCTGATGCGATCCGTAGTGATAGGTTCACCGGTGTCATTGCGCTGTAGCGGGGTATTGCTATGGGCAACCAGTTGGTAAAAGGTGAGATTGCGAAACTGCCAGCGCATGTGGAGCATACTTTGCCAGACATCCAGCGCCAGCGTCACGCGTTTGACCGACAGCTCGCCGCCATCGGGCAGCGTCGCGTTAATGTCGCGCACGTCCAGTTCAGGGCCGAAATTTTCCCAGCGCGCCTGTATCTGGCTGGCCGAAACCGGAACGCCGGTTTGCGAGGAGATTTGCGCCAGAATTTGCCCGCGCCAGCTATCCAGATGGGGCAGAACAAGGCGCAGCCCACTTACCAGCAGCGCTGCGATAACAATCAGCGTCGCGCCTGTAAGCAGCAATATCCCCGGCAGTCGCCTCACGCCTCTCTCCTTGTCAACCAAACCCAGATTCGCTCGTGTCGCAGCACGCTGCGAATTACATCATTACTACGTCAAACTGCTCTTGATTATAGAGCGGCTCGATTTGCACTTTTACCTGCTTGCCAACGAAGATTTCCACCTCCGCCAGCGCGTGCGACTCTTCACTTTTCAGGGCTTCCGCCACCGCCGGGGAAGCGTAAACCAGGAAACGATCGGAATCGTAAGCATGATGCACGCGAACGATCTCGCGCATGATTTCATAACACACGGTTTCCACCGTTTTAACGGTGCCACGGCCATGACAGGTGGGGCATTCATTACAGAGGACATGTTCTACACTTTCGCGCGTACGTTTGCGCGTCATCTCCACCAGACCAAGCTGTGAGAAACCATTAATGCTGGTCTTGACCCGATCTTTACTCAGCGCCTGCTCAAGCGAGTGCAGTACGCGACGGCGATGATCGTCATTACTCATATCGATAAAATCGATGATGATAATGCCGCCCAAATTGCGTAAGCGCAGCTGGCGGGCAATGGCCTGCGTAGCTTCGATGTTGGTGTTGAAAATAGTGTCGTCGAGATTGCGGTGGCCGACAAACGCACCGGTGTTGATATCAACGGTGGTCATCGCTTCAGTTTGATCGATGATCAGATAGCCGCCGGACTTCAGCTCCACTTTGCGTTCCAGCGCGCGCTGGATCTCGTTCTCGACATCGTAAAGATCGAAAATCGGCTGGCGACCATTGTAGTGTTCGAGCTTGCTGGTCATTTCAGGAATGTATTCCGCAGTGAACTCCAGCAGCGCTTCAAAAGTCAGACGCGAGTCCACACGGATACGATCCAGATGGGCATCGGCGAAATCACGCAGCACACGCTGCGCCAGCGCCAACTCGCCGTAAAGTTTGCAGCGGCTTTGTTGGCGTTTTTTACGCTCCATCACCTTGGTCCAGACGCGCTTGAGGTACGCCGCATCGGAAGCGAGATCCTCTTCGCACACGCCCTCTGCCGCAGTGCGAATGATAAAACCGCCCTGCTCGTCACAGTACGCCGCAACGACCTGTTTAAGACGCTCACGCTCGGCTTCGCTCTCAATTCTCTGGGAAACACCAACATGAGAAGCGCCTGGCATAAAGACCAGGTAACGGGATGGCAGAGTGATATCCGTTGTCAGGCGCGCGCCTTTAGTACCCAGCGGATCTTTTACCACTTGCACCATTAAATCCTGCCCCTGACGGACAAGCTCGGAGATGTCGCGCACGGTGAAGTTTTTCTGCTCTTCCCCGGCGACACATTCGGTGTGCGGCATAATGTCGGAGGCGTGAAGGAACGCCGCCTTTTCCAGACCAATATCTACAAAAGCCGCCTGCATGCCCGGCAAAACCCGGCTGACCCGACCTTTGTAGATATTGCCTACTATCCCGCGCCGAGCTTCGCGCTCGATGTGAATTTCCTGCAGAATGCCGCCATCAATATAAGCGACGCGTGTTTCCGATGGAGTAACGTTGACCAACAATTCAGCCGTCATGATTATCTTTTCCCTCGCGCAGTGCATTAAAGTTGCTCAGCAATTCCCAAGTTTCCACCAGTGGTAAACCCACAACGGCATGATAACTACCGTTTATTTTTCTCACGAAACAGCCACCCAGCCCCTGAATGCCATAAGCACCTGCTTTATCCAGCGGTTCCCCGCTGGCGACGTAATCAGCGATATCCTTTTCCGATAGCACTCTGAAAGTCACTTCGGTTTCCACCAGACAATCGAGCAAATGCTGGCTATCTGCCAACGCGACCGCCGTCATCACCTGATGTGTTTGCCCGGAAAGCAGGCGCAACATACTGGCAGCATGCGAGGAGTCTTTTGGTTTTTCAAGCACTTCACCATTAAATATGACGATCGTGTCCGCCCCCAGCACTGGCAGATCGCTGGAAGCCATCGCCACGCCGGCCTGCGCTTTTTCTCGCGCCAGCCGCAACACATACTGGCGGGCGCTCTCCTGTGCCTGGCGTTGTTCCTCAATCCCCGGAACAATACGCGCGAAAGTGACGCCCAGTTGTGTGAGCAACTCCTGGCGACGAGGAGAACCGGAAGCAAGCCAGATATCAATCATAAACGCCTTATTGCACCGCAAACTGCTGGCGGATCTTACGCATTAACAAGAAAAGCCACGGCCAGAGCACCCCATTGACCAGGCTGCTCCAGAAAATTTCTGGCTTAAACGAAACGTTAATCACCAGAAACTCCGCCCAGAAGACAATGACTTCTGTCGCCAGCGACAACAGCATCACCACCAGCGCTTGTTGCCAGAGCGCCAGATTACGGAACAGCTGAAATTTCAGTGCGACCAGATAGGCGACAATACTTAACGAAAGCGCGCGTACACCGAGGGTGGATCCGCTAATCAGATCCAGTATGGCACCCATCGCGAAACCCGTGCCAACATTTACGCGGTGCGGCAGCGCGAGGATCCAGTAAAGCAAAATGAGCAATACCCAGTTTGGCCGGTAGACAATGATGTCATCCGGCCAGGGCATGATTTGAAGCAACAGTGCAATTAAAAACGAGAGCCAGATAACCCAGCGCCCCTGGCTACGATAACTCGCCACTATTGCCCTCCCGGAGAGACTTGCGGCGGCGGCTGCGTAATGCCAGTCGCCGGAGCGGGCATTGGCGCAGGCGGCCCCATCGCATCAGGAGAAGGAAGCACCTGCGGCATCATTTGCAGCAGACGTTCGTTCGCCACACGATGCACATCTTCCGGTGTTCTTGGGTTAGTGCCGTTACGATCCGCGCCCCACAGCAGCAGCAGATAACGCAAACGTTGCAGGCCTGCGGTTGGGCGCGCCTGAATCACGGTGTAGGCACGCTGCGTATCGAGCTTAACCGACGAAACCACTGCAACCGGGTACCCTTCCGGGAAACGCCCGCCCAGACCTGACGTCACCAACACATCACCAACGCGAATATCCGTATTCGCCGGTAAATGTTCGAGTTGCAGATCGTCTGTGCAGCCGTTACCGGCAGCAATCACGCGGATATCGTTACGCAGCACCTGAATCGGCAGCGCGTGTGTG
The DNA here is from genome assembly GCF_004331415.1 of Kosakonia quasisacchari. Classification (GTDB taxonomy): domain Bacteria; phylum Pseudomonadota; class Gammaproteobacteria; order Enterobacterales; family Enterobacteriaceae; genus Kosakonia; species Kosakonia quasisacchari. The sequence goes on from NZ_SJOP01000004.1 coordinate 271,492, forward strand.
GCATCGCAAATCAGCAGTACGCGGCTGGTCAGTTTCGCCACCGCAACAACCTGGCCGACAACGCCTTTATCGCTGATCACCGGCTGGCCTTCATACACGCCGTTCGCGCTACCTTTGTCGATAACCACCTGGTCGCTGTAAGGATCGTTAACCGTCGAGATAACCTGAGTTACCATTTTCTGCTCATCCTGACGCAGCGGCGAGCCCAGCAGTTCACGCAGGCGAGCGTTCTCCTGCTTGTACTGTCCTAACATCAACAGCTCGCTGTTTTTCAGTAACAGCTCCTGACGTAATGCCCGGTTTTCAAGCTCAAGCTGGTCACGCGACGCCAACGTTTGGGAAACGTTATCTAATAATTCGCGGGGACCATTGGAAATAAAATAGAAAGGACTGACGGCAGTATCCATGTACGTTCTGATTTGGCTGAACGTACCGAGGCGGCTGTCGGCAATAATGACTCCGAGCGCCACCAAAACCGCCAGAAAAAGGCGAATCTGCAGTGACGGGCCACGGCTAAAAATTGGCTTCATAGGCTTTGCGTATTCTCAGGCCAGACAGATGCGAAGCGACAATACGCTTCGCATCTGACGCGGACTATTCTTCGCTGAACAAGTCGCCGCCGTGCATGTCGATCATTTCCAGCGCCTTGCCGCCGCCACGCGCTACGCAAGTCAGTGGATCTTCTGCAACTACAACTGGAATACCCGTTTCTTCCATCAACAGGCGGTCTAGGTTGCGCAGCAGCGCGCCACCACCGGTCAACACCATACCGCGCTCGGAGATATCAGAAGCCAGTTCCGGCGGGCACTGTTCCAGCGCAACCATAACTGCGCTAACGATGCCAGTCAGCGGTTCCTGCAGCGCTTCCAGAATTTCGTTGGAATTCAGCGTGAAGCCACGCGGAACACCTTCAGCCAGGTTACGGCCACGCACTTCGATTTCACGCACTTCATCGCCCGGGTAAGCAGAGCCAATTTCGTGTTTGATACGTTCTGCGGTCGCTTCACCAATCAGTGAGCCGTAGTTACGGCGAACATAATTAATGATTGCTTCATCGAAGCGGTCACCGCCGATACGAACAGAAGAGGAGTAAACCACGCCATTCAGGGAGATAACGGCAACTTCAGTGGTACCACCACCGATATCCACCACCATTGAACCGGTCGCTTCAGAAACCGGTAAGCCAGCGCCGATTGCGGCCGCCATCGGCTCTTCAATCAGGAACACTTCACGAGCACCAGCGCCCTGCGCGGATTCACGAATAGCACGGCGTTCAACCTGAGTTGCGCCAACCGGCACACAAACCAGAACGCGCGGGCTCGGACGCATAAAGCTGTTGCTGTGCACTTGTTTGATAAAGTGCTGAAGCATTTTTTCGGTCACGAAGAAATCGGCAATTACGCCGTCTTTCATCGGGCGGATAGCAGCGATATTGCCCGGCGTACGGCCAAGCATCTGTTTCGCTTCATGACCGACTGCGGCTACACTTTTCGGTGAACCGGCACGATCCTGGCGAATGGCCACCACGGAAGGCTCATTCAGTACGATGCCTTGTCCTTTTACATAAATCAGGGTATTCGCGGTACCCAGGTCAATGGACAGGTCATTGGAAAACATGCCACGAAATTTTTTCAACATACTAAGGGATAATCCTGAAAGCTGGGGCGGAAACAAAATCCGCTTACTTTACCAACCACACGTAGCAGCGACAAGGCATAAGAATCATCTGCTACGGTGAAAATTAGTGCAGTTTGTTTCCTTTGTTGCAAAACGACATGAATCCACCAGGAAGTGAAAAGAACTCATTTTCCAGTCTGTTGCGTTTGCAGTTTTTCATAAGGACAAACCGGCTTTGTTCACTGCGATAATCCGGCGGGCAGGCACGCACACCCCCAAACATGGCAGCGCGCATTATTCTACGTGAAAACGACTCAAACAGCAGTTCAAACCGAGTATCTTTGTGAATATTTTTTCACATTGGTATCGAGCGGTTGGGAAGCCGCGATGAAATCGCCCTGCCCACCCACAACACCCCGTTCCACCAGCGTCTGCCATTCGCCACGAGAGCGAACACCGGTCGCGAAAACTCGCGTTCGCGTGCCTTTGCACGCTTCCACGAGGCTCTGCACCAGAAGCTGGTTTTCGGTGCGCTTTTCAATGTTCCTGACCAGCCCCGGATGCAGCTTTAATAACTCAACATCCAATGCTTTAATCCAACTGGTGCTCACCAACGTCAGACCCGCCTGATTTACCGCTATGCGCGCGCCTAATGCGTTGATTAAACGCACCACCGACTGTAACCGGCTGATATGTTGACAAACATCCGCCTCAGCAAGTTCAAAAATAATCCGTTTACGTTGAGATTTTTCGCACTGCATTAATATATCGCGTAGCCAGCGTTGAAAACGGGGGCGGATCAATGATTCCACTGTTATTTGCATGGCCAGGTTTTCTTCCGGCCAAAAACCCATAAACGGAATCAGGCGCGTCACTTGCAGGCGGTCATATTCTTCAGCCAGACCAAACTGCTGCACCATGGGCATATACTCTTCGGCAATCACTTCTTGTTCGCCATCGAAAATGCGGCACATCAGCTCGCGGTGGTGAACGTGCCCGTCACGGTTAATTGCCGGTTTCTGATAAACGCGCGGCCCGCCGCGACTCAGCATCTGTTCAATCAGCGTTCGCCAGCGCACATTTCCACGCCCTTGTTCCGGCAATGTGTCGTCATAAACTGACCAACTGTTTCCGCCCTGTAACACCGCGTTGCGCGCTGCGGCCTCAGCATGTTCCATCACTTGCACACCAGGCTGACCACTGCGCCAGGCGCAAATACCAATATGCATAATATCTTCGCGTGTCAGCGTTTTATTGGGCGGTAACCCTTCCACCGCTTTCAGGATCAGCCCGGCAATGCTTTCCGCTTCCTTTAAGGTGCGATGCGGCAGCAGTACGGCAAAGTCGCTGCGATGGTAGCGCGCCAGTAACGCGCCGGGATAACGCATAATAAAGGTAGAAAGCAGGTTAATGAGCGTAAAGAGATACTCTTCGGTGGTGGTTCCGCCGCTATCTCGCAGCAGATCAAAATCCGGCAAACGGATCATCATCACCACGCCGTGCGAACCCACTTTTTCCTGATCTTCCAGCAGCGTGGCGAGCTGGTTATCAAAAAACAGGCGGTTATTCAGGCCAGTTCGCGTGTCCTGCGCCGCGTAAGAACGAATCAGCGTATCCATGCGGCTACGCTGATCGCTGGCGAACTGAATGTCGGTCAGTAGCACATCCAGCGCACTGCTGGTACGTGATGGCCATTCATAAATGCTGCCACGAACCTGCGGCCCGCGCTCACCGTTGAGGATCCGCGTCGCGCGTGTCTCCAGCAGTTCCTGCCCGGAAAGCTGTCGCCGTAGCCAGCGAACAGAGAGAAAGAGGATCACAATCATAAAACCAATCGCCACCGTCAGCGGCGCAGTGTTCGACAACGAGCGAAAATAGTTCGCCATCGGATCCTGGTAAATCAGCGTGAACGTGAAGCCGGGATTTTTCAGGGAGGGAATATGCAACTCCCGATATTGATAGTTGCTGCCCGCCGGGCGATAACTTCCGCTATGCGTGTAACTGAGTACCGTGCGCCGGCCTTGCTTAATCTCAATCGCGATAATATCTACCGGCACCATCAGTTCATCGAGCTGCGGCAACAGCCGGGAAACCGGCGTTGAGATCAAACGCGTATCGACAATCGCCGCCACCGCTTCGACACGATTGGCAACCTTGTTTTGAATCGCGTTATAGAAGCTCAGTGAACACCCAATCAGAGTGACGAAAAACGCCAGCCCTGTCAGTAGCGTCACAAAAGCTGAAAATTTCGTCGTTAATCGCATCCTTGTGTTAACTCCGCTTGTATAAAGAACGAAACGATACCGCTCAGGGTAATGTCATTGAAGTAAGTACTAACTTTGATGTCTACCCGCGTCCCGGGATAGCTTGCAGTCGGCAGGGAAAAACTGGCACCGCGTTTCATATCAGCGAGTATAGCCCTCAGAAATTTTTTGCCAACAATCAATAAGCCTGAAAAATGTCTTAACCTGACTATTTACAATGTTTGGTAACACACTCGGGCTCGCGCTCACGCTGCGCTTACACCATGCTTGACGAGAAACTAACGGAGGATGTGATGAAGAAAAAACTAACCGAAGCCGATGTCACTGCGGAATCCGTTTTTATGTTACAGCGCCGCCAGGTGCTGAAAATGCTGGGAATTAGCGCCACAGCACTGACCCTGGCACCCGACGCGCAGGCCGATTTATTGGACTGGTTTAAAGGCCATGACCGGCCAAAAGCGTCATCAGGAAAACCACTCGATTTTACGCAACCTGCACAGTGGAAATCCTCTCTCCCGCTGACGCCGGAAGAGAAAGTCACCGGTTATAACAACTTCTATGAATTTGGCCTCGATAAAGCCGATCCTGCCGCCAACGCCGGAGGAATGAAAACCGATCCCTGGACATTGACCATTGATGGTGAAGTGGCAAAACCGTTAATGCTCGACCACGCGGCGCTGACCTCGCGTTTCCCGCTGGAAGAACGAATCTACCGCATGCGCTGCGTTGAGGCCTGGTCGATGGTGGTGCCGTGGATCGGATTCCCGCTGCATAAACTGCTGGCGTTAGTTGAACCCACCAGCAACGCCAAATATGTCGCGTTCCAGACCCTTTACGCACCGGATCAGATGCCGGGGCAAAAAGACCGATTTATCGGTGGTGGCCTCAAATACCCGTATGTTGAAGCGCTACGTATAGATGAAGCGATGCACCCGCTTACGCTGCTTACTGTCGGTGTGTATGGCAAAGCGCTACCACCGCAAAACGGCGCGCCGATCCGCCTGACAGTGCCGTGGAAATATGGTTTTAAAGGCATCAAATCAATTGTCAGTATCAAGTTAACCAGTAAACGACCACCAACCACCTGGAATCTTGCCGCACCCGATGAATATGGCTTCTACGCCAATGTGAACCCGCATGTTGATCACCCGCGCTGGTCACAAGCGACGGAACGTTTTATTGGATCAGGCGGCGCGCTGGATGTAAAACGTCAGCCAACGCTGCTGTTTAATGGCTACGCTGAAGAAGTGGCTTCGCTTTATCACGGGTTAGATCTGCGGGAGAATTTCTGAGTGCGCTTAACAGCAAAACAAGTGACGTGGTTAAAAGTCGCATTGCATCTGGCGGGTCTGCTGCCTTTACTTTGGCTTTTCTGGGCGGCGAACCAGGGCTATTTCAGCGCCGATCCGGCGAAAGACATCCAGCATTTTACGGGCAGAATGGCGCTAAAATTCCTGCTCGCCAGTTTGCTGGTCGCACCGCTCGCACGCTACGCGAAACAACCGCTATTAATCAGAACCCGGCGCTTACTGGGGCTGTGGTGCTTTGCCTGGGCGACACTGCATCTGACCAGCTACACCTTACTGGAGCTTGGCATTAATAATCTTTCATTATTAGGGCAAGAGTTGATAACGCGCCCTTATTTAACGCTGGGAGCCGCAAGTTGGCTGATTTTGCTGGCATTAGCGTTGACCTCAACGCAATGGGCGCAGCGGAAATTGGGCAAACGCTGGCAACAATTACATAATTTCGTCTATCTGGTGGCGATCCTCGCGCCGATTCACTACCTTTGGTCGGTAAAAATCTTGTCACCGCAGCCGATCCTCTATGCTGCCGCCGCGATTGCGCTGTTAGCGTGGCGTTATAAGAAGTTTCGCCAATGGTGGCGTTAACACGCTTATTGTGTGCAGTTCTCCGCAGATCTACTATCATTCGCCGCCAGATTCCGGGCGGCAGTTGATAATCTTCCCTGATAAGACCAGTATTTAGCTGCCAATTGCTACGAAATCGTTATAATGTGCGACTTTGGTTTTCCTGACAGGGGTTTTTAGCCTCTGAAAAGGTGACAATAGCGAATTGAAGGTATATTTTGTTTTTTACCCGAGAATCGCAGGAGATAGCTGCACAATGGCTGGCAAGTTCCACATATTGGTTTTGAACGGACCGAACCTAAACCTGCTTGGCACCCGTGAGCCGGATAAGTACGGCACGCTTACGCTCAGCGAGATTGTTAACGGTTTGAGTGCCGAAGCGACATCGCTTGATGTGGAACTGGCGCATTTTCAGTCAAACGCGGAGTACGCAATCATCGACCGTATTCATCAGGCTAAAGACATTATGGACTTCATCCTGATCAATCCGGCCGCGTTTACGCACACCAGTGTTGCTATCCGCGACGCACTGTTGGCTGTCGGTATCCCGTTTATCGAGATCCACCTGACCAACGTGCATGCGCGGGAGCCATTCCGTCACCACTCGTATCTGTCAGATATCGCCGAGGGCGTTATTTGCGGGCTGGGTGCGGAAGGTTATTCATACGCTTTACAGACGGCAGTAAAACGCCTGTCACAATCACACTAAACAAGAGTACGGAACCCACTCATGGATATTCGTAAGATTAAGAAACTGATCGAGCTGGTTGAAGAATCAGGCATCTCCGAACTGGAAATTTCTGAAGGCGAAGAGTCTGTGCGCATCAGCCGCAGCGCGCCGAATGCTGGCTTCCCGGTTATGCAGCAATATGCTGCGCCGATGATGCAACAGCAGCCAGCCCTGTCTAACGCTGTCGCACCTGCCGCAGCGCCGGAAGCCCCTGCAGCCGCAGCGGAAATCAGTGGCCACATCGTACGTTCCCCGATGGTCGGAACCTTCTATCGCACCCCGAGCCCGGACGCAAAAGCGTTTATCGAAATCGGCCAGAAAGTCAACGTGGGCGATACCCTGTGCATCGTTGAAGCCATGAAAATGATGAACCAGATCGAAGCCGATAAATCAGGCGTGGTGAAAGCCATTCTGGTGGAAAGTGGCCAACCGGTTGAATTTGACGAGCCGCTGGTCGTCATCGAGTAAACGAGGCGCACATGCTGGATAAAATTGTTATCGCCAACCGCGGCGAGATTGCACTGCGTATTCTTCGTGCCTGTAAAGAACTGGGCATCAAGACTGTCGCTGTGCACTCCACTGCGGATCGCGATTTAAAACACGTACTGCTGGCAGACGAGACGGTGTGTATCGGTCCTGCGCCATCAGTAAAAAGCTATCTGAATATCCCGGCGATTATCTCCGCAGCCGAAATCACCGGCGCAGTGGCGATTCACCCGGGTTACGGCTTCCTCTCTGAGAATGCCAACTTTGCTGAACAGGTTGAGCGCTCTGGCTTTATCTTTATCGGCCCGAAAGCTGACACCATCCGCCTGATGGGTGACAAAGTGTCTGCGATCACCGCCATGAAGAAAGCTGGCGTACCGACCGTACCAGGTTCAGACGGCCCGCTGGGCGACGATATGGATGCAAACCGCGCCCATGCTAAACGCATCGGTTACCCGGTTATCATCAAAGCCTCCGGCGGCGGCGGCGGTCGCGGTATGCGCGTTGTGCGCAAAGACGCCGACCTGGCGCAGTCCATCAGCATGACGCGTGCGGAAGCGAAAGCCGCTTTCAGCAACGACATGGTGTACATGGAAAAATACCTGGAAAATCCTCGCCACGTCGAGATCCAGGTGCTGGCCGATGGTCAGGGCAACGCTATCTATCTGGCAGAGCGCGACTGCTCCATGCAGCGCCGCCACCAGAAAGTGGTCGAAGAAGCACCGGCACCGGGCATCACCCCGGAACTGCGTCGCTACATCGGCGAGCGTTGTGCGAAAGCCTGTGTCGATATCGGCTATCGCGGAGCCGGTACGTTTGAGTTCCTGTTCGAAAACGGCGAGTTCTACTTCATTGAGATGAACACCCGTATTCAGGTTGAACACCCGGTTACCGAAATGATTACCGGCGTTGACCTGATCAAAGAGCAGTTGCGTATTGCAGCCGGTCAGCCGCTGTCCATTAAGCAAGAAGAAGTTGTGGTGAAAGGCCATGCGGTGGAATGCCGTATTAACGCCGAAGACCCGAATACCTTCCTGCCGAGCCCGGGCAAAATCACCCGCTTCCATGCCCCTGGTGGGTTTGGTGTGCGCTGGGAATCGCATATTTATGCCGGTTACACCGTACCGCCGTATTACGATTCAATGATTGGCAAGCTTATCTGCTACGGCGAGAGCCGCGATGTGGCGATTGCACGCATGAAGAATGCGTTGCAGGAGCTGATTATCGACGGTATCAAAACCAACGTTGACCTGCAGATGCGTATTATGAGCGACGAGAATTTCCAGCATGGTGGCACCAACATCCACTATCTGGAGAAAAAACTCGGTTTGCAGGAAAAATAATCTGCAATCAGCGCAAAAGGCCGGATCTTCCGGCCTTTTTTGTTTTTCTCTCCCCTCAACTTGCCCATAGGGTACAATCCCCGCTTTCTTCATTTACAAGGGACAAAAATGGACAACCGCTTTGTTCAGGCTCACAAAGAAGCCCGCTGGGCGCTGTGGCTGACCCTTCTTTATCTTGCCGCCTGGTTAGTGTGCGCTTACCTACCGGGTACAGAGCAGGGTTTCACCGGCCTGCCGCGTTGGTTTGAATTAGCCTGTCTGCTCACGCCGCTGGTGTTTGTTTTACTTTGCTGGGCGATGGTGCGTTTTATCTTCCGCGATATCTCTCTGGAGGATAACGATGCAAACTGAAATTATCGCCGTGCTGATAATCTATCTGATCGTCGTCTTCGGCCTCTCTTACTATGCAATGCGCCAGCGTAGCAGCGGTACGTTCCTGAGCGAGTACTTCCTCGGCAGCCGTTCGATGGGCGGATTTGTGCTGGCCATGACGCTGACCGCAACGTATGTCAGCGCCAGTTCGTTTATTGGCGGGCCGGGAGCCGCGTACAAATTCGGTCTTGGCTGGGTACTGCTGGCAATGATCCAGGTTCCCACTATTTGGCTATCGCTGGGCATTCTCGGCAAGAAATTCGCGATTCTGGCGCGTCGCTACAATGCGATTACGCTCAACGACATGCTGATGGCGCGCTATCAAAGCCGCGCGGTGGTATGGATTGCCAGCGTCAGCCTGCTGGTGGCATTTGTCGGTGCGATTGCCGTGCAGTTTATCGGTGGCGCACGTCTGCTGGAGACAGCGGCCGGTATCAAATACGAATCGGGTCTGCTGATCTTCGGCGTAACCATTGCGCTGTATACTGCGTTTGGCGGTTTTCGCGCCAGTGTGTTGAACGACACCATGCAAGGCATGGTGATGCTGATCGGTACGCTGGTGTTGCTGGTCGGCGTGATCCATGCTGCGGGCGGTTTACATAACGCCGTCGATACTTTGCAGCATATCGATCCGAAACTGGTTAGTCCGCACGGCGCGAGCGATATTCTCTCCCCGGCGTTCATGACCTCGTTTTGGGTGCTGGTGTGTTTTGGCGTTATCGGTCTGCCGCACACCGCCGTGCGCTGTATTTCGTATAAAGACAGCAAATCGGTGCACCGTGGGATCATTATCGGCACCATCGTCATCGCGCTGTTGATGCTGGGAATGCACCTGGCGGGCGCGCTGGGTCGTGCTGTGCTGCCGAATCTGTCGGTGCCGGATCAGGTTATTCCCACGCTGATGGTCGAAGTGTTGCCGCCGTGGGCCGCAGGGTTGTTCCTCGCAGCACCGATGGCCGCCATCATGTCCAACGTCAATGCGCATCTGTTGCAGGCTTCCGCGACGATTATCAAAGATCTGTGGTTAAGCGCGCAGCCGACTAAAATTCGTCATGAGCCACGCTTAAAACGTATTTCCACCGTGACAACACTGGTACTCGGCATTTTGATGATGCTGGCGGCATGGCGCCCGCCAGAGATGATCATCTGGCTGAACTTGTTGGCGTTTGGCGGGCTTGAGGCGGTATTCCTGTGGCCATTGGTGTTGGGTCTCTATTGGGATCGCGCTAATTCCACCGGCGCGCTCAGCGCCATGATTGTTGGCGGTGCGCTGTATGCCGTACTCGCCACCTTTAATATTCAGTATCTGGGCTTCCATCCGATTGTGCCCTCACTGCTGTTAAGTTTGCTGGCCTTTGTCGTCGGGAACCGTTTCGGTCAACCCGCGCCGCAGGCTCCGACCATTTCTGTTAATGAATAAAGAGTTACGCCATGCCTTGGATCCAACTGAAACTGAACACCACCGGCGCGAATGCGGAAGATCTGAGCGATGCTCTGATGGAAGCGGGCGCGGTGTCCATTACTTTCCAGGATACCCACGACACGCCCGTGTTTGAACCCCTGCCGGGTGAAACCCGCCTGTGGGGCGATACCGACGTTATCGGCCTGTTCGACGCGGAAACCGAGATGGCAGACGTCGTTGCCCAGCTCGCTTTGCACCCGCTACTTGGCGAAGGTTTCGCCCACAAAATCGAGCAACTGGAAGATAAAGACTGGGAGCGCGAATGGATGGATAACTTCCACCCAATGCGCTTTGGCGAGCGCCTGTGGATCTGTCCGAGCTGGCGCGACGTTCCGGACGTTAATGCGGTGAATGTGATGCTCGATCCGGGTCTGGCATTTGGCACCGGTACCCACCCAACCACTTCTTTGTGCCTGCAATGGCTCGATGGTCTGGATCTCGTCGGCAAAACAGTGATCGACTTTGGCTGCGGCTCCGGGATCCTTGCGATCGCCGCTCTGAAACTGGGTGCCGCAAAAGCGATCGGTATTGATATCGATCCGCAAGCTATTCAGGCCAGCCGCGATAATGCCGAGCGCAACGGCGTTTCCGAGCGTCTTGAGTTGTACCTGCCGAAAGACCAGCCAGAAGCCATGAAAGCCGATGTGGTGGTCGCCAATATTCTGGCTGGCCCGTTGCGTGAACTGGCGCCGTTAATCAGCGTATTGCCCGTTGAGGGCGGTTTGCTGGGACTCTCTGGGATCCTTGCCAGCCAGGCAGATAGCGTGTGCGAAGCCTATACAGAGCTCTTTACTCTTGATCCGGTGGTCGAGAAAGAAGAGTGGTGCCGTATTACGGGACAGAAAAGGTAAAACGGAACGTGGTCTGCGGACCACGTTTCGCGGAGCCAGCGCGCTGAACTGTCGAAAAAAGCAGCCAAAATGCCGATGAGAAAATTGCGAACAGCTTCGCAAAAATCGTCATTTTTGTCTGAAAAAACAGCAGTTCAGCCGCTTATCACCCGTGAAAAAACGATAACTTGTGCGAATTTATGCGTTATGTGAAATTTTTATCTTTTGCATAACCCTATGAAAAATATGATTTAATACGTTTATTGCCCCGGTGGACTGGCTATTCCTTGATCTACAACAGAGGATTGCTCAAAGTTTGGCCTTTCATCTCGTGCGAAAAATGCGTAATATACGCCGCCTTGCAGTCACAGTATGGTCATTTCTTAACTCATGCGCATCGGACACCACCAGCTCAGAAATCGCCTGATCGCAGCGCCCATGGCTGGCATTACTGACAGACCATTCCGGACGTTGTGTTACGAGATGGGAGCCGGTTTAACCGTATCCGAGATGATGTCTTCTAACCCACAAGTGTGGGAAAGCGACAAGTCCCGATTGCGGATGGTGCACATTGATGAACCCGGTATTCGCACCGTGCAAATTGCGGGCAGCGACCCGGATGAAATGGCGGAAGCCGCACGTATTAACGTGGAAAGCGGCGCCCAGATTATTGATATCAATATGGGTTGCCCGGCTAAAAAAGTGAATCGCAAGCTTGCAGGTTCCGCCCTGCTGCAATACCCGGATCTGGTGAAGTCGATCCTGACCTCGGTAGTTAATGCAGTGGATGTTCCTGTCACTCTGAAGATTCGCACGGGTTGGGCTCCAGAACACCGTAACTGCGTAGAAATTGCCCAACTGGCTGAAGAGTGTGGTATCCAGGCTCTGACCATTCATGGACGCACCCGCGCCTGTTTGTTCAACGGAGATGCTGAGTACGACAGTATTCGGGCAGTTAAGCAGAAAGTTTCCATTCCGGTTATCGCGAATGGCGACATTACTGACCCGCTAAAAGCCAGAGCTGTGCTCGACTATACAGGGGCGGATGCCCTGATGATAGGCCGCGCAGCTCAGGGAAGACCCTGGATCTTCCGGGAAATCCAGCATTATCTGGACACTGGGGAGCTGCTGGCCCCGCTGCCTTTGGCAGAGGTTAAGCGCTTGCTTTGCGCGCATGTTCGGGAACTGCATGACTTTTACGGTCAGGCGAAAGGTTACCGAATCGCACGTAAACACGTCTCCTGGTATCTCCAGGAGCACGCTCCGAATGACCAGTTTCGGCGCACATTCAACGCCATTGAGAACGCCAGCGAACAGCTGGAGGCGTTGGAGGCATACTTCGAAAATTTTGCGTAAACAGAAATAAAGAGCTGACAGAACTATGTTCGAACAACGCGTAAATTCTGACGTACTGACCGTTTCTACCGTTAACTCTCAGGATCAGGTAACCCAAAAACCGCTCCGTGACTCGGTAAAACAGGCACTGAAGAACTATTTTGCTCAACTGAATGGTCAGGATGTTAATGACCTGTATGAGCTGGTACTGGCTGAAGTAGAACAGCCACTGTTGGACATGGTGATGCAATACACCCGTGGTAATCAGACCCGCGCGGCGCTGATGATGGGCATCAACCGCGGTACGCTGCGTAAAAAACTGAAAAAATACGGCATGAACTGATTTTTAATCAGTGAGTTGTATTGATAAAAAGGCGCTAACCGGCATGGGAAAGCGCCTTTTTTATTGCCTGAAATAGCGCTAAAAACCCCGCTTTCCCTGTCATTCCGGGGTTGCGGACTCGTGTATATTTCAACAAATGGTTGCAAGAAAGGGAGATACGGAATGATTCGCAAATATTGGTGGCTGGTGGCTTTCGCCCTGTCGATCCTCATGCTGGATAGCTTAATCATGTACTGGGTTGAGTATATGACCACCGAGATCGATAAGTGCCGCAATATGAACTCCGTAAATCCGCTCAAACTGGTTAACTGCAATAATCTGTAAGTGATTGCTTGTAGCGAAAATTCGCGAAAGTGCAGCCATCACCCTGATTAACGCAGGGATTTAAATCATTTTGAGCCATCTCCGTACGATGCTAATGTCTCAGCCCTTTTCGCCAGTCCGATCGTAGTCATGCGTAACGCCCTTAGTGAATGAGTTGATGACACCATGCTGGATAGCCAATACGACTATATCCTTGTTGTTGTTTCTTTTATCGTAGCCATTTTGGCCTCTTATACCGCCCTGAATATGGCAGGCCGTGTTTCCACCAGCAGCGGGGGCGCATCATGGGTTTGGCTCAGCGGCGGCGGCGTAGCGATGGGGATAGGCATCTGGGCGATGCACTTTATCGGCATGTTGGCAATGAACATGTCAATGAGCATGCGCTACGAACCGTTGCTTACCGCCCTCTCCATGGTTATCGCGATCGGTTCATCGTTATTCGCGCTATGGCTGGTGAGCGCCCCGCATCTGCATCTGCGTCGCCTGATCCCTGGCGCAATGGTCATGGGATTGGGGATTGCGGCGATGCACTACACAGGCATGGTGGCGCTTCAGGTTTCCCCGGCGATCATCTGGAATCTGAATTGGGTCGCGCTTTCTTTAGTGATAGCACTGGTTGCCTCCTTCGCCGCACTGTGGCTCACCTTCCATTTACGTCATGAAGCTGCCCATGTTGCGCTGATGCGTTTTGGTGCGGCGATTCTAATGGGCATCGCTATTGCTGGTATGCATTACACCGGCATGATGGCGGCTCAAATCCCTCACCAACATGCCATAGGTCATAACGGTTTTAACAATAACTGGCTGGCGGTACTGGTCGGCATGATGGCCTTCTCAGTGCTGGGCATTACGCTGCTGGTGTCGATGTTCGATGCGCGTCTGCAAGCGCGTACCTCGCTGTTGGCGACTTCACTGGCGGCGGCTAACCGCGAACTGGCGCGGCTGGCATTGCACGATACCTTAACGCGTCTGCCTAACCGTGTGTTGCTGGAAGACCGCCTTGAACAGGCCCTCAACAAAGCCAAACGCGAAGGCTCATTCTTCGCACTGATGTTTATGGATCTTGATGGTTTCAAAACCGTCAACGATGCCTGGGGTCACGATGTCGGCGATAAATTGCTGGTCGCGGTGACCGATCGCCTGACGCAAAAATTAAAAGGGCAATATACGCTGGCGCGCATTGGTGGTGACGAGTTTGTTTTACTGGCGGAAGTCAGCGCACCAGATGAAGCGGCAACGCTTGCCAGTTCGTTGGTACGCGTGATTGATAAACCCTTCAATATCGATCCCTATGACGTGATGGTGACGCTGAGCGTCGGTATTGCGCTTTATCCGCACGATGGCAAGAACGAGCGGGAACTGATGTTCAATGCTGATGCGGCGATGTATCACACCAAACATATGGGCCGTAACGGTTACCACTTCTTTCAGCCGTCAATGAATACGCTGGCGCAAACACAACTGCAGTTACTCAACGATCTGTGGATTGCGCTTGAACGCCAGCAGTTCCGGCTGGTTTATCAGCCCAAATTTAAAGCACCTGCGGGGCCGGTTATCGGCTTTGAGGCGCTGCTGCGCTGGCATCATCCCTATCAGAGCGTGCTCACACCGGACGTTTTTTTGCCGCTGGCGGAGAAAACCGGCCTGATCGTGCCGCTAGGTAACTGGGTAGTGGATGAAGCCTGCCGTCAGCTCAGCGAATGGCGCAAAATGGGGTACCTTGACTGGTCAGTTGCGGTGAATCTCTCAACCCTCCAGTTTGAACAGAGTACGCTGGTCCAAACGATTATGGAGGCGCTGAAAAAGCATGACGTGCCGCCGCAAAAGTTAATCCTGGAAGTAACCGAAACCACCGCAATGAGCAACCCGGATGAGAGTGTGCGCGTGTTGACGGAACTGACAAACGCGGGTGTTCAAGCCTCAATTGATGATTTTGGTACAGGCTACTCCAGCCTGTTGTATCTGAAACGGCTTCCGGCCTGTGAATTAAAAATCGATCGGGCGTTTGTTCGTGAGTTAAGCCGGGAGGGCGAAGATGCCACCATCGTCTCCGCCATTGTGGCGTTAGCCAGGACGCTGAGTTTAAAAGTCGTCGCGGAAGGTGTGGAAACGGAAGAGCAACAAAAACTGCTCACCGAAATGGGCTGCAATACGCTTCAAGGATATTTATTAGGCAAACCGGTGAGCCCTGAATCTATTAGTGCTTATGGAAATGAGCTTCCTCCACCCGAAACATTTGCCTGAAACCGGATTGAGTTAAATAAAGCGCCTGCGGGCGTTTTTGTTTTACGCATACCGGAAATTAGATTATTCTTATAAAAAATAACGCTATGAGACATCGTTACGTTATCAATAGCTTACGCATGGTAAAATATTTTTTATTCCCCCCTTCATTTTTTCTGCATTATTTAACTTGCGAAGCGGTTTTATCTCCATTTTTTTTACAAAGAACATAATTTGAGATTATTGCACCGGGGAATTTGCACGGGCGAATGGTAAAATATGACTTATCGATTCTGGACAGGTATCGCTATTATTGATATCGGGAATCGTGATTATTCCGAGGTAATATTATGAAAAAATTCATTTCCGTGGCATTACTCGCGACATTCCTGGCAGGCTGTGCTCACGATTCTCCTTGTGTACCGGTGTATGATGATCAAGGTCGTCTGGTACATACCAATACCTGTATGAAAGGCACAACTCAGGATAACTGGGAAACAGCCGGAGCAATTGCTGGCGGTGCAGCAGCGATTGCCGGTTTGACGCTCGGTATCGTTGCGCTGACCAAATAGTTATAAAAAGCGCGGTTCACCGCGCTTTTGCTTTATTTAGGTGCAGGTCATTTTGCATAAGTAAATTTTCAGCCCCATGAGCAGGCAAAAATAAAAAAATAAGTACGCACTTCTTTTCATCTGAGCTGACTGTTTTTCACTCTTTCCTCTTTTTATCTATTTTTGCGTGACCCATTTCACAAAGCGATACCGATCAATATATTGCTTATATTCACGCAGGAAACTTGTCTGTTAATACCCTCTAAACGGCACTCCTTTTTTGCTCTGTTTTGTGGCGCAGGTTGTATTTTTGCACCACTACGGGGCAATGGTTTTATTTTTTCCTGTCTACACTCTCAATATTGCGCCTGCGGTAGCCAAATAACGCCATGCGCAAAATTGGCACTACCTTTGCTTTAAAGAGTATGGCCATCGCCACAGACAGGTTCAGGCGTTTCCCGAACGCCTTATATAACGATAAATTTTCGCCACACAGGATGCATTATGAAAAAGATGATGATCGCCAGCCTGGCCGCTGCCGGTGTACTGTTTGCTGTCGCAAATCAGGCACATGCGGGCGCAACGCTGGATGCCGTTAAAAAGAAAGGTTTTGTACAATGCGGTATCAGCGACGGTCTGCCTGGCTTTTCCTACGCGGACGCGAGCGGTAAATTCACCGGTATCGACGTGGACGTTTGCCGCGGCGTTGCCGCCGCCGTATTCGGTGACGACACGAAAGTTAAATATACTCCGCTGACTGCTAAAGAGCGTTTCACCGCACTGCAATCTGGCGAAGTGGATATGCTCTCCCGTAATACCACCTGGACCTCTTCCCGCGATGGCGGTATGGGCCTGTCATTCACTGGCGTAACCTATTACGACGGTATCGGCTTCCTGACCCACAACAAAGCCGGCCTGAAAAGCGCTAAAGAGCTGGACGGAGCAACCGTTTGTATTCAGGCAGGTACTGATACCGAGCTGAACGTGGCGGATTACTTTAAATCCAACAAAATGAAATATACACCGGTGACCTTCGACCGTTCCGATGAATCCGCGAAAGCACTGGAATCAGGCCGTTGCGACACGCTGGCTTCTGACCAGTCTCAGCTGTATGCGTTACGCATCAAACTGAGCAACCCGGCAGAGTGGATCGTGTTGCCGGAAGTCATCTCCAAAGAGCCGCTGGGGCCAGTTGTTCGCCGTGGCGATGACGACTGGTTCGCGATTGTTCGCTGGACACTGTTCGCCATGCTCAACGCAGAAGAGATGGGCGTTAGCTCGAAAAACGTTGACGAGAAAGCCGCTAACCCAGCAACGCCGGACATGGCGCATCTGTTAGGTAAAGAAGGCGACTTCGGTAAAGATCTGAAGCTGGATAACAAGTGGGCCTACAACATCATTAAGAAAGTCGGTAACTATTCAGAAGTCTTTGAACGTAACGTTGGTTCTGAAAGCCCGCTGAAAATCAAACGCGGCCAGAACAACCTCTGGAATAACGGCGGTATTCAATACGCTCCGCCAGTGCGCTAATACGTAAGTGCTGTAACGGGCGCTACGCTTGCGTGGCGCCCAGCCCAGAGTCATGGTTACTGAGGTTTTTCCTATGTCCCATCGCCGCCCAACCGTGAAAGGCGCTATCTCCCTTTCTAATCCTGCGGTTCGTGCCTGGCTGTTTCAAATCATTGCGATTGTCGCTGTGGTCGTTATCGCAATTTATTTGATACACAACACCGTTACTAACCTGAATAACCGCGGAATTACCTCCGGTTTTGCCTTTCTGGATCGCGCCGCCGGTTTCGGCATTGTTCAGCATCTTATTGATTATGAACAAGGTGATACCTACGGACGTGTATTCCTTGTGGGCTTGCTTAATACGCTGCTGGTTTCAGCGCTGTGTATTGTGTTCGCCTCATTTCTCGGTTTTTTCCTTGGGCTCGCGCGCTTGTCGGAAAACTGGCTACTGCGGAAGTTATCGACCATTTATATCGAAACGTTCCGTAATATCCCGCCGCTATTGCAGATCTTTTTCTGGTACTTCGCGGTGCTGCGTAACCTGCCCGGCCCGCGCCAGGCGGTCAACGCGATGGAACTGGTGTTTCTGAGCAACCGAGGTTTGTATATCCCCTCCCCGCAAATGGGCGAGGGCGTATTGGCGTTCGTGGGTGCGATAGTCGTAGCGGGGGTTATCTCCATCGGCTTGTTTCGCTTTAATAAAACCCATCAAATCAAAACCGGGCAACTACGTCGGACATGGCCTGTCGCACTGGGGTTGATTATTGTGCTGCCGCTAGTGGCGCACTGGGTGTTTGGCGCCGCACTGCACTGGGACGTTCCGCAACTGCGCGGTTTCAACTTCCAGGGCGGTATGGTGTTGATTCCAGAACTCGCCGCACTCACCATTGCACTGTCGGTCTATACCTCCACGTTTATCGCTGAGATTATTCGCTCAGGTATCCAGTCTGTGCCGCATGGACAGCACGAAGCCGCGCGTTCTCTCGGCTTGCCTCATCCAGTGACATTGCGTCAGGTGATCATTCCGCAAGCGCTGCGCGTGATTATTCCTCCATTGACCAGCCAGTATCTGAATATCGCCAAAAACTCATCCCTGGCGGCGGCAATTGGCTATCCGGATATGGTGTCGCTATTTGCTGGTACGGTGCTGAATCAGACCGGCCAGGCGATTGAAACTATCGCTATAACCATGTCGGTTTACTTGCTAATCAGCCTGTCAATTTCGTTGCTGATGAACATCTATAACCGCCGCATTGCCCTGATTGAGCGCTAAGGAACTTTGATGACAAAAGCAATTCTGTCTCCCTCCACGCGCCAGACACCCGCAGGAAGCAATGGCGCGATGTTGTGGGTACGAAAAAACTTGTTCTCCAGTTGGTCAAACTCGCTGCTGACACTTCTGTGCCTGTGGTTAATGTGGGAGTTGATTCCCCCTTTACTGGATTGGGCACTGTTTCAGGCGAACTGGCTTGGTTCAACGCGTGCCGATTGTACGAAAGCAGGCGCGTGCTGGGTGTTTATCCACGAGCGTTTTGGCCAGTTTATGTATGGCCTCTACCCGCATGATCAACGCTGGCGTATTAATGTGGCGCTGCTCGTTGGTCTGCTCTCTATCGCACCGATGTTCTGGAAGGCGTTGCCGCGACGCGGGCGTTATATCGCCTGCTGGGCGGTTATCTATCCGCTTGTCGTGTGGTGGCTGATTTTTGGCGGTTTTCTTGGGCTGGAGCGCGTTGAAACCCGCCAGTGGGGCGGTTTGACACTGACATTGATCATCGCCTCTGTTGGTATTGCTGGCGCACTGCCACTGGGGATTTTGCTGGCGCTGGGACGTCGTTCGAAAATGCCGGTGGTTCGCGTGTTATCGGTCATTTTCATTGAGTTCTGGCGTGGCGTTCCATTAATCACCGTGCTGTTTATGTCCTCGGTGATGCTGCCGCTATTCATGTCGGAAGGCACCAGTATCGATAAGCTGATCCGTGCGCTGGTCGGCGTAATCTTGTTCCAGTCCGCTTATGTGGCGGAAGTGGTGCGTGGCGGTTTGCAGGCTCTTCCGAAGGGGCAATATGAAGCGGCGGAGTCTCTGGCGCTGGGATACTGGAAAACACAGGGGCTGGTGATTCTACCGCAAGCGCTGAAGCTGGTGATCCCGGGGCTTGTGAATACCATTATTGCCCTGTTCAAAGATACGAGCCTGGTGATCATCATCGGCCTGTTTGATCTGTTCAGCAGCGTACAACAAGCTACGGTCGATCCGGCATGGCTTGGGATGTCCACCGAAGGATATGTTTTTGCTGCTTTAGTTTACTGGATTTTCTGTTTTAGCATGTCGCGCTACAGTCAGCATCTGGAGAAGCGCTTTAACACCGGGCGTACACCGCACTGAGGATCCCCATGAGTAATACAACTATGCAATCTGGCGACGCGATGATTACGCTCGAAAATGTGAATAAGTGGTACGGGCAGTTCCATGTACTGAAAGATATTAATCTCAATGTGAAACAGGGCGAACGCATTGTGCTTTGTGGCCCATCCGGATCCGGGAAGTCGACCACGATCCGCTGTATTAACCATCTGGAAGAGCATCAACAAGGGCGTATTGTCGTTGATGGCATTGAGTTAAATGAAGATATCCGCAATATCGAAAAAATCCGCCAGGAAGTGGGAATGGTGTTCCAGCACTTTAATTTATTCCCACATCTGACCGTGTTGCAAAACTGTACGCTAGCCCCGATTTGGGTGCGTAAGATGCCCAAGAAAGAGGCCGAGGCGCTGGCAATGCATTATCTTGAGCGTGTGCGCATTGCCGAGCATGCGCATAAGTTTCCGGGGCAGATTTCCGGTGGCCAGCAGCAACGTGTAGCGATCGCCCGTTCATTATGTATGAAACCTAAAATCATGCTGTTTGATGAGCCCACTTCAGCGCTGGATCCGGAGATGGTAAAAGAGGTGCTGGATACCATGATTGGGCTGGCGCAGTCCGGCATGACGATGTTGTGCGTCACCCATGAAATGGGTTTTGCGCGCACCGTTGCCGATCGCGTGATCTTTATGGATCGGGGTGAAATCGTTGAGCAAGCACCGCCGGAAGAGTTCTTTGCGAACCCAAAATCAGAACGTACCCGCGCGTTTTTGTCGCAGGTTATTCATTGATCTCTATACGATTTATTACAGGCCACTCATGCGGGTGGCCTTTTTTATTGCCGACGCAAAAATACGTCCTGAAGGTATGCTTATCAAAAAGTTTGGTTCTGACCCTATTCTTTTGGCTATAAATCTCACCGAACTGGCTGAGCGCGCCTTTTAAGGATGCCTGGACGCACCAAACAATGCCGCCTTCTATACAGGTGGTTATTTACATCCCATGTGCTTGTCGTACCCCACAGTCCCCGCACTATTATCGGCGCTACGGCGTTTCACTTCTGATTTAGTGTGCTTGATGTCTGGAAGAACGCCTTGATCACCACTCTCACGTTCTGTGGTGCATTAAGCGTTTCGTCATGCTCAAAAGGTTGCTGGCGAAGAAGTAAATGACTGGAGTACTACTGTCATGTGTGATGTTGCAGTAGAAAAGCAAAAGGCCCAGTCTTTTGACTGGGCCTTTTGCTTTATTTGATGCCTGGCAGTTCCCTACTCTCGCATGGGGAGACCCCACACTACCATCGGCGCTACGGCGTTTCACTTCTGAGTTCGGCATGGGGTCAGGTGGGACCACCGCGCTAGTGCCGCCAGGCAAATTCTTTTCTAAGTGCCGAACTATTAACCGCTATAACTGGTGCTGATACCCAGAGTCGAACTGGGGACCTCACCCTTACCAAGGGTGCGCTCTACCAACTGAGCCATATCAGCACACTAAATTTG
>NZ_SJOP01000040.1 GCF_004331415.1 Kosakonia quasisacchari
CGTTCTTTAAGGAAAAACGACTACTCAGAATGCACATTCTGTCAGCTTTTTTCGCTAGAAAAGGTGCGGGTGCACTAGGTGAGCCTATACCACACAAGTCGTTGAGTCTGTACAAGGTTGCTATGGATACGCAGAAAAAACGAAAGGGTGGGAGAATACCGAAGGAAGCTGGGAACAGAAAATAATCGGCCCCCTTTCGGGGGCCTCAGCCATAATAAAGTTATATTATGGGGCAGGACGCAATTTCTTCGAACTGGTCGAACCGTTTCCGGCTGCGGGATGCGATTCAATTTAGAATCCCTGTAACCATCCTTGGTAAAAAGTATATCTCGGCAGGTATAAGTATTCAACTATTGCTTTAGTAGTCCAAAAGGGGAAAAGTAACAAAATACTGCTCATAGAACACTTTCAGATGTATCTGCATATAGATTCAGCCCCGCTACCAGGGACACAACCCCCTTGCTTGTAGGTGAAGAAACCCCATCCACCATTCCCAATAGCGATAGTTAATGCCACGTACGAGTGACCTTGCTACTTCTCTCGTGTTCCATCCATCAGGGGTCATCAGTTGTGATTCACCACTATTGATATAAGCAAAATCGGGTTCTTTGCACTTTATCATAATGTTGAAGCCAGGCACTGTGGCATAGAAGTGCAGGGAGGCGGGAATATGCAGAGAGAAGGGGAGAGCGATGAAGGAACGAGCGGTATCTCTGTCCGCTCACCTGTTACTGAACGCATGAGGACAAGTTGTGAAAGATGTGTGCTTATATCCTCTTACGACGCTTTGCGGAGTACATCACCTCGTCGCTCTCTTTAAGCATCTCGCCCAGCGACTGGTAACGACGCGCGTCACTATGCAACATTCCAAAGGAATAATTAATGTTGTACGGCTTACCAGATTTTTTGTTGTACTCATCCACACTCTTTCGGAGATTGTTCAAGAAAGCATCAGCATGAGCCTGCTGCGTAACGAGAACGGCGAATTCATCCCCACCAAGACGTCCTACGACATCTCCGGCACCAAGATGTTGGTGCAACAGCGCTGAGAATACTTTTAATACTTCATCACCTTCAGCGTGCCCCCAGAGATCGTTGATAGGTTTGAATCTATCCAGATCAAAAAAGATAAGGCTAAATGCCGCATTATCTTTAGCAAGGCTGCGGAATCGTTTTTCCCCCGTCCTGTAAAAGCCACGACGATTAGAGATACCTGTCAGGCTATCTGTCATGGCCATTCCAATCACCCTGAATTCATCTTCCAGAATAAAGGCTAAATCCTTGAGTGAGGCAATATCATCGTCGTTAAAGCCACGGGGGGTGGTATTGATCAGACAAAGCGTACCTGCTACCTGACCATCAGGCAGATGTACCGGGTAGCCTGCATAGAATCTGATGTAAGGCTCACCCGTCACCAGAGGGTTATCATGGAAGCGTTCATCATTAGCTGCGTCGTTAACAATAAAGGGGCCTTCCTGCAAAATGGCATGACCACAAAAAGAGATGTTACGGGGCGTTTCCTTAATACCCAGCCCCTCACATGCAAGCAACCATTGGCGCTCGCGATCAAGCAGGCTTATTAGTACGACAGGCACCTGGAAGACCTTTTTTGCAAGGCGAGTTAAACGATCAAAACGTTCATCGGCACCTGTATCCAGCAGGTCTGCCAGATGGAGAGACTTTAATCGTTCTTCTTCATTTTCGGGGATTCCTGGAAATTTCATACGGCCTCGCAGAGATATACTTGCTTTATGCCAGCTACGTTGCCTGCATCCAGACTGGCTGAGCCTTCCACGCCATGAGAACAATATAGTTCAAACGATAATTGACCGCCTGCTTGCTACGCGGCGCACGACATGTGATCCCGCCTGCTTTTCTCCTGTCGCAGCCTTTCAGCTCACAACCCCCTCTTTTAGTAGAAAGTTAAACATCACTGAATCGCTGACAAAACGTCGGGTTGGTGGGGATGGGGTGCCTGTATAACCCGTGGCGATTCAGTGAGCGGTTATCAGGGTTCCGTTTGGGAAACGGAAAATATTGTACGTTAAAATGATTTTTTGTACTGACTGATATCAACTGGCCACAAATGTCGATATTTCCCTTCAGCCAGCTTTTTATTGTTTCTCCAGATATAATCTCCTGTCAGATTTATGTGCTCCCAGCCCAGCGGGGACAGATGTGACAGCAATTGCTCATTAAGATACAGCCCCTTTCTTTTCAAAAGGTTAATGGCATTTTCTATATATACCGTGTTCCACAATGTGATCGCGGCTGTAATCAACGTTAGTCCGCTGGCGCGGTAACTCTGGTTTTCCAGACCACGATCCCTTATTTCGCCAAGACGGTGCATAAAGACGGCTCTGGCAAGCGCATTCCGGGCTTCTCCCTTGTTCAGACCGGCCTGAACCCTGCGACGTAATGCAGGATCGCGGAACCAGTCCAGCATAAACAGTGTTCGCTCGATGCGACCAATTTCCCTCAGCGCCTTAGCAAGCCCATTCTGTTTCGGATAACTGGCCAATTTTTTAAGCATCAAAGACGCGGTCACTGTACCCTGCTTTATCGAGGTCGCCAGCCTCAGGATTTCGCTCCAGTGGGTTTCTATCTCCTTGATGTTCAGTGGTGTTGTGGAAATAATTGACTGTAGCGCAGAGTATTTATCAGCCTTCCCCTGGATAAACAAACGTTTGTCGTGAAGATCCCGGATCCTTGGCGCAAAAGCGAATCCCAACAGATGCATCAGAGCAAAAACATGCTCCGTGAAGCCTGCCGTATCGGTGTAATGCTCGGTGATTTCAAGTTCACTTTCGTGATACAGCAACCCATCAAGTACGTGGGTTGAATCACGAACGCGGCTGATGACTTTGGTGTAAAATGGGCTGTATTGGTCAGAAATGTGCGTATAAAACTGGACGCCCGGCTCTTGACCGTACTTCAGGTTGACCTGGCCCGCATAGCGGCCATGACTGCCAACCCGAAAATTCTGGCCGTCAGAAGATGAGGTTGAACCATCTCCCCATAATGCCGCCAGTGGGCGTGACTTCTGGGCATTAACCAGTTCAGCCAGCGCAGCAGAGTAAGTTTCATCGCGGATATACCATGCCTGCATATTTTCCAGCGAAGCCCTTGTGGTTCCCGGACAAGATTCTGCCATTTTTGTCAGCCCCAGATTAATGCCATCCGCCAGGATGGTGGTGAGAAGCAAACGATTATCCTGCGGGCGGGTAAGAGGGTTCTTCAGATGGGTAAAATGGCGTGTAAAAGCTGTCCATCGTTCAACTTCATCCAGTATTTCTGTAATTTTTGGATGCGGCAACATGTTGTAAATCAGGTCGGCCAGAGGCGAAATTGCTGAAGGAACACTGTTATCCAGAGGCGTGATCTTTACACCTTTGTCAGATATATCCACATCGGGCAGATCCCCGGTGACTGCCATTGCATTGACTTCCTCCAGACGGGAGGCCAACAGCGTCAGCCGAGTCTTAAGGTAAGCCCCGCATTCTGTTTCGACAGGTATATTTAACCGGTTATTATTTAACAAATTATCAAAATCACTGCTTGGCATAAGGTAGTCATCAAAGTTTTTGTAACGACGGGAACCCCGGACCCAGATATCACCGGCCCGCAGAGCTCCCTTCAACTCATTCATTGCGCAAATTTCATAGTATTGCCGGTCAATACCTGAGGGAGTGATCACCATCTTTTTCCAGCTCTCAGGAATGAAATCCAGCGGTGCTGATGAGGGAACCTTTCTTAGCTGTTTGCGATACATCTCACTCATAGTATCGAGAGCATCTTTAAGAGGTAAGGCGGCCGGAGTGGCTCTCAGTTGCAGGGCCGATAAAAGTCGGGAAGAATATTTGCGCAGCGTGCTGAATTTCTCGGTAATGAGATGAAGCGGTTCGAAATTATCCTTTCGTGCAAGGAGGCGGGTTTCCTCTAAGCTGGCGGCAAAATCCTCCCACGGTAATACCCGTTCAACAGCAGACAGAGGGTCTTCGCCAGCGTTGCGTGCATCCAGGATCGCCTGACCAACGGAAATATACTGGCGTAATTTCTGCTGTATCAATTTACCCGTTTTCTGAAGGCGTTCGGCCTGCTGTCGTTTTGCCTGGCTGAACATACTGCCCAGTATGCGTTCATGCAGTTCTATAATTTCATCAATGATTGTGGCTTTGGCCTCCGTAAGTACACAAACCATCGTCGCATACCGACGTGCCGGGGCAAAATCAGCTAAATCGCGACTGCTCATTTTACGGCCTTCCCGCGCCAGTTTAAGTAATCGATTCTGGTGAACGGTTCTCTCCACACCTTCCGGTATAGTCAGTGCTTCGATGGCATTAAGGCGGTCTATATGTTGCAGCACATTCTTTCCGTTGATCTTCCCCGGAGGCTGAAGCAACCACGTCAAACGGGAAATTTGTTTTTCAGTTGTCGCCAGTAGCGCATCAAACGCTGATTTCTGCGGGGCGGTAAGATGCACATTCAGCGTGGTATAAACGGCTTTATCACCCAGCGTCATCGCTTCAGCACAGGTACGTTCCACAACATCAATACCAGGAACAATAATTCGTCGCTGATGCAGATGCTTCAATAATTCCTCAGCGATAAATATGCCCCGATCCGTCCTCGTGGACAGTGGGAGCAGATACTGAATGCATTCTTTCTGAAGGGCTCCATTAAAGGTTGTAAGCTCGAGATAACGATAAAGTTCACTCAGGTGTTCACGCCGGGTGGTATCGCGCCCAGAAATATACTCTTGCCAGAGTTCTGCTGAAAGTTTAAGACGGGAACCAATAATTCTGAGCAGCTCTGCGGATGGTGGCGATTTTTTATCCGGGGCAAATCCAATACTTTTCAGATAGCAGAGAAGAACAGCAAAACCAAACCGGCTGGAAGATTTACGGTGTGCATTAATAAGAGCCAGATCCTGCTCACTGAAATACGCCATTCGGGTCAGCGTTAACTCATCGTCAGGTAATACCAGCAATGATTCTCTTTCCGACTGAGAAAGAATCTGCCTCCTTGCCATATAGTTTCTCTCGTAAATTATTCGATGCGATATTTTTAACAAAAATGGTTATCGCATAAGGGTACACCCTGACGCCATAAGCAAAACGTGACGGCACGCAATGAATGACATAACCTATATGCGATAGATTAAATGCAATAACCTAAATGCGATAATGTGGTGAAAAAATGTTCATCAGAGCTTATTTAAGGGCATCGACGGAAGATCAGTTTGCCGATCGGGCAAAAGCGATGCTGGAGCAGTTTGTCCAGGAACGGGGATTCAAAATCGCCAGCTACTATCGGGAGAATATCAGCGGTACAAAACTCGACCGACCGGAATTGGGACGTTTACTGATGGACAGCCATCATAATGATATTTTGCTGGTCGAGCAGATAGATCGCCTGACCCGCCTGAGTAACAGCGACTGGATGACGCTGAAAAAGCAGATTGAGCAGCACGAGTTGCGGATTGTCAGTCTGGATGTCCCCACCTCATGGCAGGCGCTGTCAGATAAAGACCCTGTGCAGGCTGACCCAATTACCCGCGCGGTGATAACAGCCATCAATAACATGCTTATCGATCTGATGGCTGCGATGTCGCATAAGGACTGGCTGAGCCGCCGCCAGCGGCAAAAACAGGGGATTGAACGAGCTCATACGCTGGGTAAATACCGGGGGAAGCAGGCCGATTATGAACGACACCAGAAAGTGATGTACTACCGGCAGGTAAAAAAACTCAGTATCAAAGAAACATCTGAGGCTACAGGATACAGTTGTTCTCAAATATGCAGGATTCAGGCTCTCTATCTGCATGAGCCTACGAACTAAAGATTGCTGATTTAATTGTTATCAAGCTCAACCCATACTTTCTTTTTATCCATTACAGCGGTGAGACTCTCTGGGTTAATAACTTTCCCAATCGGGGTATAGCGATATGAGGATTCAAATGATGTATAGAACAAAACCAACGTTTGCTTACCGTACAGCATGAGATCGCCAGCCTGAATGGAGCCCGGGTGCACCGGGCTGGAAGGCAACGCATGAGGAAGATCAGCGAACTTCTCATTACCATTCAGCTCATCCATTCCAAGTTGCAAAGGTAAAGCATCAACAAATGCTTTAGCCGCAGGGTTGTCGTGAAGTCTGACATAAAATTGCTGGCCGTTAATATTCATTTTAACTGTCATTGTGCTTACCTTAAAAGGCGGGGTCGAGGTATCGGCATGGCCAGCAAAAGTACCTGCCAGAAGCAGGCAATATATTAAGGCATACAGATATTTCATATGATAACTCTCGCGAAAATTAGTCGCACCCTGCAGGATGCGACTTCAGACCATTATTTGAGGTTTGCTTTAAAGAATGATGTCAGTTTAGCAAAAGGGATGAGATCGGTACGGTCATACAGATCAACATGGCCTGCGCCTGGCACGATGTACAACTCTTTCGGCTGTCCGGCACGTTTGTAAGCATCTTCGCTAAATTCTTTCGAATGCGCCTGATCACCTGTGATGAATAACATCGGGCGTGGCGAAATGGTTTCGATATCGTTGAACGGATAGAAGTTCATAAATTTTCCAATACTGCTCAACATCGGTTTTGTAGTCAGCTCTTCTTTCTCACCCTGTGGCGTATAACCGCCACGGGAGGTACGGTAGAAATCGAAGAATTCTCGCTGGATGGCTGGCGTTGAGTCATCAAGCTTGTTAACAGTACCGGGGATATAGGCAATTTCTCCACCTTTGAACTCAACAAAACGTTGTTCTGTTGCAGATTTAATAAACGCTTTGCGTTGTTCAGGCGTAACTGAGTGATGAAGTCCGTTCCGGAAAGCAGACCCCATGTCATACATGCTGACTGTGGCAATGGCCTTCATTCTCGGGTCAATTTTGGCAGCACTGATAACAAAACTCCCACTCCCACAAATACCCAGCACGCCAATATTATCCGGATCAATGTAAGGCTGAGTACTCAAATAATCGACTGCGGCACTGAAATCATCTGAATAAATCTCCGGTGAAATCAGATGTCCGGGCTTTCCTTCACTTTCTCCCCAGAAGGAAAGGTCAATCGCCAGCGTTACAAACCCTTGTTCCGCCAGTTTCTGTGCATACAGGTTTGAGCTTTGCTCTTTTACTGCTCCCATCGGGTGGCCAATGACAATTGCGGGTTTTTTAGCGGTCTGATCCATCCCTTTAGGCATAAACAGATTGCCGACTACGTTCATCTGATATTGGTTCTTAAAAGTCACCTTTTTCTGGGTGACTTTATCGCTTTTGTAAAAATTATCAGCTCCGTTAGACATATCAGCTCCTGTTGCAGCAAATGAACTGATTAACAGTCCTAACAGCAAGGTAAATATTCTCATCAGGGAATTCCTCATCGGGTGTGGTGGAAATCTTTACGTGACGTCAATATAACTAAGGCAGCAGCTATCACTAATAAGAGGCTACTGATGGTAAAAGTGCTTTGATAGCCGCTGTGGTCAAATGCTAATCCGCCGATTGTGGAGCCAAGTGCGATGGACAACTGCACCACGGCAACCATCAGACCACCGCCAGCCTCCGCATCTTCCGGCACAGTTCTGGCGATCCATGTCCACCAACCGGTAGGCGCGGCAGTTGCGATTAATCCCCATAAACCAAGCAATGGTGCAACAATCCATATGCTGTGACCAAAAGCAATCAGGGCGACGGCAATGACCGCCATCAGGAAAGGGATAGCAATAAGCGTGGAATAGAAGCCGTATTTCAAAAATATGCCAATTACCAGGCTACCAATAAAGCCAGTGACACCGATGGTCAACAAGGTGAACGACAACGTGGCGATATCCACCTGTGTTACTGTCTCAAGGAACGGACGCAGGTATGTAAACAAAGAAAACTGCCCCATAAAGAACAATCCACAGGCTGCAAGGCCCGCGGCCACAACAGGGTTAGCAAAAAGGCGAAAAACAGTGCCGGTACGTTTATCTTCTTTATCTGCGGGCATTGTCGGCAGGCTGAACCACTGCCAGATAGAAGCAATCACCGCGACCGGAACGATACAAAAGAATGCACCCCGCCAGCCGATGACGGACCCCAGATAACTCCCCAGTGGGGCGGCTATAACAGTTGCCAGCGCGTTGCCCCCGTTAAAAATAGCCAGCGCGCGGGTAACCTGATGCCGCGGAACGAGGCGAATAGCCGTGGCAGCAGACAGCGACCAGAATCCACCAATAACAATACCGATCAGAGCACGACCAACCATGTAAATCAGATAACTGGGCGCTAACGCGATAATAGCTCCGGAAATCGCCATCAATGCAGTCATACTCAACAGTAATATCTTGCGGTTGATCCCCCCGGCCAGTGTAGATACAGAGAGACTCGTCATTACCGCAAACACGCCAGAAATGGCGATCCCCTGTCCTACCAGTCCCTCACTGACGCCTAACTCTCCCGAAATAGGCGTCAGCAGGCTGACGGGCATAAATTCCGAAGCAATTAGCGCAAAGACGCATAATGTCATTGCCAGTACGCCGCTCCAGTACGCGCGTTCTTTGTGAAGATATGAGTCTCTCAACGATGTGGACATATGCTGACTCCGAATCCCCCGGCAGTTTTCAGGCAAGCCGGAACCGGACGCTATTCACAGGAATAACGTCAGAAAATGAAAGGTGAAGCACGATGAAAAAGGGCAACGGAATTAATTCACCATCACTTACTCATCGATTGTTGGAAATTTTACATGCAAGGGGCATTATTACTAGCTAATGAATACTTAAAGGCTTTATAAGTACTGCTTATTAATGAGGGCTGTATTTGATGAAACGCAACCTGAACGACCTTCTTTATTTTGTCACAGTCGCCCGTGAACGCAGTTTTACCCGTGCCGCTGCACAGTTGGGTGTCACTCAATCCGCTCTCAGCCAGGCGATTTCTGCACTTGAAGAGCGTATGCAAATTCGCCTTCTGACGCGAACCACCCGCAGCGTATCGCCGACGTCAGCTGGAGAACGACTGCTGCTGGCTATAGGGAGTCGTATTGATGAAATTGAAGCCGAACTGGATATTCTGACCGAACTGCGTGATAAACCGGCAGGAACAGTCCGCATAACCTGTGGACCAAATGTTTTGCACAGCACGCTGCTGCCAAAACTGACATCACTGCTACATGAGTATCCGGATATTAATATCGAGTTCGATGCGAACCATGGTTTTCGCGACATTGTGGCAGACCGCTTTGATGCAGGTGTTCGACTGGGTGACACCATTGATAAAGACATGATAGCAGTCCCCATTGGTCCCAAATTGCGTATGGCCGCAGTGGCATCTCCGGATTATTTTTCGAGGTATCCAGTTCCTGGAACACCCCATGAGCTGACGCAGCATAAATGTATAAATCAACGAATGGTCAGGTCAGGCGGGTTGTATATCTGGGATTTTGATCAGGAAGGGGGAGATCTTAACGTGCGTGTCAGCGGGCAGCTCATTTTTAATACATCTGAACACATTGTTGATGCAGCGCTTGCGGGACTCGGGATTGCTTTTTTGCCAGAAGAAGAATTTGAACCTCATATTGAAGACGGCAGACTGGTTCGCGTCCTGGAGCAATGGTGCAAACCATTTCCAGGCTACTACTTATATTATCCCAGCAGAAAACAACCTTCTCCGGCATTCTCACTGGTCGTTGAAGCGCTGCGGGTAAGTCGAAAACGCAAACCTGCCAGTGAGTCGCCGGAAGTATAACTTTTCCAAAGGCTGGCGTGGCCAAAAAACAGCCTTGACGGTACAAAAAATCACCTTAACTTACAATATTTTCCGTTTCCCAAACGGAGCCCATCAGGGCATTTTGATGCTGTGCTTTCAGCAATGAATTCACTGCAACATCATTTTAGTTACAACATACTTTAAAGTGTAAACGCGATATCAGACCTCTGGCCCGGAGCAGCACTGCTTTTCAGGATTAGGTGGCGGTTTGTAAGTTGATGTTGGTGCTACGTATTACCGGCGATGCCTGGTTTTCCCGCTTTTACGGCCAGAATACATCGCCAGTGTTGCAGTACACATTTCATTATGATCATACGATTTGGGCGTACTTCAGTTCTTCCTGGAACCTATTTGAACACTGGTTATTTTCATAACTGTCAAACACAGTTGAATATCATGCTTCTGTATGAATGAACCCACTATCCGGCATGCATATCTTTTTAATACAAGGCA
>NZ_SJOP01000041.1 GCF_004331415.1 Kosakonia quasisacchari
GGTAAATAGACAAATCCTATCTAAATTTAGGTTTAGCGCCGGATATATTCCAGTTAATGATATTTTAGCATGCCAACCCACCGGAAAATAATGACAAGCCAGCGCCCCAGGAAACACAATTGAGAACTAACTTAAAATTACCATTCATGCCTTTTAATGATAGTTAGACCTTATAACGGCAAATCATATTACGTAAACATATAAAAGTTTATAATATCGTGATGGTTTTATTTCCCACTTTACAATAACCATATGTTATTGGTTTGCGGGATTGTCACCAGGTTCGCAAGCACTGTTTGGCTTCACAGTACATCCGGATATGCCGAAATACATTAATGACATAACAAACTCAAGATATGCCCGTGAAGAATAGCCGCTGTTAAAATTTGCTTTACGCGTCACAAACGTTCCTTATATCAGGCTTTGTTGATTCTTGTGCAAGAAGGCTACCAACCGGAGGTTGACCTGAGCTAACTTAATAGCTTCTTTAATGTTTTTTCTCAATCAAAAGGTATGGATGAGACCAGTCAGTTACCTCTTCATAAGAAACAAACCCATCGTGCTCCAGCGCGCAAACGCCCTTGTGGCTGATGACGTAATCGTATACGGCACGGCTTTCCAGCCCCTGTAACATGTGCGACAACAATTTTCGGCGCATCACATCCGACTTCCAGCGTTTACGCGATGCCATATCTTTCCAGGTGATGTTGAAGGGCTGGCCTACCGCATTGGTAACACATTTACCGTAACGATTGGTCAATGCTGTGTCTTCGTAATGATCCAGCAATAAAGCCAAATCTCGCCGTAAAGGCTTCAGAAGGCGTTTCCAGCGTTTCAGTACTCGTTCAGCCTCTGCCTCACCTAATTCACGATTCAACAAGCGTCTTGTGCTGGATTTAAGTGATAGGGTAACAACCCCGGCATTGAATACGCTGGAAAACCGGAATTGCTTAACCAGCTCTTCCGCAACACGCAGTACCCGGCAGATATAGCTCGTTTCCAGTACTTCAAGGCTCTTTGCTGACATACCGACAGACCACAACTCATTGCGCAGAATCTCAAGCTGGCATCCCTTGATATCATAATTGACACCACGCGCCAGACATGCCCACTTCATGGCAGAGGGCAAGCTTTGAAAGCCTGTACCAACTTCAAAGGATCTCCCGCCAATGTACGCAGTTTTATACGATTGCCTGTAAGCCACCATTAACGGTGACTCTTTCACCATCTCCACGCCAGTTTCAGCCAGTCTCGACAGGAAATTGAAAATGAATACTTTATTCTTCGTAGTGGGATTCTCGTTATAGTAATCCAGCAGTGCATCCAGATTGATTTCAAGCGGCTCAAGATTGTTCCAGACCCCCACTACCAACTCCCTGAAGGCAGCGTTAGGGATATCGCGTTTAGACTGCTCATGTTTGGCATGCTGCCCTCGATCAATGGCAAGTCCGATCAGATCATCAAATGAGTAACTTTTACGCTTGGTGAAAATATCCGTCAGATAATGGTAGCGATCCTGACGGCTAAGGTATGCCTCGCGGTCGTTGCCAAACAACTTACGCAAAAAACGCTTAGAAACAGCATATTCCCGGCAAGAGCTTTGAGCATTGGAATACCCGGTTAGTTTGATAATTCCCGCGCTTGCCAGTACCTCCATTGCACGCTCATTGGTCGGCCCACTTTTCTTGAAAACTCCAGGGAGTTTCGCCCTACCCAGCTCAAAGGGTACTGGCACAGAATAAGACCATTTTTTATTCGTCTTAATCTTTGCTTTTTTCCTGTTCTTACGACTACAGGTAGCGACACAAATAACATGCTGGAGAAATACTGCAATATTACGATAAAAAGGACGCCGTAGACTTGGCACACCATTATAAGGAACACTGAAAACAACTTCTTTGAAATAATCCAGCGTTGAATCTGTGACAAGAATATTGTTGTACGTAATGTATGGCTTCATAATTCACCTGTATATAGAGATCAAAGCACCATGCCCTGACCCCATTTATTTACAACTGAATTACTTAACCCCTTACGTGAACCCAACAAGGTTCAGATGGTTATTAGATGATAATAATATTGGAGGCTGGAGCCTCATGATAGCTGATACTGGATAATGGCTATAGTATGTAATGACATATATATAATAACACAGCAACAGACCGTATATATAGCCCTGCAGATGCAGCTATATACCTTGCAGACGAAAATAGCGAATAAATATCAGCTCAGCCAGAATGGGATTAGCGGATATGCAAAATATTACCGGTTATTAAACGCTGAAACTCACGCCCCATGATATTGGAAAACAGTGGGGGCACATGTTATTTCCTGAACTTCATCGGTTTGAAATCTTTAAATCGCTTAAAACCGGCAATCCTTATAAACCCAGGTTATGGGGAAAATCATCTCTGGCTTTCCCCTGTTATTGCACGAGGTAAGGCTGTTGGGCTAAACCCTGGCGGTATTTAACAGGTCTGTCGTATCAAAATCTGGCAAAATTGGGCGGTTTAAAACCATTTCTTTACACAATCCTGGTTTCATACACCTACCATTTCCACGTCCCCCAACAAACGGCATCCCTGCCGCAACACTATTATCCCTGTTTCTGACGCGATTGAAGCCACTTCAGACGAAGTTTGTATTGCCAGTACTGCGGCTGCGCAAGAATCCCAAGCTTATCCAGCACAAGCGGCAACATAGCCCAAATAGCCTCTGAGTCGAACAACTGGATACGGTAGCGTGCCATAAGTTTATCAACGCGCTTGTCAGCAGCTTTTTTCGTTGGGCTGACCTGCTTACCATTTATAGTCGCTGACGGCTTGTACTTTGCTCTGGCAACCGGATAAGGGACATACTCACGTAGTAAGCGGGCAAACTCGGATTCAAGCATCGGATTTGCCAACGCGTCACGATCATAAAAAGCCAGCTTAGAAATCAGGTTCTCCATATTACGCAGGTTGTTCAGCATTAGTTTTTGCTTGCCAGGAGACAGACGCAATTCCAGACGCAGAAACCGCCGGAACTGGTGCTCATCAAGGACAAGAACCGTTTGCTCGTACCTCTTCTGAGTACTTATCTCCGGTGCATCAACCTTTTCGTATACGGAGGCCACAATGGTCGTAGACCCCAGCCTTAACCCTTCCTGCTCTCCATGTAAGTCATAAAAATCGCCCCTCCTGACCCCAGACAACCCAATGAAATAATCATGGAGTTTCATGCCAACCACATCCAGTGCGTAGTGGATAGTTGTTACCCAGGCATTGCGCAAGCCGCGATACAGGAACTTACCTATGCGCCCCTTACGCCCCAGCCACACAAACAAATCCGTTATCCGTTGCGAAGAGTAGTGCTGGGGACTGAATTCCATTCGCTGGAATCCGCGTTGCCTACTGGTCGGGTCAAAATGGATCACCAGCAGTATTGGGTGATTACGCGTTGTACCTTTCAGTCGAATTTCCACTACCCGGCGATAATGTCCATCGCACTCATCCCTGCCAGCAGGCCGAACTTCTATCAGATAGTCACCACCTGAAACAAGGCCAAGCAAACGCTGTTTGAGTACAAGATTTTTCTTCCAGTCATGCATATCCGTTACCCATGCCAGTTTGTCTACACCTCCATACATAGACTGGCCTGCACCATTAACTCCCAGGGGAACTTTGTCAGTTAAAGATGTCACCCGTTCACGATTAAATTGCTGCTTCATATTCTGTTCCAATAGTTCATAGCAGCAACAGTGATCACTCATGCACATGCAGGTACCATCACTGTTACTGTTTATATTGTTGGTATGTCAGGGGGTGGAATGAGGCTTACAGAGCACGTGGCTTGCTAAGCCCGCGTGACTGAATCCAGCGTTGAATTTCATGTAACTCCCACCCCACAGCCCGACCACCATCGCCAGTGAGCTTTTTGGATGAGGGAAAATCCCCTTTTGATATGAGTCGGTACATCGTGGCGGCGGAAATCCCGGTCAGATGAAGAACCTCTTTTTTACGGAGAATACGGTTGGTGTTCATGCTTGTGCTCCTTTGAGCTGCTTCAGGAGCGGGGTTATTTACAAGCATGAAAAAGCGTGACGATTGGCTTGCGGATGGCCTTAACAGGCCTGAATCAGCCTTCCTTACAAAATTCCTTCGCTATAAAACGAATTAATGCCACCAAAAACCTTCTTGAAAACGCGCGGCTTTCCTTGAGGCTCAATGATGGTAAAATAACCAGGAATTAAATTAACTGGAGAAGGAAATGAGGGAACCCAGTAAAAAAGCAGATGCGGTATGCCATCGTGAGCGCATGAGTCGTAACGAGACATTTGAACTCCTGCAGAAGAAGCTCTATCTGGGGAGGGACACCCGGCATAAGTTGTCACTGATTGCCAAAAAATTGACGGGTGACGGGTTTAATCCACATACAATCGACGGGGAAAAAGCCGCTCATGTCATAAGCACTTGCGTAAGCCACATGTACAACGAGCTCTTTGACGATAATGAGGAAAACTCTGTCGAAGGCCTTGAGGAACACCACAAAATTGCCGCAGCAACATGTCAGATATCCATGGATATTTACGCGGTTTATCAGCGCATCAGAGGTCGCTTCGACAAGTTATATTTCACAGGCGCGACTGATAAGGAAAGGTACGATTCAGTTGCAGAAAAACTCAACGAATGTGAAGTCAAAAAGCCCAAGCTAAAAGCACTGTCCGCTGGCCCAAAATGGACGCGAAGTGATGTAGCCTGGATATGTAACCCTGCGAATATTAACGAGTGCATTGAACGAAAAAACAAGAAACATGCGCCTCTGAAACTAACCAGGAATGCCGCTGAGTTGTAGGGTTGAAAGCGATCGTCCTTAGTCCCCCAAGGGCCCTGCTCTTACATTAGCAAAAAACATAAAGCCAACTCGTCGGGTTTAAGCAATGAATGCCAATAAATGCTACCTCGTGCAGAGCCCTTGGGGGACAAGGGGTTGGCGTATTTTTTTCGATTTCTTTGCCTTTTCTACGCTTATCTGAGTTATTTCCCATCTGTCGTTTCGTTGCTACTCTTTATTGGGCTACGAACACATGGTGGAAGCGCTATGGATACTGCTTTACTTGCGTCTCTTGATGGTGAAGGAAAGAAAAAGCTGGAGCGGGCAATCGCAACGCTACAGGGTGATGTGAATGCTGCTTCGGGCGTATTGTATGTTGATCCAAAGCTCAGACTTGAGTACTCACGTCGCATCAAAGCCATGTCTGACGATCTCTACGCCAAAGCTTCACGCGGGATCATTAGCTGGGAAAAAGCCGCAGAGGAAGCTAACCAGACGCGCAACCTTCTGATGGAGCTCATCCGCTACCGAAGCACACCTGTAGGCAAAGCACTGGCGCAAAAAATGAAGGCGCAGGGCAAGACGCTCAATGAGCTGATAGCCTATAAAACAAAGGCGTTGTACGGCGACAAAGTTAACTTTAATAATCTTTCTGTTTCACAGAAAAACGCGGTTTACAGCGCCGTGGTGCAATCGGCTGGTAAATCCAACCTCGAAGTAAATATCAAAATGCAGCGTTTGTCAGGTGCCGGACGTGGATTGATATTCCTTTCTCTTGCAGTAGCTGTCTACCAAATCTATGAAGCCGAGGATAGAGTGCTTGAGACTCAACGGCAGCTTGCCATCAGTAGCGCCGGGATTGCAGGTGCGTGGGGAGGAGGAGCGCTGGCGGGACTGATGTGTGGTCCTGGCGCACCTGTTTGCGTTGTTATTGGTGCTTTTGTTGGCGGTGCGATTGCCGCATGGGAAATCAGCGGATTCTGGGACTAACTATGTTTAAGCAGCTCGACAACGTAACACTTATGCTCAGGGAAGAACCTACACCGACATCAATGGGAAAATATGAAGTCCTGATTGCTGGAAAAGGTACGGGCATTATGGTTCCAGTACAGGTGATAGAAGCTGCTGTTCAGGTTGATGATAAACGCCTGCTGTTGTTTCTTACCGATGACGTTCCCTATGAAGAAGCGCTTAAAATCGCACTGCTCGACCTGAAAGAGGGTGTGAAAGAGATACTGACGTTGGGTGGCGCATATCTGACAGGATCGTTTACGGACCTGAACATACAACCTAATGCAGTTGAATTCAGCTTTATTGGCGATACAACATGGCGGGTTGAAATACCAGCGATGCCCTTTATGAAACTCCCGTTCATCGGCGATCCACGGGGCGTTTCGCGTCCTCCGGCTCTGAAGCATTACATCAAAATCACCGCCAGTCCCGCACCTGCTCGCTTCGACGGTAGCCGCTAATTATTGAGTCAGAGAAGGGAATGTTCTAGTAGCACTGAATCCGTCGGCTGGCTCTGACTTTTACCTTATCCCCACGGCAGTCATAGCGGGTAGTCGTGGATATGTCGCTGTGCCCTGCCAGCTGGCGTACGGTATTAATATCCACATCCTGCTCTAACAAGCGTGTAATGAAGGTGCGCCGCATGTCATGAGGAGTAAAACGCGCTATGCCTGCATCATGCTGTAACTGCTCCAGGATGCCGGTTAAACCGGTCGTTGTCATCGGCTGGCTGGCGACTTTGCCGTTGCGCTGAATGCGGTTAAACAATGCATCCCCGGCCTCTTTCGCGCCACTGGCTTTAATCCATGCGCGGATGGCTTTATCTACCGCTGCCGCAACGTGTATCTCACG
Organism: Kosakonia quasisacchari; assembly: GCF_004331415.1. Taxonomy (GTDB): domain Bacteria; phylum Pseudomonadota; class Gammaproteobacteria; order Enterobacterales; family Enterobacteriaceae; genus Kosakonia; species Kosakonia quasisacchari. The sequence continues at coordinate 6,676 of NZ_SJOP01000041.1, forward strand.
GTATTTACGCCCCTTCCCCTGCCTCACTGTAAGGATGCCGTTGTCATAGTCCCGGCACTCAAGGCTGACCAGTTCCCCGGCCCGCAAACCCGCACCGCAAAGTGTCATAACAATGGCAACATCACGACAGCAGCGGATACGTTGCGGATGCCGTTTAGCGGCCTGAACGAGTGCACGAACCTCTTCCCTGCTGAGTGCCCTTCCCTTGCGCTGGTTATCGCCATTAACGCGCTTAACTGCGCGGATACGGGCCAGCGTTTCGGCATTCATACAATTGAGGTTAAAGGCCGTCTGCGCGATGCCCCGGAGTGCTGACAACGCCATGTTAACCGACGACACGGCGTAACCGTCATCCAGCAGTGCCGCACGTACTTTAGCGACAGCGGCGAAGCTAAGTTGCTCCCAGGGGTAGCTGGCTGAAACCGCACCGCGTTTGAGTATGCCGGCGCTGCGGTTTAACAGGCTGGTGATACCCCGCCGTCCCGACGGGGCAAGACCGCTGATATAGGCGTCCAGCACGGTGGTTTCCACCACCGGCGCGACCTGACGCAGTGCAACCCTTCTCATGCGTTTAACCTGCTATAACATGTATTAAACCAGGTAACTGTCTGCATCACACCAGCCCTCGTTCAGCCAGTGATACCGTCTCCGTCCCGGCCACAATAAAGTGGTCCAGCAACCGCACATCCAGCATTTGCAGTAGCTCCTGCAGCCGCTTAGTTATCTGGATATCGCACTTGCTGGGTTCAGCCTCGCCGCTGGGGTGGTTATGCACAAGGATGACAGCGGCGGCGTTATGCCTGAGTACCTGCTTGATTACCTCCCGGGGATGAACGCTGACCGTGTTTAACGAGCCCCTGAACAGCATTTCCCGATGCAGAAACTGGTGCTGGTTATCGAGCAGGATAATGCCAAACTCCTCATGCTCCAGCAGGGCCATTTCATACATTACGCACCGCCTTACATCATCAGGGGAGCAAAGCTGAACGCCACGCTGGTAGCACCGGCTGATAATGTTACGGGCCTGGTCCAGGATGCGGGTTTCACGCAGGGTAAATGTCGTCATGTTCAGAACTCCCGTTCGATAAAGTAAATGGCTTCGGGAAACAACTGTCGCCGGGTCGCGCCAGCACGTAAGGAGAAAGCTTTGCGGGGCATGGAGGTTCGCCCGTTGCTGTCGAAGAACCAGAGCGTTTCTTCGTCCATTCTGGTGACAAGAGACCAGTGAAACTGGTCGCTGAGCATAATCAGGCGGGAGTGGTCTGTTACCGCCAGGAACCGCCTCATTTCACTGAAAACCCGCCCTTCCACAAGACCGCGACTTCCCTCGAAAGGTTTGCTGATTTGGACCGGAAACTGGCGGTGGTAGTGACCTTTCCGTAGTACCTGCGTAATCAGCCAGTCGAGCCGGTTTTCATCTATCCCTTCGGTCAGCCATTCATGCAAAGGCCAGCGTTGCTGATAGGCCTGAAGAAGTCGGTTCATGAGTGGTTTTCGCTTCACCCGACCGTCATACAGCCAGCTCAGCATATTCACCACACTGTACGCGCCGCAAAGACAGTCAAGCTCTCCCTGTACAGACGCGTGGATCCCTCTGTTAGCAGTCACAGATAATGTCTCCATCAATAATTAGCTGTCAGTGTGGCGGGATTAGCTTTCCCACATAACGGTGAGGGTGTAGATATTCAGGAAGTGGTAATGAACGAAGTTTCTCTGCCAGAGTGCAAAAATGTCACGCCCTTCCCCTGGGGGTAAATCACCGGCATAGGAAAGGAAGACATAGCGTTGGCTCCAGCTGATATCGATTTCCTTTTCGAGCTCCGGGTCTGTCCCCATATATTTGAAATCAGTGATGTAATCGAAATACCATTCATCATTACGGGAAATAAGCCTTATTTCGACCGGATGAAACCCACCATTTTCAGCGCTGTAATTGATATCTTTGAACAGCAATGTAACAGCACGAATATTCGGTTTAACTGGCGGCTTTTTACTGAGTTCAGCCAGTATAATATTAATGAGTTCCTGACTTACGGGCATGGACAGCCCTTCTTGACGGATAATATTCATTGTATTTATTCCGGTAAATATGCGTTTGGGTTGATGACACAAATACTAATTAAACCTAACCCATACTGAATTTTCAGACGATGGACGTCCTCCCGCCAGAAGGGATATAAAATGAAACGCTAAGTTGACTATTAGTTTATGCATCAGTTACTGAATAATATGACACTATCCAGTAATGACATTTTACCAGGAATATACTTGCAAAGCAAATAATTTCACAAAGAAACTAGTTCTAAATTTATTTTATGAATTCATCTAAAAACAGGAGAAGGCTTTTTCTTTTGCCGTAATCCAATTTGTTCCAGACTTGATCGAGGCGTTGTTTTAATTCTTTATCGAGCCCAGATAGATAGTCAGGCGGGGTATTAGAAACATTCAGCTCTTCCATGCAATCAATAAAGAACCAACTTATTGGAGTCTTTAGAGACACTGCAATTTTAACTAAATGCGCAACATTGATCTTATTCGCTCCTCGTTCATAGCGGGAAAGTTGTTGCTGAGATATATCGATAATTTCTGCAAGGTCAGCTGCGGTTAACCCGGCTTCTTTACGTCTGCTCTGAATACGCTGTCCTACCAGCTTATCAGCTGAATCTGCCACCAGTTTAACCATCATTTATTCTCCCGTCCGTCCATAAACGGAAGTCTGGGTCTTTTTTACTCTTGCATGAACACCACTAATGACCATAAAATCTCATAAATACTCACTTATGGACCAATAAGACTAAGACTGACGAGCTGAGCGACCAGCAGATGAGCCTTAGAACAAAGGTGGACAAAAAAGGGGAACATTGTGGCAACCACCATTACTGAGATAACGGATTGCTTTGAGTACTTTTTCAGCTCCCTTTACCGGCGTGAATTTGTCAAAACACTGCGTCTGAATGAATGTAGCGAGCGGGAACTTCTGCCATTAGTACGTTGCTATTTGCTGGGTTGGTTTGCGGATAACGTCTCACCAGAAGTCAAAAGCAGGCTACCAGGAACGGTATCCGGACATGGTTTCATTGACTTTGTGATTGACGATGTGGCCGTTGAGTTTGCAGTCCGTAAGCCAACAGCAGCTCGTTCCAATGTCTCAGCAACCGTAAACAGCACGGAAGTGAAGAAGCTGATGAAGCACGACGGCAAAGCCCTGCTTGTACTGTTCGACTTCTCTGACACGCCCTATTCAGAAGAACAGATTGAATCTTTTCGTAACTGGCCTTCCCTGGGACGGGGGAATCACCGTAAATCAGCTTTCAACGTAGTGTATTTCTTTGTGGAAAAACGCAGGCCGCTGGCACTGGGAAAAATCACCAAAAACATTCGTATCAGCTAACAGGATATTTAATGATGAAGAGAATTGTTACTGCATTAGCACTGACAGCCTTAGCCCTCCCGGCAATCGCATCTCAATACGCTAAATCGGGTGCTATATTAACGCTAAAGCCAGGGAATGGTAATGCGGAGTTC
>NZ_SJOP01000042.1 GCF_004331415.1 Kosakonia quasisacchari
CGCAAATAGACAAATCCTATCTAAATTTAGGTTTAGCGCCGGATATATTCCATATTCATTATTTAGAGTAACCTAACCGATTGGAGAAACATAAACTGAGCAGGATTAACAATAATCCAACAGTTCACATCGCTATTTGAAACTATTTCTCATGACCTTTCGTTATACATAAACCGAAAAGTGGAAAATTCACTAACACTTCATGAGCGATGATTTAATAATTTCAAAGGTAAAGATTAAACACATGAGCATGGTGAGCGTATTCTAAAACGGCTAATCAGCCATGACAGAATAAAATGATTAACTGCCGTGAGAAAATACCAGGGATTAAACTCGAAATATATTATGTATCGTTACATTATTCTAAACAGGATCTTATGAAATTGAGCATTGACCACAAATAAATAAGATCCCCTGTTCCCCCCTATTGAAAGAAAAGCCTCACCTTAACAGGTTTGCCACCAACAACGATGATTTGCTCAAGCGGTGCTCAATGAGTTTCACTTTCCCCCAGGCAACCCTGCTAATTCATCATCGTCAGATTGTGATTGGCTCCCGATGGCTTAACATGCCGGGGAAAAGTTAGCCTCGGGCACAGGAGAAAATTCAGCTGTTCAATGACATCGGTTTGTCGCCACCTGGTGGTAAGCCAAACAGCTTACGCACCGCATTAAGAAAGGCACCATAAGGGCGCCCCAGAAAGAGCATCATCAACGCTGCACCTAAAGTCCCTTTTATCAGCCCGCTTCCCGAGGCCCCACTCACCGCAATGATCACTGCATAGATAGGCACTTGAAAACTTACAAGTGCAACGCTGTCCCATAGCAATTTTGAAAGCCGACTTGTACCGGCACGCTTCATTAACCAATCCCGCCATATGCCGTATGGCCTTGCCACCGGAACCATCAGCGCTGCCCCGAGAAGCCTGGCATGAAACACTTGTTCCCACGACATGCCCGCGAGAATGCGTTCATTAATGATGCCTGTGATGGTGAAAAAAACGATTAACGCGGTGGTGTCTGCCAAAAATGCAGTTCGACGTTTTGTCTGCTCCGGGCGCTGAGGCAAATTTTATTTCCTGTCGTGGTGTGGTGTTAAAACGCGCATTCATCAAAAACAGATGACTCGTAATAGTAGTACAAAGGGCGGAGTGAGCCGCTCAGGCCGCTATTGCTCAGAAAGCGGTAAATCACGGGCAGCGAACTGCGTTTGCGAATTTCTTATCGCTTTGCAACCGCGGATTCCTGAACGTCATCGCCGTAATGCACCACACTACGCCAAAAATATTAGGTTGAAGCCGGGCTCTTTATCCGGAACCAGATGGCATACATGGCAGGCAGGAATACCAGCGTAATGATGGTCCCACCCAGTGTCCCACCTATCAGGGTATAGGCAAGGGTTCCCCAGAACACCGAATGTGTTAACGGGATAAATGCGAGTATGGCCGCCATTGCCGTGAGCAGTACTGGCCTTGCTCGCTGTACCGTTGCCTCAATGACCGCATGGAATGGTTCAAGCCCTTCCTGCTCATTATGATGAATCTGCCCTATAAGAATCAGCGTGTTACGCATCAAAATCCCAGACAAAGCAATCAAACCAACCAGCGCATTGATGCCAAAGGGCTGGTTGAAGAGCAGCAAGGTTGGCACCACGCCTACCAGCCCCAGAGGTGCAGTCATAAACACCATCACCATCGCCGCCATCGAACGCACCTGAAGGATAATGATCAGCAGTGTCATGGCTACCATGATTGGGAATAAGGGGGCCATCGCTTTGGTGGCTTTCCCTGACTCCTCAATCGAGCCAGCCTGTTCAATCCGGTATCCATCAGGAAGCGTTGTGATGATGGGCTGCAGCTGCTTCATAATCGCAGTGGAGACATCCGGCGGCTGCTGGGATTCAGCGATATCACCCCGCACGGTAATGGTTGGCGTACGGTCACGACGTCGCAGGACCGGGTCTTCCATGCGCACTTCGACCTCGCCAACCTGCGATAGCGGAATACGCTGCCCTGCGGAGCCGACCAGGGTGAAACCCGCTATTTTCGCAGGATCAAGCCTGATATCCCCGGCAGCACGCCCCATAACCTGCACCGAACGAATATCTTCTCGCACAGCGGTGATCGGGATGCCCGAAAGCAGGAACTGAAGCTGCTGTGCAACGGCGTTTGATGTCAGCCCTACCGCCTGCAGGCGATCCTGATTCAGGGTGAAATGCAGTGTCGGCACCCGTGAGCCCCAGTCCGTGTTGACCGTTCTCATTAACGGGCTGGCCTGCATCAGCGTTTTCACCTTATCCGCAATGTCGCGCAATACGGCGGGATCCGGCCCTGTCACACGGAAGGCAACCGGATAGGGTGAATAGGGGCCAAACACCAGTTGGGTCACGCGAACCCGCGCCTCAGGAGCCAGTCCATCAGCCGCAGCCTGGCGAAGACGGAACTTGAGCGCCTCACGGGCTTCCTGGCTGTCCGTCAGGATAACAATTTTCGCAAAAGAGGGATCGGGCAGTTCCGGCGCCATGGCGAGATAAAAGCGGGGTGACCCTTGCCCGATATAAGCCGTCACGATTTTTGCTTCTTTCTGGCGCTTCAGCCAGACCTCAATTTTTGTCACGGCGGCGCTGGTTTGTTCAATGGAAGTGCCATACGGCATCTGCACTTCTACGAGAACCTCAGGCCGATCAGACGTCGGGAAAAACTGTTTTTTCACCAGCGCCATACCGAGAATGGCAACGGTGAATACCGCGATGACAGAACCTGCGACCAGCCATTTTCGCGCGATTACCCGCGTCAGCAACTGACGAAAACGGTTGTAGCGGCGGGTGTTGTAGATAGCATCATGCCCCCCTTCAACCGTTTTGATGTCCGGCAGCATTTTCACCCCGAGATACGGCGTAAACACCACCGCCACCACCCAAGAGGCGATTAAGGCAATTCCCACAATCCAGAACATGTTGCTGGTATATTCACCCGCCGTGGATTGCGCAAAGCCGTTGGGCATAAAGCCGACGGCCGTGACCAGCGTACCAGCCAGCATTGGCGCAGCGGTGTGGCTCCAGGCATAGGCCGAGGCTTTGATCCGGTCGTATCCCTCCTCCATTTTCACCACCATCATTTCGATGGCAATAATGGCATCATCCACCAGTAGCCCCAGCGCCAGGATGAGCGATCCCAGGGTTATTCGGTCAAAATTCTTGCCCGTGGCTTCCATCACCACAAAAACAGCCGCCAATGTTAAAGGAACCGCAGCGGCAACCACGACACCGACGCGCCAGCCCATGCTGAGAAAGCAGACCACCATCACCACCAGCAGCGCCACAAAAAACTTGATCATGAACTCGTCTACGGCGGAGCTGATGTTAACGGACTGATCGGTGACTTTCGCAAAAGTCATGCCGAGAGGCATGTCCGCATTGATGCTGGCGGCTTCCTTATCCAGCGCTTTACCCAACTCCAGACCGTTCCAGCCCTCACGCATCACGATACCCAGCAGAAGTGCAGGTTCGCCCTGGTTACGCACCATAAAGGTCGCCGGATCTTCGTAGCCGCGCTCGACCGTCGCCACATCAGAAAGCTTCAGCGTCCTTCCCTGCGCCACAACCGGCGTTTCACGAATTTTTTCCAGTTTGTCAAAAGCTCCATCCAGACGGATAAAAACCTGTGGCCCGTGTGTGTCTATCGAGCCGGCAGGTGTCAGCATGTTCTGGTTGTTCAGGGCAGCAAAGATATCCTGAGCAGAGACCCCCAGGGTTGCCAGACGGTCATGGGAAAATGAGACAAATATCCGCTCGGCCTGCTCACCGATAATATTGACCTTTTTCACCCCGGGAACATGTAATAAGCGCTGGCGTAATGACTCGGCATCGCGCACCAGTAGCCGCTGTGGCTCTCCTTTTGCTTTCAGTGCAAAGAGGGCAAAGGTGACGTCTGAGTATTCATCGTTGACCATCGGGCCGATAACGCCTGCCGGCAGGTTTTTAGCCTCATCGCTGAGTTTTTTGCGCGCCTGATAGAATTCTTCCTGGACCTCTGAGGGGGGAGTACTGTCCAGCAATGAGAGCATGGTAAAAGCCAGACCGGGACGCGTGTAGGTCTCGGTACGGTCATACCACTTGAGCTCCTGGAGACGCTTCTCCAGCGGTTCGGCCACCTGATCCTGCATTTCCTGAGCCGTCGCGCCGGGCCAGGCAGAAATGATGGTCATCTGCTTGACCGTAAAAGGCGGGTCTTCTGCGCGCCCCAGTCCAAGGAACGAGAGAATACCGGCAACCGTAATCAGCAGAATGAGAAACAGTGTGATGGAACGCTCGCGCACCGCGAGCGCGGAAAGATTGAAACGCCCGCGACTCATGGACGACTCCCGGCGACACTGACATCGCTCTGCTTCGCCAGCCGGACAGTCTCACCGTCATGGAGCAGATGAGCCCCCAGCGCCACGACCTGTTCGCCAGGCTTAAGGCTGCCGGTCACGCTTGCCGCATCATCCCCGAGGCTGACGACCTGCACGGGCCGCCATGTCACTCTGGCGGGATTGCCTGAAATGCGCCAGACCCCCGGCCCTTTACCCGCGTCAAACACGGCTGCTAAAGGCACCTGCAGCAACGGCTGCGATGCTCTGCTCTGCGCAATATGGATGGTGACAGTGGATCCAAGGGGGGCACCAGATAATGGACCGTCGAGCACGTACCTTGCCTCAAACGTGCGCGTTAGTGGGTCGGCTGCATCAGAGAGTAACCGCAGTGTCGCGGAAACAGATTGTGTATCGCTGCCGTACAGTGAGGCCTGTGCCGCGCTTCCAACAACCGGGCGCAGCGTCTCAGGTAACTGGACGACCGCTTCGCGTTGTCCAGCCCTCGCAAGCCGGATAACCGGCTGTCCGGCACTGACCACCTGGCCTGGTTCGGCCAGCGTATCCATCACCACCCCGTCGGCATCGGCCACCAGGACCGCGTAGCTCATGGCGTTTTGCGCCACATTCGCCTGCGCCTGGGCGGCACTGAGGTCAGCCCTGGCCGTATCTGCGGCAGCCTTAATCTGATCGTAAGCGGATGCCGATACGGCTCCGGTAGTGACCAGACCGCGATAACGCGATTCGTCATCCGCTGTCTGTCGGGCACGCGCTTTTGCTGCGGCGACAGTCTGCTGCTGAGCCTGAGCCTGCAGGCTCAGATCAACCGGGTCCAGCCGCATTAACGGCTGACCACGTTTCACGGCCTGACCGGTATCAACAAGACGTTCCAGGATTTTGCCTTGAACCCTGAAACCAAGGTCGCTCTGAATTCGTGCAACAACCACCCCCGTAAAAGCGCGGGAAATGTCGGTTGCATTGATCGCTGCGGCAGACCTGACCAGAGGCGGCAGACTGCGTGGATCGCTGTTATCGGAAGCATCACCGCAGGCCACAAGGGCAAACGGCAACAGGCAGACAGCAAAGGTGACAGGTTTAAGCCCGAGCATGGGTTCCCTTAATTAATTAAACAGGACAGGACCCCATATTTATACTTGTGACTAATTTTGTCAATAGTCACAATATCAGGGTGACAAACTTCTCAGGATCAGTGATGGCAGCAACACCGCCGCTGCCTGGGCGGTTTCCAGATTATATTGCAGCTGAACCGGGCTGATATAGGGACGCATGACCATAAAAATCGCATCCGCTGCTTCGTCCAGTGGCGTTTTTCTTTCGAACTCACCAGCCTGGCGCCCTTCAACAATGATCTGCTCAATGAGCTGCCGCAGCTGCTGCTCATGAGCTTGTGCTGAGGGCCATTTGTCACGCACAGCAACGGCCGCGATGTCGTGCAACTTACGGTCATGAAAAAATAAATCGCATCCGGATTCTGATAACGCCCTGAATAACCGCCTTATTTTCTCTGCGGCTGTTGGCGCATCCACAATCGCTGCGTTGACAATGTCCCTTATGATCGCCAGCCGGTTAGCGCAGATCACTTCTCCGATCGCCTGTTTGGAATCGAAAAACTTATAGATATAAGCCTTTGAAAAACCAATTGCTTTGGCGAGGTCGGAGACAGTTGTTTTTTCGTAGCCAAAGTGACCGAAATGCTCAGTGGCTGCGTCAACGACCTGATCGCGGACATTATGGTCGGAAGGTCCCCTGGAGGGGGTTTCATTCATTTGTTTAGTCATTTTTCCATCTTAGCTCAATGAAGCCTGATTGACAACGAGTGACCATTTGGTAATGTAGTCACAACTCAAATTCGACTCAAGGGTTCTTCATGTTTTCCCTAAATACACTTGCACTAATTGTAGGTGCCTGCACTCTGGCAGGCTGTACCGTTGGGCCAGACTACCATCGCCCTGCGGCTCCACTTGCGGAACGTTATCAGGCTCAACCGGCCTTACAGCAACGCAGTACTCCCCTACCTGCCAGTTTATCTGTCTGGTGGGAGGGTTTCAGAGACCCTCTGTTGAGCAGGCTCATTTCAGATGCACTTGCGCAAAATCTCGACCTTGCACAGGCTTCCGCCAGAATGGCCCAGGCCCGGGCCGGACTGGGAGCCGCAACAGCGGCACTGCTACCTTCCGGAAGTGTCAGTGGGCAAGCTGCGCGCGCTTATCAGTCGGTTGAAACACCATTGGGTCAGGTGGTCAGTTCAACGCCGGATTATAATCGCTACGGCAATTCCTATGAAACCGATCTCAATGCAGGCTGGGAGATAGACCTGTTCGGTGGCCTGAGACGAGGCCGTCAGGCGGCCCAGGCCGATTATCAGGCTTCTGAGGCCGGTGTCGCGGCGACACGTCTTGCTGTCGCGGCCCAGACTGCAGATATCTATATTACCCTGCGCGGATTACAGGCCCGTCTGGATATTGCGAATAAACAGGTCATCACAGAGCAGCAACTTCTGGAAAAATTCAGCTGTTACATAGCAAAGGGCTGGCTCCGGAATATCAGGTCCGTCAGGCTGAAGGCGCTCTGGCACAGGTGCAGGCAACAGTACCAGTTCTGTACAACGGGCTTGATGCCGCCATGAATGCGCTGGACGTTATGCTCGGTACCCCGCCCGGGAGCCACAGGGCTCAGCTCTCTTTGCCGGGTGCTATTCCGCAGACACCCGAAATCACCGCAATGGGTACGCCTGCAGATCTGCTTCGCCGCAGACCCGATATTATTGTCGCCGAGCGTCATCTGGCCGCATCAAGCGCCCGTATCGGTGTGGCTGTCAGCGAGTATTATCCAAAGTTTTCCCTTAACGCACTGCTTGGCAGCGCAACGGCAGTGTCAGGCGATAATCTTTTCACTGCCGGTGCCAGCCAGTCGTCGGGTGTGCTGGGATTACGCTGGCGGCTTTTTGACTTTGGTCGTATTAACGCCCAGATAGAGCAGGCTAAAGGCCAGGAAGCAGAAGCGCTTGCCGCTTATCGTCTGTCAGTGTTACGCGCAACCGAAGATGTTGAGAATGCCTTCTCGGCACTGGTCAATCGCCAGACACAAGCAGCCACACTGACCCGCGGTGAAACCGCCCTGTCCAGCGCCCGACAGTCTTCTTTTATCGCTTTTCAGCAAGGAACAGCCAGCCTGATTGACGTACTGCACAACGATGAAACGCTTCTCCAGGCTTCCGATGCCAGAGCGCAGGCGCAGACAGAATCGGCCCGTGCAGCAGTGGCGGCATTCAGGGCGCTGGGCGGTGGCTGGCAATCGTCATTACCTGGCGAAATAACAAATAAACCAAGATAAACGGTCTCGCTAACGTCTTTAAACCAAGACGGTTATTTATTCAAATAACGTAACGCAAAAGGTGAAATGATGACGCGGATTGGTATCCTCGGAATAAATGATCTGACTGAAATCTTTTTGACTGAATTATTCCGCCTTGATTCTTACGCTCACGTTTTCCTTTCAGCCGAGGATTCTGAACACGCAAACAGACTGGCAAGGAAGTTTCCATGTTGGATTCAGGATAACGGGCAGGACGTAGTCAATGAAGCTGATATTATTCTTATAACCAGGGACACGGTCCGCACAGGGAATATCTATGAAAAACTTGAGTACCGACAAACTCAATTAGTTCTATGTTTAAACACCCAGTCATTCGCTAAAAGTGAAACAATCACATCTAAAAAATGTAAAAAAACAAACTCTATCCACAGACATATTACACTGAAAAACCTTTCGCCATATTTGCGGTTAACAGATGAAGAGGTTGATGACTTCTTTTTCGTTCTTCGGGTTCTGTTGATATCAATGCAACCCATTCATTCGTTAGAGGTAAATATTCGGGCATCTTCTCGCTCCGCGGCACCGCAGGATCCAGAATGAAATAACTATTTGTTCCAGGTCAGAATACATTGGGGTTAGTGCTATGAAAACAAAAATGGTTTTTCAAGAGACACAGGGATAAATAAAAATATTGAGTCGCATTTAAAATATGATATTTGCGTCATGCAACCAGGGTTTTAAAATGGCATTTACCAATGCTGTTTTACAGAGAATTAGTTAACCTCTTATTCAGTTCATGCGTGATGAGAAAATGTGTCCTACTGATAAACACCCGTTATCGAATTCGTCACTAATTAGCCAGGAGCTTAAAATCGGTTCTGAGTCTCAGCAATCATTTATCAGGTGTTTCATAAAACATATAAACTGCCGGCGCAAAAATAAATAAATTTAACCATCAGAATATAAATGATTTTCATGCTGGTGCAAAACAAAATAACTATAATAATATCAATAAGCCACTGAATTTAGGGGAGACTTATCTCCCCTCTTTTTTTGTATGGGAAATGTGAGTATTGCTGCAGGGAAATTTATGGTCGCTCTTGTTCATGAATACCATGATGGTACAGGATACGTTCTCCTTTACAGGCATCATTGAAACCCAAATCATTAAAATATGAGAACACAGAAAAATGAAGAGATATATACGATGTAACAAAAAGAAGCGCCTTGGGACGAGGGTTCGCATGTGATAAGGAATATTGTGACAAGCGCTTATATGACATGAATCAGGAAATACGAGAAAGGAAGATGAACTGGTCAAGCGCCAGCGTGATGGCAGCAAAGGATATTCAGCCAAATGCCACCCTGAATGTTGGCAATGAAAAGCTATTGGCAGCATCAATAAATGTGGTGCTGCCAGAGAGTGATCACGAAAACACAATCAGCAAAATGATTCTTCAGAATTACAATTCACGTTGTTCCAGGCTTGAATAA
>NZ_SJOP01000043.1 GCF_004331415.1 Kosakonia quasisacchari
GCTGTAATGGGTGACGCTCGCCAGCATTGAACCCACCAGCCCTGAGCCGTACACGCCAGCGAAGTAAGAAACGATGAAGTAGGCCGAACGGCGGAGAATCGTCAGATCAGCAGCAGTGGCGACATAGAACACGGCACCAGCGAACGCACCGAACACGACGCCATAATCAGTGCCAGTTAACAAGCCATACAAACTGGCACCGGTTAAAGCGCTTGCCGCCGCCGCGGAACCGGAAACAGGTTCGGACATTTAGCCCCCTCGTATATGCTGTGAGTCCTCTCAGAATGAGGGGAATAAAAAGGCTGCCCGGAGGCAGCCCAAATTCTGTAACCCGATAAAACGGGCCTTTATGTTCATTTACTTTTCGTAATCAATACTTCGGACACTTCATCAACTGTCTGATTGAAGCGGTCTGTTTCAAGTTCAACACCGATCGCGCGGCGGCCAAGTTTCACCGCTTCTTTGACCGTAGAGCCTGATCCCATAAAGAAATCAGCGATCAGATCACCGGGTCTACTGCTGGCGTTGATAATGTCCCTGAGCATGTCCGCAGGTTTTTCGCACGGATGTTTGCCAGGGTAAAACTGCACCGGCTTGTAGGTCCATACGTCCGTATACGGAACCACCGCGGTGACCGCAAAGTGACGCCGCAGCGATTTGTATTCTTCCAGTAGCTCGCAGTATTTACGGTTAAGCGAATGGTACGTGGCCACCAGCTGATGATGAGGCTTATCCAGTTCGCTCCGCTGGTGCTTTTCAGTGGCTATGCGCGTGAACAGCGCCTGCAACTTCAGGTAATCGGCTTCGCCAGGTAGTTGCCACTGGCTGGCGCCGAACCAGTGCGAAACCATATTCTTCTTGCCGGTGGCGTCAGCAATTTCCTTTGCCGTCACACCAAGTGATGCGCGCGCGTTCCGGAAATAGTCGATCAGGGGAGCCATCAGGCTTTGCTTTAGCTCAGTCCCTTTCTGCTCATATCCATCATCTTTAGGTCGGTACGGCCCAAGATAATGTTCGGCGAAAAGAACCCGCTCGGTCGCCGGGAAGTAAGCCCGCAGGCTTTCTTTATTGCAGCCGTTCCACCTTCCGGACGGCTTTGCCCAGATGATGTGATTCAGGACACTGAACCGGCGGCGCATCAACAATTCGATATCTGCCGCAAGCCTGTGGCCGCAAAACAGATAGATGCTGCCGGATGGTTTGAGGACTCGCCAGAACTGCGCCAGGCAGCCATCAAGCCACGTTAAATAATCCTCGTCGCCTTTCCACTGATTGTCCCAGCCATCCGGCTTTACTTTGAAGTAAGGCGGATCGGTAACAATCAGGTCAATTGAGTTATCAGGAAGGGTAGCAATGTAATGCAGGCAGTCAGCATTGATTAAATCAATACTGTTTAAATTTACAGTATTTTTCATGGATCAGTCAGCGGGACTCTGATAGGCTCACTATGCTTTTGCGCTAAAGCGGTGGGCCCTGGTTCGCTTGTGACCTCAAACATGAGCGAATGGCTGGTAGGGTGCGACAACACCCACCAGCCGCCCATTTCCACAAAAAGAAAAACCCCGCCAAAGCGAGGTTTCGAATATTGTTTTAACGGTAGACATACATTGCCCATCGTTGGGAAAATCCTAACCATTTTTTTTGAATATTGCAAGCATCGTGACGCTATAAGTCGCGAATATGTGGCTAACGTGTCACTTTTCTTAAATGCATCTCTGCATTTGCCTCTTCAAGCCAGCATTTCGTGACCAGCGCGTTAATCACATCGGCATAACCGCTATACCATTCGTAATTCGTCAGGTCTGGCACAACCTTTTTGACCAGTGCGCGGGCAAGGGTTGTCGGTATGCGGCTGTAGCGATTGCCGTTACAGCGACCGCATACCTTATTGACCGGCACGCCGTGAAGCTTTGTGCGCTTTTCATCGAGCACTTCACCCTTTCCTTTACAGCCACGGCACGCTGTTCTCACCTCGCCTTTTCCGCCGCAATGATGGCAGATCTCTTCCACCTCTTCATACCTGACAGTTGCCTCCACGCCTTTAACACCGGGGTGCTTGACCACATCGCGCATGACATGCAACACGCCAAGGCCATTACAGTGCGGGCACCGCGCTTTACTGGCCGCAGAGCGTGAATAATCGGCATAGGCGAATTGCACCAGCACCGGCAGAATTTCTAGGCGGGCTTTCTCGCTGAGTTTCATGAGCACCGGTTTTTTTAGCGCCAGCGCATAGTTCATCAGTTCATCAATCGCCGGTGCCGGATCCTGAATCCCCATCTTTGCCAGGAAAAGATTAAAGCCAAGCGATGCTTTTGACTGCACCATGCCTTGTGCCGCCATTACATCGGTAATGGTCAGTGCGATACCGCCCGTAGCTGGCGTCTCGTCGTTATATTTCTGCGACTTTGGCGAATAGAATTTAGGTAATGATTCGAGGTTCATAGCGTCTCCACTTTACGCCAGCACGCCGATGGCCAGCGCGCGATCTAAAAAACGAAACAGCAGCACAAGCTGGCTGCCATATTTCTCTTCAAATACCACGGTGTCAGCGTGCAACGCGTCGTGATGTGCTCTGCAAAGCGGGATCACAAACAGGTCGTGCGCCTTTGTACCCATTCCCCCATTACCGTGGCCGATAAGGTGGTGGGGATCGTCTGCCGGGTTGTTGCAGCACATGCATTGCTGCGCTTTAACCCAGCGGGTGTACTTCTCGTTTTCCCAGCGGCGGCGCTTAGGGCGCAGCATGAAGGATTCAGGCGTCTCCGGATCGATGCGCAGCGCCAGCACCTGCTTAGCTACTTCCTCAACGATTTCCCGCGCCTGCGGCATGCCGGGCACCAGGTCAAGCTCACGCGTTACCGACTTAATGACCGGCTTAGGCATAAGTAAAACCTGCCGGGCGGCTTCCTCCGGCAGCACGTCGGCAAGCCCGTTACGCGCCAGCCACCAGCAAAATTCCGGCAGCGTCAGTGAATGGGAGTCGTCGAAACCAAGCTCACGGCGCGCGGACGTGAGGATGTATGCAGCGCAATTTGCGCGGGCAATACCCGCCAGTTGTTCGGTGCTGTGCTCGCGCAGTATGTTGTCGCAATGCCAGCACAGCCTGATCGCGCCCGGCGCGTGACGCATGGTTGTCATGTTCTCTGCGTGCCAGCTTTCGTGTGGCCACTGGCATCCGGTACCGGATTCAAGCCAGCTTTCCAGACCATTGATACCGCCAGCGCGGCGCAACACCGCTTCATTTTCGAATACGCCAGCCAGCGCCGGATCTTCCGCCAGCGGCTGCTCTGCTGGTGGCAGTTCACCGTTCGGCATACCCGCCAGGCGCTCTGGTTCGTTTTCAAGCAACATGCGCCCGCGGCGAAAATATGGCAGCAGGGCCACGCCGGGACGGAACATGACGAGGCCAAGCTCAGTTACCACGACGGGGTTTAACAGCGCCCTCACTCAGCACCCTCCTTCGCGATATATGCCGCCCACAGACCGCCAATCCACTTCACACCTTTTGCGGTAAATCGTGCCTGGCTGAATGCATGATTGTTTTCGCTGCTGGTACCGGTTTTCACTTCGAACCGGCCAAGGGCAATATGGCGGTGGCGCGGTGTCAGCGTGCCGCCCAGGCGGTAAAGAATGTCGTTATCCAGCAGGAAGCATCGAAACTCGGGCTCTTTGGCGTTAAGCAGCTTCGCCACCTGCCGGAATGACATCGAGCCTTTCGCGGAGCAATAACGGTCGACAAATTCCACTTTCGGCGCGGCTACCGCCAGTTCATGTTTAAGCTGTTGCTGCTGTTCAGCCAGATCAGCGGCGAGGCGCAACGCTTCAGGTAAAGACTTCGGAACCTGCATTGCCTGCTGGCTTTCCAGTTCCTGCCAGCGATCGACAAGGCGTGCGGTAAATTCCGGCGAAAGCTGAGCTACAACGATATAGCTGTCGCGCTTTCCTACCAGATACACGGCGACCGCTTGCCCGAGGTGATTTCTAACTTCCCCCATTGGGGGGAGTTGGATTGTGCCCTTTGCGGCAAGCCTTTCAATCGACTGCTTCACTTTGTCGTGCCGTGACTGAACCAGATCGGCAATCTCCTGGCTGCTCATTGTCAGTTCCTGTCCGGCCAGTAATGAGTGATGGTGTGGACAAAGTGGTGTTGCGTTCATCTGCTGCATGCGTATCTCCTTTAAGCGGCTGCAACCGCTGTTGGTACAAACCTGCTGATCGTGATCTCCACCATGCCGCCCTGCTGTACCGGTCCCCACTCCACCAGCAGGCGTTTAACCTGGCTGTCGTCCTCCCACACTCCGGCATGCGTCAGCGAGTCCAGCAGCGCTTTGTTGTAGTTGTCGATGTCCCGGCGGCGGTTGTCCGGCGGGTAAAGGGTAATTTCCACTGCGGCCAGTTCAGTTGACGGTTTTGGCAGACGGCGTAACTGCTCGATGATTGCCGCGCAGGCGTCGCTCTGGTACTTGCGCCCGGCGGCGCTGATGAGGTGGCGGCCTTTCAGCGGCCCTTTATTCGGGGCGCGCCAGTATGTGTTCACGCTCGGCGGGAAAGGTAATTTCAGCTTCATGCCGCGGACCCTCTGCGTTTCAGCCATTCCTGAGCCAGATCAGTCGAGCTTTCCTCTCCCTCAAGGAGCGCCCGGATCACTTGTTCGGCTTCATCGAGCGCCAGCGTGTCGTTTACGCCGATCACTTTGATTCCGCGCGCGGTGCCGCTGGCGATCGTGATGTAGCCTTTTTTCACAAGGGCGCGCAGGTGTTCAAAAGCAGCGTTGCCCGACGAGACGCCAATCAGCGCCGCAAGCTCGGTGTAGGTCGGCGGGTAGCCGTGCATATTATGAAAATCCACCAGCGCGTTAAGCACCTGCTGCTGCCGGTCAGTCAGTGGTTTACGGTCTTCCACACTTCCCCCTCAGAGAATGGCCACGATGTCGGTGGCGGTTTCGCGCGTGCTGCCTTTGCTTGATATGGCGCGGCGGGCGCTAACATGGTGCAGGTCGAAGCCATGCCCACTGTAAAGCTCGATGATGCGCGGCGCGGTGGAATTGCTGATCACCACTCTGGCGCCACGCTGATGCGCAGCAACACAGCAGCGCGCTAACGCCTGCTGGTCGTCCCACGTAAACCCACCAGCGGCATAGTTGGTAAAACCTGCGATACCGGGCATCGGTTCATATGGCGGATCGCAGTAAACGACATCGCCCTCACCTGCCAGCGCCAGGGTTCGCTGAAAACCAGCGTTCATAAACACGCAGTTGTGCGCCATGTTGGCGAAGGTTTTTATTTCTTCTTCCGGAAAATACGGGGAGCGATACTTGCCAAAGCCGACATTAAACTGCCCGCTGAGGTTGTAACGAATCAGGCCGTTAAAACAGTGTCGGTTCAGGTACAGGAATGCTGCAGCACGCTCAATGCTGTCTATCCGCTGCGCGTTGAATTCTTCCCGAACAATCCCATAACCGCGCTCAGTGTTGAGACTGGTGAACATGCGACGGGCAAACGTCAGAACCTGATCTGGAACGATGGCTAACATCTGGTACAGGTTGATCAAATCAGCGTTTACGTCCGCCAGCAGGAAACTTCCATGTTTTCCGGAATTGATAAACACTGAACCGCCGCCCAAAAATGGCTCAATAAGGCGTTTACCTGCCGGGATGAGACGATCGAGTTCTGGCAGCAGTGAATACTTGCCGCCAGCCCATTTGAGGAACGGACGCTGGTAAATGCGCGGGGTTGGTTCGGCAACCGGCAAAGCTGCAGCAATGCGTTCGCCGATCCAGCGCATGACCGGTACCGCCATGCTGTTCCCTATTGCTTTATAACGTGGGCCATCCGGACAATCGGCAGCATCTTTGCCGCGCCACACAATCAGAGTGTGATCGTCAGGGAATCCCTGAAGGCGTTCACATTCGCGAGGTGTCAGCCGGCGAACGGACAACGCATTTGCAACTGCCGGAGGCTGGCCGCTGTTGGCGTGGCTTGTGTCGTGGTTACCGGCGCGGATGGTTGGCGATAAATCAATTGTTGCGTCAGCACCATGATCCTTGTAGCTGAAGGCGATGCAGGCATTTTCCTGTCCATGATTGCGGCCTAATGTATGCGCCAGTTCGCAGTTAATGTCAGGATCCTGTGTGCCATGAACCGCGAAGGTTTCAACATCAAAATCAATGCGCTGTCCTTTCGCGGTCAGGCATGCTGCAACATCGATATTTCCGCTGGTGTTACCGCCGCCAAATGCAACCACAGGAACACCACGCCCGGTACCATCTTCGCTGCCATCAAAGCCTTCACTTTTCAGGGTGTGGCTGACGTCGCCGTTTGCGCATTGGGCGATCAGGTGCCCAGCTTGTGCCTGGTTGTCGTCCGCGCCACACGTTCCAACGCCTCGCGCAGTAAGGGCGGCAACTGCCGATTGCGGTTCTCTGCGCGGCGGAGTATCCCGGCGCACGCCTTCGAACTCAAAAAGTACTTTTGCGGGATCGAATCCACTTCGAGCACTTGCGACAACGAACACACGCTTGCGTCGTTGGGCCACTCCGAAAAATTGAGCATCAAGGACGCGCCAGGCGATAATCCTTTCTGGTCCAGACACACAACCTGCGTGCGTCCATTTTCCCCCTGCTGGCTGCAATTCACTGCATTCTCCGGCAAGTCCTGCCAGAAAGCATCCAAAGGCATTGTCTTTACTGCTGAGCACGCCGGGGACGTTTTCCCAGACGATGATTGATTCTGGCTCACCGCGTTCGCGGCGCTTTGCGTCGATTGCATTGGCTAATTCCACGTATGAGAGGGTTAACTGGCCGCGGTCATCAGACAGGCCTTCACGCAAGCCTGCGATACTGAATGCCTGGCAAGGCGTACCGCCGACCAGAACATCAGGCGCTTCGACATCACCAGCGCGCACCGCGTCCGCGATTTTGGTCATATCGCCAAGGTTGGAAACTTCAGGCCAGCGCTCTGCCAGCACCGCCGATGGGAATTTTTCTATCTCAGCGAACCATGATGCTTTCCAGCCCAATGTTTCCCACGCCACGGTGGCGGCTTCAATGCCACTGCAAACTGATCCGTATCTCATGACCGGAACCCCGCGTTTTCCGGCAGCGAATAATCCACATTCTGGAAACTGGCGCGCGCTGCTGTGCTGCTTACCCATTCGCCGTTACGCCGTTCCGGGCGCCCTGCCTCAACCCACTTGTTCGCGGCCTGAAGGTAACCAGGGAATTTTGACGGCAGGAAAAGCGTTGTCGGGCGCAGGTATTCAGCCATGCGCAGATCCTGCCCCCATTTTGCGGTCGTGTAGTCCACAACAAGTTCCAGCTCAGCAACGGTGAAACCGTCACCAAGGCGGCCACGGATGTTATCCAGCGAGGATTTACTGACCTGATACCGTGATCCGGTCTTCTGGTTCAGGTAAGTCAAAACCTGTTTAGCCTGATCGGTGATCACCACCGCATCGTCGGGTTGCGCAGCAACCGGACAAGAAGGTTTTTTATCTGATGGATCTGTAGTTGAATTTACTGACGGATCCCCCCCAGATTCTGAGGGGTGAAAACTGCCTGTTTTGCTGGATTTCGACGCGTCAGATTTTGAGGCATCAGAATTCGACCCATCAGATTTTGATACGTCAGATTTTGAGGCGTCAGATTCTGACAGGTGAGAAAAGGCAGCAGCCTGAAGTTTTGCCACGTTAAGCTGGTAAACATTCGACGCGTTACGGTTACCTTTGCGGCGCTGCTGGCGTGTCAGCCAGCCTTCCTGCTCCAGCTTGCCAATCGCTGTTCGTACAGTGCTTTCACCCGCGCCAAGCTGGCGGGCAATCGTCTCGATGGACGGCCAGCACACGCCCTCGTCGTTGCTGAAGTCAGCCAGGCGCGCCATGATCGCCACGCTGGACAGCTTCATGCCAGAAGCGGCACATGCGTCCCAGACGTAACCAGTTAATTTAGTGCTCATGGTCGTCCTTTATTTCTCTGAATTTACGCTGGAACTGCTCGAGCGGGCTGAAGCATTCATGCTCGTAACCTTGCGCTTCACGAAGATAGATAACGCGCTGTTTTTCTGGCTCCCACCGGATAACCCGTACCGGGATTCCGTAGTGGTCTCTGAATTGCCGGTTAACTTCAGCCATTCTTCGCGCCCCTGCTCGTTCATAGTGGCAAACGCCTCTACCATTCCGGCGGCGCGCTGGTAGTTGTGGA